>CAZRVI010000045.1:0-5585 GCA_964603525.1 Candidatus Woesearchaeota archaeon | reverse complement strand
TGTAATAAGTGGAAGAAGATTCACAATTAGTGCTGTTCCTATACATCCTTTTGATAGATTAGAAGATTTAGTTGACAGATTAATAAAAAGAGCTAAATCTAAAGTTAGTATAAGGCATGTTTATTTAGATAGAGGTTTTAACAGAGCTAATGTAATTAATGTTCTTAAAGAAAATAATGTTAAATTTATTATGCCTATGATTAGGAATTCGCCTGTTAAACAATGGTTTGATAAATCTGAGGATAATAAATCAAGAGTTATTAAGGATTTTAATTTAGGAGATTCTATTGTTAATTTAATATTAGTAAATGATGAAGATGGAATTAAGAGAGCATTTATTACTAATTTGGATATTCCTGAACAATTAGCACATTACTTATTTAGGTTATATAGTAAAAGATGGGGAATTGAGACTAGTTATAGAAATTTAGAGCATGATTTTAAGCCTAGAACAACTAGTAAGAATTATTTAATAAGGTTGTTTTATTTCTTGTTTTCTGTATGTTTGTATAATTTATGGGTTTTAGTTAATATTTGTGTATCTTTGAAGTTATATTGCAGGATATTAGAAAAACCAGTTATAACTGCTAAACTCTTTGCAATAGTCCTTTATAGAGTTAGAGAAGATGATCCTGGTGGTTAAACTATCTTTAAAACTCTTAATCCTATAAACATAACCCCTAAAATTATTCCACCCAAGATTAAAGCAGCTATTACTGTATCTAATAAGGGATTTCCTACTAATCCACTAATCTTTTCTGGTAAAAATTTTGTTAATACAGCACTTAATGAAGCACTAATCCATATCAATATCCAATCTTTTTCTTGCATTGTTGCCATTCTTAGAAATCGAAATTTAATTATTTATATACTTGCCGATCTACTTACTACAGGAGTTGGTAAATAAAGAAATTTACTTTCTATTAGCGTATTAGTAACACAAGGAGATTTACATTTAGGACAAACTCTTGGATAATCTTTTTTTCTGGCTATCCATTTATAATTGTTTTTCATCATTTTAAGAATTATCAATATCTGTTTCCTTTATGATTACTCTTCCAGAGAATTCAGCTTTTCTTGTTGCTTTTCTTATTATTTCTTTTGATTTTTCTTCTAATATATTAAATAATTTTTCTATTGCTTTCTTGCTTATTCTCATTTTTTCTTTCTTTGTTATATTTTTAATTTTTTGCGTAGATATCATATTAAAGAAATTAGGATGTTTTTTTTATTATAATTTATTTTCCATGTTTTTAAAAATTCCTCAAAAATTAAACTATTTTTTATTGGAATAATTATTGCTCCTTTTCCAAGGTGTATTGCATTAAGCTGTTTTATTATTCCTTTTTTTATTCTTCCTATTAATGCATAAGTAAACTTTGTTTTTTCATTATGGTTTAAATTTTTTAAGTTATATGTAAAAAGAGAATAGCTTTCAAAACCAAGCCTTCTTGAAAATTTAATATTGTATAATAAACTATGTCCTTCAATAAAGATTCCTTGACGAGCAAGAAAATCTTTTTCAAACAACTCTGGGAGATTTATTGTTTTAATATCAATTTTTTTAATTCTCTTTTTTAAGATTCCCTTAAGTTTTTGAGCAATATTTGTTCTTTCTTTTAGTTTATTTTCCAAAAATATTAATAGAATATCTATATCTCTAGCTTCTTGCTTGCCTTTTACAGCAGAACCATATAACACAATATCAAAAATATTGTTCTGATTTGCAAATTTTTTACAAACTGATGTTAAGTATTTTAAATAGTTTTTTAACATCTTCTTTTATATAAAATAACTTTTATAAGATATAACAAATATAAAGGTTTAAATGATTTTCGTTATATAATAATATTTTTTAAAAAAGGAGTTGGTAAGAACTTTTGGGTTTTACTAAAACCTATGTAAATTTAAGAAAGCTTTTGCTTCACTCATTAAATTATAAAGTTCATGTAATTGCCTTAGTAATTATAATGCTTATTGTTTATATCATTAAAAATCTTTATATATTTTCATATTTTAATTATAGTAAAAATAGAAAGTTTAGATAATATTTTGGAAAAATTGGTGAAAACCTATGAAAAATTTTGAAAAAAAGAATAAATTAAGGAAAATAGAAATGGGTATTAAAAAAGATTTTAGGTTCTTAAGAGATATAAAAGATGTAGATGCTGTTTTGCTTTATGGTTCATATGCAAAAGGAGAGGAAACTATTAGAAGTGATATAGATGTTTGTGTTGTAGCTCCAAGTTTAAAAACCCCAAAAGAGTTTTCAAGGTTGTTATTGAAAATTTGGGGGAAAATAAATGCTAATAAGTATGATGTGAGAATTTTTGAGGAGTTGCCTTTGTATATAAAAATAGATATAATTAACAATAATAGAGTAATATTTTCTAAAAAGGGTGTTCCTGAGCTTTCTTATTATTTTTATCATTATAGAAAGATATGGAATGATCAAAGTGTTAATTGGTTTGAAAAGAAATAATTAAAGAATTATTAAAACCTATGTAAATTTAAGAAAGCTTTTGCTTCACTCATTAAATTATAAAGTTCTTCATGTAATTGGCCTTCATAACCTTCAATTCTAGATTTTATTAAAAAATTATCAAAACAGGTTCTTAGGAATCTTAAAAATGGACCTTTCCATTTATCATTATAATCTTTAATTAGATAGGCATCAAACCTTATTTCAACTTCTCCTTTAGTTGTTAATTCTTTCTCTCCTTCATGTTCTATTTCTACTTTACTTAAACCTATAACTAAAAATGTTGGTTTAATAACAAATTTAATATAGTCGTCCATTTTTTTCTCTGCATACCATCTAATTTCTAGATTTTTTCCTGTAGCTTCTAATGATTCTCTGTATTCTAATTCTTGGAAATCATATCCATGAAGTTCAAACCATCTGTAAAGAAGTTTATAAAGCTCAGATAAATCAAAAATAGATTTATATTTAATTTTAAGATCTTTAGCTACATAATCTATTTGGGGCATATTATTAAAAGAATTTAATGTATATTTAAGTTTTACTATGGTTTTTATTAGCTATAATTTAATTTCATTATTATAATTGGCAATAGTACTGCAAAGATTATTAGAATTATTATCCATAGTATTTCGTGTTTGTCCATATTAATTAAGGGCTTTTAGTAAGTTTAAATAATTTATGTTTATTGAAATCTTAATTTGATTAGAGTTTTAATAAAGCCTGGTATTGCTTTTTTTGTATTTAATTTTGAGCCTTCTTTAGAATACCAAAATATAGGAACTTCTTTTATTTTGAAATTATTCTTTTTTGCATGGTATAATAAAGAAATATCAAAAGACCATTTATCTGGTTTTATTTTTTTTAGTATTTTATTTAATACTTGTTTTTTAAATATTTTAGCTCCGCATTGGGTGTCATCTATTTTTAATCCGAGAATTAATTTGACTAAAAGATTAAATCCACGACCAGTTATTTTTTCTAATAAAATTTCTTTTTTATCTATTTTTGCTCCCTTGCAATGTCTTGAAGCTATTATAACATCATAATTTTTAGTGTATTTTAATAATTTATTAAATTCTTTTGGTATTATAGAATTATCTGCGTCTATAAAAGCTATTAAGTTACAATTAGGAAGATTTTTTAATATATATTTCATTCCATTGATTACTGCAGCTCCTTTTCCTTGATTTTTTTGGTTAATTAGTTTTAAATTTTTATATTTTTTTTGAAATCTTTTAACTATTTTTTCTGTGTTGTCTGTTGAGCCATCATTTACTACTATGAATTCTGTGTTTTTTTTATAGAAATTAAGATACTCATTTAATGTTGGTTTTATTCTTTTTTCTTCATTATATGCTGGTATTATTATTGATAGCATTTTATTGTTTCTTTTAAGGCTGTATTAAAATTTGTTGGTGTAATGTTTAATATATTTTTTAATTTTGTGATATCTGCATATATTTTTTTAATTTCACCCTTTCTTTCTTTTTTATAGATTGGTTTGATATTTTTTCCTAAAATAGAATTTATTTTTGTTATTAACTGATTAATTGATGTTTCCTTTCCTGAGCCTATATTTATAGTTTCATATTTTATGTTCTTATTTAATAAAGCTTTAATATTCGCTTTTATTATGTCTTTAATAAAAACAAAATCTCTTGTTTGTTCTCCATCTCCAAATATAAAAGGCTGTTGATTTTTTAGTATTTTTGAAATGAATATTGGGATAACTGATGCATATTGTGAATTTGGATTTTGATTAGGGCCGAATATATTAAAGTATCTCAGACAAATTATTTTCATATTATATTTTTTACATAAATTTTCAGCTTTAATTTTTGTTTCTGCGTATGGTGATTCTGGTTTTGGCATTTCAGATTCTTTTAAAGGCAAGTTTTTGTTGTTTCCATATATTGCGCAAGAGGATGCAAAAACTACTTTTTTGATATTATTGAATTTTGCTGCTTCTAAAACATTTTTGGTTCCTTGAATATTAACTTCTTTATATAATTCTGGATTTTTTATTGAATCTATAACAGAAATTAGTGCTGCTTGATGTGAAACTGCTTGTATATTCTTAAAAGCTTTTTTTAACAATTTTAAGTTTCTTATATCCCCTTTAATGAATTTAATTTTGTTTTTTATTTGTTTGATGTTTTTTAAATTTCCATTTGATAAATTATCTAGAATTGTAACTTCATGGTTTTGCTTAACTAATTCTTTAGCAAGATTAGAACCTATAAATCCTGCTCCTCCCGTAATTAAGATTTTCATATTGAATTTTTTAATAAAATAAATATTTCCATAGAGGAATGAATTTAATTTTTTTGTTTTTAATAATCTTTTCTGTTTCATAATCTTTTGTTATGATTAAAGACTGTTTAAGATTATTTTTATCCATAAAGCTTAGTATTGGTTTAATTTCTTTTTCTTTAATTTTTTGTTTGTATTTAACTTCAATTGGTAAAAGTCTCTTTTCAGTTTTAATAAAATCTACTTCTTTTTCTTTATCTCTACTAAAAAATTGAAAATTAAAATTCATTAAAATTACAGTTTCAATTATTTTTCCTATAGTTGAGTTAAATAAATAACTAAAGGCTGTGGATGTTGGATAAATCTTTTTTAGTTTTTTTTCGCTTGTTAGAAGATTTTTACTGTAATTATATAATTTCTTAATTAAAAATGCTTTTTCTAGATAAAAGATATAATTTGAAATTGTTTTTCTATTTCTTTGAAAATCATCAGCAAGGGATTCATACTCAACTATCATGCCTGGGTTTGCAGAGATAACTGAAAGAATTTTTTGTAATAATTCTGGTTCATCTATTTCAAAGGATTTAGGGATATCAATATAAATAATTCTATCAATTACAAGTTCTTTGATATATTTGTCTATTTTAACTTTGTCATATATTTCTAATAATTCTGGAAATCCGCCAGTTCTTAAATAATGATTTAGATATTTCTCTAATTCTTTTTTATAAATTGTTATTTTCTTTTTATTAATTTCTATTTTTTTAAGTTTAAGATATTCTTTAAAAGATAATGGCTTTAAGGTAAAAGAAAATGTTCTTCTTGCTAAACTTTCTTTTGATTTTTT
>CAZRVI010000044.1:0-5711 GCA_964603525.1 Candidatus Woesearchaeota archaeon | reverse complement strand
AATGCATGGTATTCTACCCTTAAATCAGGTAAGACCTTTAACACTCCTCAGTTCAAGGGAATGTCACATGAAGAACAACTTAATGTAGTAAAAAAGCTCCTTAAAGAGATACATGATGAAATGGAGAGAAGAGGATGGAATCCTAAAGAACTTAGACTTGATCTTAAGAAAATTACCATAAGTTATGTCAAGAACTTAGATGATGATGATCTGCTAGATCTCTATAGGGAGCTACATGATATTTATGGTGAGGATGTAACAGAAGAGGCTAAAGATGCTAATGTCATCTTAGGAATAGAACTCCTTAAGAGAGGACTCTATAAAGAGCATCAGATAGACGATCCCCTTACCAGAGCTACTGGTCTAGAGATAGAGGAATATCCATCCCCTGAACAAGAGTTATCTGATCCAGAGAAAGAGTATATAGAACTTAGTGATGTTCTAAATGCTTTAAGGAATATTACAGCTATTCCAGTACAAGGACAACCATGGGCTGGATATCTATCTGGTAGGATAGTGAATGAATCTAGGATAGACAAGAATAGTGACTCTGATGTTGATATCATTCTAAGACAGGAACCAGATCCTAGAGCTATATCTGCTATTAAGAGAGCATTACCATCTTGGTTAGCAGAGAAGGCTCATATAGTATTCCAACCTGATGGACCAATAATTGGATATTCTATTCCTCTATGGAACTATGGATACTTCTTAGTTCCAGAATCAGAAATGATTAAGGGATTTGGTCCATATAGGGAAATGCAGAATACTACTACACTTAAACCAGGAGATAAGATTAGACCACTTAAGCAGTCTACAGGTTGGAACAAGAATGAATTTTGGAGATTTGAGGATCTATGGAAGAACTGGGCTTCTAAGTACATAGATCAAGGTATAGTAGCATCTAAGAAATATGATGGTAGGGCATTCATTATATGGCATCTTAAAGATGGAACAGTCAAGATATATACAGAGGATCGTATGAGAGACAGAGCATCTGCTTTACCAAATGTGGTTAAGGAACTTAGAGAGAAATTCAAAGGACATGATGTCTGTTTCCAAGCAGAAGCAGTTGCTTATGACTGTGGTAGTAAGAATATTAAGAGTGCTGATCTTAAGGAGAGTAGTTGTGAAGAGATACCTAGAGAAGATACTGCATGGCTTACTATAGGTAAGATATCACCTGAACAAGAGAGATCTTTAGTTTTCCATGTACATGATTTTATTTACTTTGATGAGGACTTAACTAAGAAACCGTATATAGAGAGAATTAAACTAGCTAGTCACCTTAAGGGAATGCAATTCTTTAACTTTGTTAAGACTAAAATAGCTAAGTCTCTAGGTTCCTTAAAGAAGGCAGTCTCCTACTTAAGGAAACTTAAGGGTTCAGAAGGAGTATTCTTTAGAGCAGCTAATGCTACTTATCCAATCAAGTTTAAGGGAGATAATAGATCTCCTCTCTTAGCTAAGATCAAGAATCTTAAATCTGTAGATGTAATGGTATGGGAGAGAATTCCTAAGAAGGGTGTAGAAGGACAGTATGTCTATGATACTGTATTTAGAATCCCATGTGATCAGAAGGATAACTTTAAACAGGCATATACATGGAATGGTAAGTGTTATGCATACATTGGAAGGACATTCTCTACAGCAGTTAAATGTGAAAAGGGAGATATTATAGAGGTCTTAGTAGGTAGAATTAGAGAATATAAGAAGGAAGGTAAGAGATACTTTACTTGGATGTTCCCTAAGTTTAGAGAGAAAAGAAAGGATAAGAATGAACCAGATACTCTACAAACTATACAGAAGATAGCTAAAGTAGGACCAGAGTTTGGTGTAAGCAATCTAAGTCTAGAACTTAAACTTAGACCATGTCCGTATTGGGATGATCCAGATATATGTAGGTTTAAGGAAATATTTGGAAAGCCTAGAGATCAGAATCTCTCCAAGATCAAAGTTGAGTACTTAAAGTATCCTGTAAGCTGTCCTATAGCATGGCATTATAAGTGTAGGTATTTGAAACCATATTATTATGGAATAGCAGAAATAGAGGAAGATGGAGATTATGAGAATTCAGACTTTATAGATGAGCTATCCATGGATTTCCCAGAAGAGATAGTAGAAATCTTACAGAGTCATTACATGGAGTATCCTCCAGGTAATAGAGTTACAGAGGGAGTAATACAAAGACATTGTATAGGAGACTCTTGTCACTTTGACTTTAGAATTAAGATAGGAGATCATCTAGTAGGCTGGACTATAGTAGGATTCAATAGGAAAGAAGATCCAGACTTAAATTCATTAGTACCAGGGAGAGGTTATAGAGCAGAGACTAAAGCTAAACAACCTCTAGTATGGCTCTTTAAGAACAAACCAATAGGACAGGAATGGGTATTTAAACCAGGTACAGTAGGAGCAGGAGTAGAGAAAGAGGGTTATATGGTTGTCTTAGATAGACCCAAAGTTAAGGTAGGTGTTCTAAAGCCATACTTTGTAGAGTACTTCCTTAAATCAGATAAGAAATTCAAGGATTGGACTAGAGTAGTTCTAACTGCTATCAAAGTTAAGAAAGGAGAATCTGATACAGAGAGAATGTGGAAGTTCTCTATTCCCAAAGATCAGATGCCTTATGCTATATCCAATAGAGCTATGAGGAAGGGATACAAACCACCTAAGAATAATATACCATTCCCAGAGAATTGGGTTAAGAGAGAATTCCCAGAACAATATAAGAAATGGTTAGAATATATGGGAGAGAAGAAGGAACTCTCTAAGATCCCATATGCCTTTGTAGTGGTATCTTGGATGGGTCCTAGAGCAAAATCTGGTAGGAACCTACCTCAGAGAAGGTTCTATCTCCTATTGGGTGATAAAGAGAAGTCTGCTAGAGTATTCTTAGTAGATGGTAATATTTTAGCTAATAATAAGGTGACAGCATTTGAGATAGATAGGGTATCTAAGTCCTGGATTGATAAGAAGGGTAAAGTAGGACCAGAGACTCAATTTAATCCAAATAAGAAACTAGAAGCAGATTATACTCCTCTACTTAAAGGAAGTGTAAGCTATTCTGAAGGTGTTAGAGAGAATGGAGCAGAAGAGATAACTCTTAAGGGAATGAATGGAACTTGGATACTATATCAAACAGAGAAGAACTCTGATCATTATATCCTAGAAAAGAAATCTAAAGCAGAGAACTCTGGTACATTTATTCTCCAGAAGCATACAAACAAATATGGTTCTCATCTAAGTATTCTACTAAGTTCTGGATATGAGATCAAAGTCTTATCAGATACTTTAACTGAGGAATTCAGAACATTTGAAAGAAAGTATAGTAATCTATCTAAGTTCTGGTTTAAAGAGGACAAGGAAATAGAATTGGGTGAATTAAAAGTACTAGTAGAATTCTTGGACTCAGGTGAATATTCAATACTTTCAGAAGATGGAAATACAACTACAATGTTCTTTAATGGAGAAATTCTTAGAGGAACTTATCTTTTCAACAAAGATGGAACTGCTAGGATAATAAGTAAATATTTTATAGAGGAAAACGACATAGAGGAGTGATGTAATATGGCTATAACTAGTAGTGATTTATTATTCAAATATACAGGATCAGGAAGTGCATCTAACCCAGAGCTATCTTTGGGTGGTACTATTTCTTCAAATACTATCCCTAGTGGAACTGATAATAATCTCTTTGATGATGTAACTGGTGATGAAAGTTATAGTGGTGTACAGCATTATAGGGCAATAGGTATTCATAATAGTAATTCTACTCACATCCTAATGAATGCTAAGTTATGGATTACTGGATATTCTAGAGCCACTTCTAATTATGATGTAATTTACTTTGGTACTGAAAGACCATCAGGCACAGGAGGTAATCCAGATGGAACTATACAAACTATAGGTTCAGAGACTATAGCACCATCTGGTATTACCTGGAAAGAAGAGGGTTCTCCATCTGATACTATAAATCTATCAGGTAAAGATTATGTTGGATCCATAGGACCAAATGATTGGTCTGGTATATGGTTACAGAGATCTATACCTCCTGGAGCAGTAGCTTATAATAATAGGAGTTGTACTCTAAGGGTACAAGGAGAAACATCTGCTTCTCCATACATATATAGGATAACTAAGGACTTTAGAGTAATATTTGGAGATAGAGGAAGACTAAGTATAGAAGAAATTAGCTCAGAGATAGACGTAGTAGGGACCATTTATGATTAAATGGTTTAAGAATAAACTAGGTCCTGGATCATTTGCCTATTCTATACTTAAGCCATGTGTTAGATGTGTATACGGTAAGAGAAAAGAACCCATTATTATTTTATCTGGTAAAGACTTTAAAGTTAAAGCAATAGTGAATTACAATGGAAGTACATACATTAGAAGGGGTATATGTAAGGGGATTTCTTCTTGTAATGATTGCTATTCTGTAATAGACGGGGTTAAGAAAGGGTCTTGTTTCTTTATTAAAATTAGGACTGATCGTATACTATCCAGTTAAACATTCTCTCTTCATATTGCACTATAGTTCCAGATACAAATTTTATCTTGGCATTATATACACCAGCATCTACATCAAATGCTCCTTGAGGTACTAGATATGATATTCTTGTATCATTCCCTACCAGAGAAACATCACAAGTAGCACCATCTATTATTGTATTATTCCCCCTCCATACATAGAGTAGGGGAGTTAGAGTAGAGTAATCTACATCTTTATACCATATACGATATACAATTCCATATGATCCTTTAGCTATCTCTAAGTCTGTCATAATATCATTAAGGACTTAGTAAGAACTCCTTAAAATCTTTTCTTTGATGAATGCTTTAAGTTTACCAGTATCTCTAACAAGGGCTAGTATTCTTCTGGTGTCAGTTACAAATTTGGTAATATATACTGAAGTCGTAATTGGATTAACCCTTACAACTTTAGTAAACTGATCCATTACATAATCTATGTACTCTAAGGCATTAACGGAATACGTAATTAACAAAGATCTTATAGCTAGGATAAAGTTAGAGTACTTGAATGACATCTCTCTCTTAACCGAGATAAAGACATCGTACAACACCGTTATACTATTAGAGACGTATTCTATAATGGAGTATCTTAGATTAAGGAACGATACTGCTAGTCCTATTATATTATACTCTATCCTAAGATCTCTGAGTCTATTAACAAATAAACTATACCTAATGAATATCTCTGATTTAATATTCTCATATACGGAATAGACTACATCTAAGTTCCTAGATATCCTTTCTATCAGAGAATATCTTACTACCAGGGGTCTAGAGGCATACTCGTATAGACCGTAAATGAACTCTAGTGTGTTATTAACTAACTCATATATGCTGTACCTAAGATCTAAGTTCTGTTCTACATAATGTAGCAAAGAGTATACATTATTCAAAGTCCTAGATACGTACTCAAAGACAGAATAAGGTACTGCTAGGGACTTAGAAATATTTTGATAGATAGAATACAGAATTGTTAAAGATTTGCTAATGAATTCATTGATCGAATATTTGATTCCTATGTCATTGTATACATACTCAAACAGAGAGTACACCAGACTAATGGACCTACTTACATACTCAGATAAAGAGTACCCAATACTTAAGATCCTAGACACTAATTCATTTATGAGATATCTAAGATCCAAGGTCCTATACACAGATACAAACAATGAGTA
>CAZRVI010000043.1:0-6071 GCA_964603525.1 Candidatus Woesearchaeota archaeon | reverse complement strand
AAACAAAAAATTATTGTATGAGATTATAATAATATTTATATTAGCTGTTGTTGGAATTAGTTTGTTTGTATTGTATGGACCAACCATTACCCAACCATCAGAAACAACTTCTACTCAAATATCAGAAGTAATTATTAATACCGATAAAATAAAGTATGAGCAAGGGGAGAGGGTGAATATAACTTTAATTAATAATCTGGATAAAAGTGTATGGTACAGAGAGGTTGGATGTGGGCTATCTTTTTGGTATTTACAAAAAAAAGAGGATGGGAATTGGCAGGATGTTAAATCAACTCTAATTACACCTTGCAAATGGCTGGTACCTCTTCCACCTACAGAATTAAAACCAGGAGAAAGTGTTGAATATAACTGGGATATGCATAAATATTTTCAGGCTGAGACTTATAATGATCCTGAGAAATTAGGTTTCGTTGATCCAGGAACATATAGAGTTGCTTCTTATTATTTCCCTGATTGTACTAGCTTGCGATACCCTTATGAGTGTGATAAACCTGTAAATATCTACTCCAACGAATTTATAATCAAGTTACTTTTAAATAAATGAGGGAATAAATATTATGATTGAAAACAAAAAACTTCTAATTGGAATTTTGATTATTATAATCGTTTTAATCAGTGGATGGTTTATATGGAGTTTTACTCATCCAAAATTATGTTTAACAGATTTAGATTGTAGATATGATATATGTGAAGGTTGTATAAATAGAGATAGTCATCATCCCCCTTGTCTTATAAAAGCAGCTTCGTGGTCACAATATGTTTGGGATAATATGCCTTGTAAGTGTATTAATTATAAATGCGTTGAAGACAAAGAAACATTTTGTCAAAAAGCATGTGAAGATTGGATAAATGATAGTTGTGCAGATGGAATTCCTAAATCCGCTTTTTTAGCAATGAAATGTGAATACAGAATGGACTGTAATTGTTTAAAATAAAATACAATTAAATAAATTTTCAGCGCCCTAAAGCGATTTAATGGTTTTGCTTGTTTGCAACTCTAGATAACATCACTGATTAAACGAAATTGCTGATGAAGAAATGTATGATTTATTCTTTAAGATACTGCTGGAATTTATTTTTCATTTCCTCTCACATCTGCAGAACATTTCCTGAAACATGATGTTCTGGTAATTCTAATTCTCCAGCAATCTCTACAGCTTTATTTAATTTGTCCCCATAATTGAACCAGATGAAGCTTCCTGTAATTATATAGGAAGTTTTCATTATAGAAGTTTTATCATTTGGTGTTTTTTGGATTAATTTCAAGCAAATTTTTGCAATTCTCTTTTTAAGTTCTTTATCCTTTATTGGGAGATTTGGATTTTTATTTTTGTCTTGAATTTCCCTTAGTTTTTTTCTAATTTCTTCCAATTCTTTTTTATCTTTTTCATCCAAATCTTGGGTCGCCGTTAAAGATTTCAATTTTATTCCCTATTCCGCCGTATCTTGTTCCAAATCTTCCTCTTTCTTTTACATGACTATATGCACTTTCGTTTATTTTTATTTGAACTTGTTTGATTGCTTCCCAACTTTCAGCATTTTCTGGCAGATTTTTTAATTCTATTCCGTCGCTTCCGTTATTATCTGCTAATTCTAAACTTACGATTTTTCCTAAATCTTCGTCTCCCCAAGGTTCTGTTAAAGTTGCTTCAAGTTTTCTTTGATGCAATTGCTCTAATTCTCCTGTTTCTTTATCAAGTATAAGCATATAGTCTTGTCCATCAAACATAGCTTTCATAATATTTGGATAAAATTAAAAATTTATAAATATTTGTGTTCTTCGGCAACTATGATATCAAAGAATTTTTGAAAGTGAGATATTGCTTCTTTTACCTTATCTGCTTGGTTTAAACTATTTCTTGTATCTCTTCTTGAATTTTAAAGAAAAAAATAAATCCCGGTGGGCGGACTCGAATTTGGCAGCTCTTTTGGAACCTCCACCAACACGCCGGTATCAGCTGACTATTTCTCATGTACAGTCTGATGACAAAATTGAAATAGTGGAAAATACCTACAGCCGACTGCTCTACCAATTGAGCTACACCGGGATAAACAAAGAAAATGAAAATTTAACTTATAAAGTTTTTGGTGAGGTCAGTAGATAGGAAAGTGAGTAAGTTGGAATTGGATGGAAAATCTCATCAGCAGAAGGCTTGTGTTAGTTGTTTTTGAGATAACTTTGTGCAGAACTTATCTTCTTAATTTTTATTACAAAATCTATTAATTTTTTCATTTTCACACCATCAACAAAAACACCCACAAAGGTATTTTAAATATATTATCTTTTAAACCAAATTCATCTTTGGTAATTATAATTCCAAAAGGAGAATTTTTCTCTTTAATAAACCCTTTAATTGCTTCAATACTTTCACCAGGTATTTTAGTCCTATATTTTGACTCAATTGGAATTAATTTTCTCTTAATTGGTAAAATAAAATCTATTTCTTTTTTATCTTTCCAATAAAAAACATCTGGTTCAGGACCAGGCTCTAAATTAAATTTTAATCTTATTAAATGATCAAATAAAACACTTTCAACAACAATACCTAATTCACCTATATCTTTAATTAAAGTTTCATCTAAATAATCTACAGCAGCATTTCTCATACCTGCATCAAGAACATAAACTTTATCCTGTTTTCTTATTCTTTTTTTTCTGCTTTGCGAACAAAATTTAGAACTTTTGATTAAATATGCCTTTGTTAAATATTTTAAATAATCTCTTAATGTTGGTCTTTGTATATCTAAATCTTTTGCTGTTTTAGCTAAATTGAAATAAGCCCCTGAACTTTTAGCTAATAACTTAAATGTATCCTCTAAAACACATGGATTTCTAATTTTAAAATACCTTATAATATCTTTGAAGAAAATTAATTTTATTTTATCTCTAGCAGTTTCTCCTATTCTATTAAGATCATTTTCTTCTAAAAATTCTGGATATCCTCCTATCATTAAATATCTATTAAGTTCAATTTCTATTTCCTCTTTTTTTGGAGTAATTGTTGCTATTAATTGTTTTAAAGAATCTTGAAATTCTTTTACATTATTTTTTTGCAATGCTTGAACTAAAGATTTACGCAGTTCTTCTCTAAGTGAAACATAATCTTCATTTAATATGCCTCTGTACTTAAGCACTTCTGAAAATTTTAAAGGCATCATAACAAAAGTTTTTATTCTTCCTAACAATGATTCTTCAGTTCCTTTGCTAATCCATATTGAAGATGAACCAGAGATTATGAATTTTAGTTTATATCCAAAATCATACCAATTTTTAAGTATTTTTTCCCAGTTAGGTACTTCCTGGATTTCATCTAAAAACAGGTAACAAGTATCCTTTAAATTATCTAATGGGCTTTTTATAACATAACTGGAATAAATATCTAATATATCTTTTAGTTCTACCTTTCCTTTATTAAGTTCTACTTCATCAACTGATAAATATAATATCCTTTTTGGATCTATACCTGTGCTTATTAAATCTTGTACTATCTGGTGTATTAGTATTGTTTTTCCTACTCTTCTAGGACCTATAATAGATACTATTTCTCTTCTTTTAAGTTCCTTTTTGACTGCATAAAAATCTTCTCTTTTAAAGGAATTTATTTTTGATGGAGGAATTGGTTTATTACTCCACCAAGGATTGTATTTATTCAAAATCCTTATAATATCAGTTTCTTCCATCTGTATATTGTATTATCCAATCTTTATAAATTTTTGTATTTTATACTATACATAAAGTGTATATTGTATTATACTAATATTTATATAGAAGTGTATATTATATTATACATATTAAAGGGTAGAATATTTATTCCTTATTAAGAGCCTTCACGCAAATGAAAAATCCTATATTATTTCATAGACAAAGAAACAAGAAAAATATTATGTTCTATAAATCTCCCTGTGTTTAGTAGTTTTTTATTTTTCTTTCCACTTACAAAACCCACAATCTTTTGATGATTCTGGTGGTTCTTTCATTTGTAAAATTTCTATTGCTTTTTTAAATATTTTTTCTCCATTTTCTGGATTTGTTTTAATCTTAATTAATTTAGTGTCAAAAATAACTTCCCCTGTTTCTGTAACATGATTAGGATAATAAAACAATAAATAAGTGTAGTCTTCTGTAGTATAACCATTTTTTCTTAATAAAAAATTATAAAGATCCATTTGGGTTTGATAATGCTCATGAGTGTTTTCTTTTAATGGATAACCTCTTGTTTTATAATCTAAAACAATTAATTTATTCCCTTTTACTAAAATGTTATCAATTGCTCCATGAAGTAAAATACCTGATTTTTTATCTAGGTATTCTATACCTTTGAAATTACTTCTCCAAATTTTTAGCTGTTCTTTGTTATTAAATAATTTGCACCCATTTATACATTCTTGTTCTTTTAATTCTGGAGGCAATTCTCCTTTTTCCATAAACCTATCAAAATGTTCTTTTAGTATTTTATCCATTCCTGATGGTAAAGAAGGAAAAGGTGTATCTGGTCTTTTTATTTTTTTAACTATTTGGAGCCAGAAGCATCTAGGACATTCTAGCATTAAGTTTATTGAACTTGGTGATAGTTTGTAGGTCATTTTTTAAGCATGCTTTCTTATTTTATCTCCACTATAGCAAAATTTATATTCATACTTTTTCAAAAAATTTAACAGCAAAATCACAAAAATTAATTATTACTTCCTTATCAAGTTCAAATTCTTTTCTATTACCTAAGTAATTTTTTGAAGTTGGTGTCACTTTTTTATCTTCCATCAATTCTTTATAGCTAATACATTTTATATGTTTTTTAGATACAACAACAAAATAACAATTTTCATAAGGGTAATCTTTTGGCAATTCTTTTTTCGAAAATTCTCCATTTGATCTGAATTTTACTTCAATAAAGAAAATATCTTTACGATGGGGGTGTTGAATAACAAAATCTGGCATTCTTCTTATATTTTTAGCAACATCACTCTTTACTCCTTTTAATAAATCCATTATCCCAGGAACTGTATTTTCCATCCCATATCTAAACACATTATAACCTAAACACAGAAATAATTCTTCAATTAATGTTTCGGCGATTCTTCCTTTAATCATGCCCTCCTTATAGTCACTTTCTTTTTTTGATAACCCTTCATTTGTTTTTTGGTGTGTTCTACATAAAGATTTATTGAATAATTTAATTGAATACTTATAAACCTTTTCTTCTATTTCTTTTTTGCAGATTGTACAGTAATGTTTCATTTTTCTAATCTTATTTTTTTCTTCCTTGCTTAGTTTTTTATTTTTACAAGTGTATTTAATTTTATCTGTCATTTTGAATTATAAATCTTATTTTACAACCATTATTTCTGCAGTATTTTCTTTAGCGTCATCTTTTATTATTGCAGACCATATAATATTTGCATTACTATTAAACCCTTTAATTATTTCTTGAGCATATTTAGCAATTTTATCTAAATTCATGTCTTTTTTACATGTTAAACTAATCATTGCACCTTTTACTTCTTTTGCAATTTTTTCAGGAACTTTATTTTTAAAGAATCTGTGTTCTTTTGTTCCTCTTAACAAAGCCATGAAATCTGCATAATCAATATTATTTATATTCATTTTAACCTCCTACTAATTCTCTTATTAAACCATTAATATTAGTTTTTATATGCAAATTATTCTTCTTGCAATAATCATTTATTTTATTAATTGCTTTTTGAACATCGGTTTTTGTTATTAATTTCATATCTATTTTTTGTTTTAATTTTTCAAGTTTCTTTTTTAATTTCCAGTTATGCTCTTCTAAATTGCTTAATTTGTTTTTTAATATCCAACAATTTTTACATTTCATTTTTTGTATAAAAGATAATAGAATTTATAAAGATTGTTGAAAAAAAGGTTCTGTAAAATCTTTGATTGGCAAAAATGGCTTCTAAACCTAAAATTAAAGAACTTTACAAAGAATAAAGATTATAAATGCTTTTCTATTTTTTATTTTACTAAAACATAAATCCATACTAAAACCCACATTATTACACTAATTATAATAACTATTAATACTGGTTTT
>CAZRVI010000042.1:0-6175 GCA_964603525.1 Candidatus Woesearchaeota archaeon | reverse complement strand
AAAAGAACCTTTAATGTTAAATGTAAACTCAGCAGTTACTGTCGGATTCGTAACAGAACTCAAAAAAGATTCTTTTCATATCAAACTAAAAATTCCTGTTTGTTGCTCTAAAGATGATAGAATTACTATTTCAAGAAACTTAGCAGGGAGATGGAGGCTAATAGGAATAGCTAAAATCCAATAAATTTATATATTCACTATATCATCTAATTAATATGCCAGAACAAATAAGATTACCTCAATCAGGAGGAGGACTAGTAAGATATTTTGATGAATATAAATCTAAACTTAAATTTAGTCCTTTAACTGTTGTAATACTAATTATAATCATTATCATAATAGAATTCTTTTTACATAGAAGTAGATTATTATAAAATGTTCCCTGGAATAAACAAAAAAATGCTAGAAAAGGCTATGAAAAAGCTTGGAATGAAGCAGCAAGAAATTCCAGCTAAAAAAGTAATAATCGAATGTGATAATAAAAATATAATAATTGAAAATCCCCAAGTTTCAAGAATTAATGCAATGGGCCAAGATACTATTCAAATTATAGGAGAAATAAAAGAACAACCAATACAAAAATTTACAGAAGATGATATTAAACTAGTAATGGAAAAAACAAACAAATCTTATGAAGAATGTAAAAAATCTTTGGAAAAAACAGGAGGTGATTTATCCGAAGCAATACTTCAACTACAATAAATTATAAATAATATTACACCTTATAACTATATATGGACATATTTAAAAATTTAATATATGAAGCAAATAAAGCATTTAATACAGCAGATCATTTAGCATACGTAACTTATCCTCTAGTAAATGACACAAAAGTAATAACCTTAATTACAGAACATTTATTTAATGCTTTAGAAAAAGGCATGGATGCTTTGCTTTATATTGAAAGATTATACAAAAGAATACAACAATATTCAGATTCATTTGAAATAAAATTAGAGTTATTCAAAAAAATAATCTCCAGATATGGTATAAACAAAGAGTATGTATCAATAATAAAAGAATTAAAAGAAATTAATGAATACAAACAAAAAACCCCTGCAATGTTTACAAAAAGAAACAAACTGGTTATTTGTTCCACAAATTACAGATTAAAAACAGTAACTTTAGACAAAATTAAAAAGTATATATCCCAAATTAAACCTTTTATCCAATTATTAAATATAATACAGGACCAATATGATAATAGATTTAGATGAAAACGCAGAACAAGAATTAAAAAGAGCTGATCATTTGATTTATGTTACACTAAAGTATACAAGAACAATCGATGTAATTAAAAATATAATTAAAAGATTAATTACTGCTTATGATTTTGCAATTCTTGAACTACTAAACTATTTAAAAGTTAAACCTTCACAGATACCAAGAGTTAGAGCTCAGCAACTTAAAAAGAAAAAAACTTCATTAAGAGGAGATATGGAATTTTATTTATTTTTAAGAAAATTAAACAAAGCTAATTACACAAAGAAAGAAGAATATAGAAAACATGTAACAATGATAACAAAATATGCAAAAGTTGATATACCCACCTTAGAAGAATATTTAAAAAAAACAAAAGAATTTGTTAGTTTTGTAAGAGAAATAATCCATAAAAAGAAAAAAAGATAAAAAAAGAAATAATTGGAATCTTATTAACTGTTACTTCGGCTTTAATAGCTACATGTGTTCAATCGATAGCTCCTCAAACTAGATGGATTATATTTTTAGTTTTATTTGCTGTAAAAAGAGGTAAAAAATGAAAAAAAAGGTGCAATAGACCCAACAATTGTTATTTTAATAGTTATTATTATAATATTATATTTCTATTTAAAATCTAAAGGAATTATTCCATAAATTTGATTACTTTCTTATCTGATCTCTACATTCTTCACATAGCCATTGATCATTAACATAATAAAGCTGAGCAAAGTTACCGCAATTTTCACATTCGCCTTCAACATAAGGTTTTCTTCTTATTGGTTTTTTTCTGCTTTCTCTTATCTCAAACTTTTCAATCAATAAATCAAACAATTGTGGTTCAATTTTTAAAATATCTTTTAATGTTAATAAACCAACTAATCTTTTATCATGCATAACAGGTAGCTGTCTAATATTTTTGTCTCTCATAATAACCAATGCATCATAAATATCTTTATCTGGATCAATAGTTATTATTCTTTTAATCATAATATCAGAAATCCTCATCTTCAAAGGATCCTTATTCTTAGCCAAAGTTTTTCTTACTATATCCTGCTCAGTAACCACTCCAACCAGTTCTTTATTTTGTTTTATAATTAAACTAGCAACATGTTCTTTAGCCATTAATTTGGCACATTTTTTAATGCTGTCATCCGGTTTAGCATAAATAGGTTTTCTTGTCATAGCATCTCCAACTTTAACCCCTGTTTTCATAATCTTTTACTTAAATTTAGAGATTTATAAAGATTATTGTAAAAACCTTTAAATATTCATAATTTTTAACTTAATATATGGCAGACTTTAAAAAAATAGAAAAAAGATGGCAATCTAAATGGGAAAAATCTAAAATATTTCAAACTAAAGAATCTAAAAAGAAAAAATATTATGTTCTTGAAATGTATAGTTATCCTTCAGGTACAGGACTACATATGGGTCATGCAAGAAATTACATAATAGCAGATATTTATGCAAGATATAAAAGAATGAATAATTTTAATGTTTTATATCCAGTAGGTTATGATTCTTTTGGCTTGCCAGCAGAAAATGCTGCAATAAAGGCAAAATCCCATCCTAAAATATTCACAGAAAAAGCAATTGAAAATTTTATTAAACAGCAAAAATTATTGGGATTAAGTTATGATTGGTCTCGTTTAATTTATTCTCATTCTCCAGAATATTATAAATGGGATCAATGGTTATTTTTAAAACTCTTCAAAGAAGGTCTTGTTTACAAAAAAAAATCAGCAGTTAACTGGTGTCCTAAATGTAATACAGTTCTTGCAAATGAACAAGTTATTAATGGAAAATGCTGGCGTCATCAAGATACAAATATAGAAATTAAGGAGTTAAATCAATGGTTTTTTAAAATAACAAAATATGCTCCTAAATTATTAAAGGGGTTAGAAAAACTAGATTGGCCAGAAGATATTAAATTAATGCAGAAAAACTGGATAGGAAAATCAGAAGGAACTTTAGTAAATTTTAAATTAGAAACTGGAGAAATAATGCCTATATTTACAACAAGACCAGATACATTGTTTGGTGTAACATTTATGGTATTTGCACCAGAACATCCAAAAGTTCTTGAATTAGTTAAAGGAACTAAATATGAAAAATCAGTTAAAAAATTTATTAATAAAGTAATTCTTCAAGAAAGATTTACACGAACCTCAAAAGAAAAAGAAGGAATGTTTATAGGAAAATACGCAATAAATCCAATAAACAACGAAAAAATCCCAATTTATATTGCTAACTTTGTTCTATTAGAATATGGAACAGGATTTATAATGGCAGTACCTGCACATGATCAAAGAGATTTTGAATTTGCTAAAGAATATAATATACCTTTAAAAATAGTAATCACACCAAAAAGCAAAAAACTCGATGAAAAAGAACTAAAACAAGCATATATAGAAGATGGAATTCTTATTAATTCTGGAATATTTAATGGTTTAGAAAATAAAAAAGCTATTGAAAAAATAACAAAATATCTAGAAAAGAAAAAATTAGGAAAAAAAATAGTACAGTACAAATTAAGAGATTGGTTAATATCAAGACAAAGATACTGGGGATGTCCAATACCTATTATTTATTGTAAAAAATGTGGAATAGTTCCTGTTCCAGAAAAAGATTTACCAGTAAAATTACCAGAAAAGGTTTCATTTACAGGCAAAGGAAATCCTCTTGCTTCCATTAAAAATTTTGTTAATACTAAATGTCCTAAATGTAATTTACCAGCAAAAAGAGAAACAGACACTATGGATACATTTGTAGATTCTTCTTGGTATTTCTTAAGATATTGTGATCCTAAAAATTCCAAAAAAATATTTGATCCAAAAAAAGCAAATTACTGGATGCCTATAGACCTTTATATAGGTGGTAAAGAACATGCTTGCGGTCATTTAATTTATTTTAGGTTTATAACAAAATTTCTTTATGATATAAATTTAATAAAAGTAGATGAGCCAGCAAAGAAATTATTTAATCAAGGGCTTGTATGTAAAGATGGTTATGCTATGTCAAAATCAAGAGGAAATATAGTTAACCCCTTAGATATTATTAACCAATACAACACAGATACTATCAGATTATACTTGATGTTCGTAGCAGCACCAAATAAAGATCTAGAATGGTCTGATAAAACAATCAATAGCATATTTAAATTTATTAAAAAATTATTCTCTTTAAAAAATAAAAAATTCACAAAAGAATCCAAATTGCTTTCATCTTTCCTTAATAGAACAATAAAGGAAGTAACTTATCATATAGAAAATCTGGAATATAATCTTGCTATTATTAAGTTAATGGAATTAACAAACTATTTGTATACTGAAGAAATATCCAAAAATGCATTTGAAATATTACTAAAATTATTCGCACCTTTCATACCCCATACTTGTGAAGAATTATGGCATAATTTAAAGAAAAAAACATTTATTTCACTAGAAAAATGGCCTTCTTATAATTCTAAAAAAATAAATGAAAAAGTAGAACAAGAATATGAGTTAATTCAAAAAACAATTTATGATACTAATCAAATCTTAAATATAATTAAAGCTAAACAAAAAAAACCTAAAAAAGTTAATATTTATGTAGTACCAAAAGAACTAAAATTATTCAAAGATAATAAAGAAAAAATCAAGAAAAAATTAAATTTAGACATAAAAATTTATTCTGTAGCAGATTCTAAAAAACATGATCCAGAAAATAAATCAAAAAAAGCTAAACCAGGAAAGCCTGCAATTTATATTGAATAATTATTTTTCCCAAATATAAATTCTAAACACCTTATAATTAGTACTGCTTCCATAAACAAATATGCTTCCAGTATAAACTGATTTCTTTAATGTCTTATCAGGTTCAGGTAAATTAGTACAACTTCCAGAACTTGAACAAATTTCACAATGATATGAATAACCATGAGGAATATTATCTTCAATTAATTCATTAATTATTATATCCTTACATGATCCTTCACTACTATCACTTAAAACACTCTCACATTCTCCTTCACTTGCAAATAAAACACATTCGCTATATTCTTTCTCAGATAAAATCTGATTTAAAATAAAATCTTTAGCATTAGCAACATTCTCAGGAACTTTTTCTTCAAATTCAACAACTTTTGGTGTAATCCAAAAAATAAATCCTAATATTAAAATTATTGCAATAACAGCTTCTAAAGTCCTAATAAAACCTTTTTTATTTTTTGTTACCATACTTGTATTATAATTGTAATAGGATCTAATTTTCCAGTCTCAGTTAAAGTATTTGTCTTTATCTCTTTACTAAAAACATTAACTCCTTGAGGTATCTCTTCAGCACCATTTATTTTATATTCATCTTTTAAATCATCTTTATAAATAGCAAATTCTTTATCCTCTGGAAAACCCCAATCTTTCTTTAACTCTTCATAACTTATTTCATTTGGTTTTAACTTCTTTAACCATTCTCCATTAATCCCAAATTTACTAGTGCTTGCACCCAAAGTTACTTCACAATATTCTTCTCCTAGTGGTACATAAGTTAATTCTAAATCTGTTGATCCAGGTTTTTTGTTAACAGGATAAATGATAACTGTATAAATATTTCCAGGAGGATTTTCTATAGCACAACCATCTCCAATACAGCTTAAAACACCAGTTTTTCCTCCTGACCATTTATCATTATTCTCTTTTAAAAATTCTTCAGGATCAATATAATTACTAAATTTCCAATCACCTGAAACCTCTAATTTAATTTCTGCAGGAGTTTCTTCAGGAGAGGGTTCAGATCTACAATTCTGATACATAATTATAGGAATTTCTTTAACTTCCCACATCACCTCTTCATTAAATCTATCCTCTAAAATATTCAATAAACCTTCAGGTTTATGCACAGGAGTAACACCAGGCCTTAATAAAATAAACAAACCAATTAAATAAACTAAAAAAATACCTATGCTTATTGCCCAATCCACATGACTTCCTTTTTTATT
>CAZRVI010000041.1:0-6184 GCA_964603525.1 Candidatus Woesearchaeota archaeon | reverse complement strand
TACCATCTTCATAAAAGACGATACTTTCAACCATTTCTTTGGTAGGTTCTATTTTCGTAGATTGCCAATCTTTTGGGATAATCTCTTGTTTGAAAAAATAATGATAACCAAGCATACCAATACCTACACCCATCACTAAACAAACAACAACTAAAGTTATAAATTTTGGAGTCCAGTTTTTGTTTTTCATCTTCATCATAAGTTTAGTATTAAATCTATTTATTTAAATGTTTGTTTTTAAAGCGGGCACTTCCCAACAATAACATTTTTCTAGCGAGGGGGCAAATTGAATATAACATATCGCATCGCTGTTAGGCGCACTGACCCATACGAAGTATGGGGAGGGAAGTATGACGCAGGTCGCCCTAATTAAGAATAAATATTTTTTACAATATCTAATATCGTCCAAGGTTTACAATCTTCTTTCTTAAAACCTAATAATTCAACATATTTATAGAGAGTCTTAATATCTTTCGCTTCAATTTCAAGAAATTCTGGAACAAAGCTATACTGATCAATGTGTTTATCAAACTCGAAACGGACATTATCTAAAATATAAGTTGTTCTATGTTTTTTCATAGTTAACCATTCAGATAAACCCAAAGACTCTAGAATATTTTTTGTTTTATTAAAATCTGAAACTTCAACTTCAAACTCTTCTCTTATTTTCACATCATTATGAGGAATTGGATTTTTGAATGTTAAGAATGTTTTATCACCAACTCTTCTTAACCTTAAAGTTTGTTTATTGTTTCTGATTGATTTATTTGGAAAATCAAAAAAAGATGCTTGTATTTTTCCATCGAATATTTTTTTAGCTCCTAATGAAATTAATTTTTCTTCAACTTTCTTTCTATCAATATTTAAAATTTTAACTTCAATTTCATCCATAATTAACTTTGAATTGTTTAATGTTTAAATAATTTATTATGGGGCGACCGAGTAATATTGCGCCTAACGTCCAGCATGCGTGTTATATACCCCAACGAGCGTTAGCGAGGAGAGTGCAACGTGGTCGAGGAGCGTTAGCGACGAAGAAGTAAAATTTTTCCTTATGGGGCAGGAAGATAGCGAGCGAATGCGAGCATTCTTGATATAGAATTAATTTAATTCAGCATTAAGATTATTCAGATTTTATATAGAGAGGTTTATCATCAGTCTTTTATTTTTCTGCCCAATCTAGAAAAATTTTATTGGATATAACACCGGAATTTAACGAAGTTTGATTTTCCCTCGTGAACGAAGTGAACAGAGCTGGAAAATCAAATTTGGAGAAATGGCGAGCCGAGCCATTTCTCGTTAAATTCCTGTTATGTCTCCCGAGCCGATAGGCGAGAGCGCAGCGTGGCAAAATCCAAAGGATTTTGAGTTCAGAATTCGGGCGCTATCAGTATAAACTTCAGAGTAGTAAATTAACCGAAAGATTTATAAATCATTAATTATTATATGTGGGTATGGTAGAAAAAATAATTCCAAGAGATATAATTCCACAAACAAGTATAGAACTTTCTGAATTAGTAAGAATTCTGAATGGAGAGGTTTTTCTGGTTGAAGAACCAAAAGGAATTATTCCAAGAGAACCCACATATAAAGCCCAAGTATATAACCCAAGAAGTGGACAAATTGAAACCTTGGGATATGTTACACATGATTAAATCTTTCGGTTTCTATCTTTTAGCCCGAATTCTGAATTAGACATAACACTATTTAAGCCTACTTTATTGTTTTAAGAGCTATTAGATGCATATCTTAGTTTTTTAGATTTTTTATAAGTCTTTATGAACTTATTCTTATTATTCTTATAAGCTTTTTTGATTGCTAAGTCTAATGGATTTCTAATATTTTTAATTATATTCTTGGCTACTTGTGTATAAATTTGGGTTGTTCTTATATCTTTATGACCAAGTAACTTTTGTATTATTCTTATATCTTCTCCTTGCTCTAGTAAATGAGTTGCAAAACTATGTCTTAAAGTATGGCAATGGGTTTCTTTTGGTGCTTTTGCTTTTTTAGCTGCATTTTTTATTATTATCTGTGCTGTTTTTATAGTGATATGGCTTGTTTTAGTTTCAAATAAATATTCTGATTTTCTTTTTCTTTGATTTAAATATCTCTTAATCTGATGTAAAAGCTCTTTAGAAATTGTTGTTACCCTATCTTTGTTTCCCTTGCTTTGCTTAATTAATAAGACATTATTTTTAAAATCTAAATTCTTTATTTTTATTGATACAACTTCACCTGCTCTTAATCCTGAAGAGTATAATAAAGCAATTAATATTTTGTGTTTTAAGTTTTTAGTAAATTTAATCATTTTAAGTATTGTTTCTTGATCTAAGACTAAAGGCAATTTTGGTTTTCTTTTTGGTGCCTTAATATTAAACATTAATTTTCTTTTTAGGATATTATTAAAATAGAATTTAAGTGATGCAATTATCTGCCTTATTTGCGAATTGCTTTTGTTTTTTGAATTTAAAAAGTATAAATAATTTTGAATGTCTTTATTTGTAATTTGAACAGGTTTTTTCTTAGTATATTCAAAGAATTTTATTAAATTTGATAAATAATTTTCTGTGGTTTTATTACTATAGTTTCTTAGTTTTAATTCTTTTTCAAAAGTTTCAAACATTTTAATATATTAAATTTAGAGAGTTCTATCTATGAAAAATCAAAAATAAATTTTAATTAAAATAATTTAATTAATCCAACTATTAGGAATACCAATGTCCAAGGGTTGATTGGGAAATTAAACATCTTAAAGTCGGATAATAGCATTAATATACCTAAAATCAATATAATAACTGCCCAACCCTTGCTAATTGCTGCTTTTGCCAATTTTTTAACCTCCTTTTTAATTTAGTATTGTTTGTTTTTTTTTGAAGTGAATATTTTAAACCAAACTGATTTTCTTTTTGGTTCTTCTTGTAATAAAAAATTCTCATTTAAAAAATTATAAGTTTCATATAATCTAAGAAAATCTTTAATTTTCATTAGGATTTATATAAGTATTTTATTATTTAAAGTTTTTTTGATTATTTTTTAGTAATACCAAGAGCCTGTTTTATCTTTTCCCTGTCAAAACCTATAAAAATTTTGTTGTTTATTTTGAGGACTGGTGTTGTACATTGACCTGAAATTTTTTGTAATTCTTTTTGTTTTTCAAAATCTCTAGAAATTTCTATGTTTTCAAATTCTATGTTATAGTATTTTAATAAGTTTTTAAGCATATCAGAATAAGGACAGCCTGCTCTTGTATAAAGTCTAACTTTCATAAAAAGTTTTATTTTATAATTAATTTAAATATTTTTTGTTGTTGAATTTTTATTAAAAAAGTTTTTTATTTAAAGAAGAGGCTCCAAAGAATTTAACTTGGGCTTAATTATTGCTTTAATATCATCAAATACATCTTCTACTAGCTGGTTTCCATTTATTATATGTATATTATGTTTTGGTTTATATTCTTCTACTAATTTTAAGAAATTTTTATGAACTTTTTTTAATTTTTCAATATCTTCAAATAATTCCAATTTATATCTTGTTTTTTTTAGTCTTTTAATGCATTCTTCTGGATCTGTATCTATAATAAAATATAAATCTGGAAATCTAAATTGTTTGTTTATTTCTTTAAGCCAATTCCAGTCATTTATATTAATAGCTCCAAAGGCAATTGTAGAAAATATATACCTATCAGAAATTACAATATAATTATCTTCTAATGCAGGACTTATTGTTTTTTCTAAGTGGTGTGCTCTATCTGCTGCAAATAATAATTGCAAACATTCTGGAGATGTATTCCAGTCATGTGTTAATTGACCTTTTATTAAACCACCAATTATATTATTTGTGGGCTCTTTTGTTGTTATTACTTTGTAACCTCTTTGTTTTAAATAATTAGCTAATTTTACTACTTGTGTGCTGGATCCAGCTCCGTCTAGACCTTCTATAACAATAAATAATCCCATGAGTAAAGAAAATTTTTAGAAGTTAATAAAGATTTATTTTTTGGATTCTATTTGTTTTAGAATAATCTTTCTTGTTCTTGGACCATCTAATTCTACAAACATTATAGATTGCCACTGACCCAATTGTAATTTCTTATTTTTAATTGGTATTGTTTCTGAAGGGCCTAAAATTGATGCTTTAATATGAGCAGATGCATTATTATCAATTTTATCATGAAGCCAAATACCTCTAGGAATGAGCTTGGATAAGCAAGTTAAGATATCTGTACATATATTTGGATCATAGTTCTCATTAATAATTATTGCTGCTGTTGTATGCTTCACATATACATTTATTAAGCCATTTTGTATTTTAATTTTATTTTCTACTAATTCTGTTATATCTACTAGTTCTTCTTTTTTATTTGTTTTAATAATAAGCTCCATAAGAAATAAGCTATTAAAGAAGTATAAATATTTATCCAAAAAGTTTTTAAATTTAAAATTAATTAAAAAATATATGGAAATAACAGAAGATAAGTTAAATAAAAATTTTGAAATAACTAAGAAAGCTTTGGAGAAAGCTAAAGAAGCTCCTGAAAATTTAAATATTACTGATTCTACAAGAAAAGAATTTATTGATATGATTGAAAGCTATATAAATGATGCTGAACACTTTAAATTAAAAGGCGATGTGGTTAATGCTTTTGCAGCCTTAAATTATGCGCATGGCTGGTTGGATGCTGGTTCAAGAATTGGAATTTTTGATGTTCATGATTCTGAGTTATTCGCAAATGATTGAAACAAAAACATTTTTACAACCAAGTGAATTAGAAAGAAGATTAAAAACTATAAAAAATAACGGAAAAAAAGAAATAGTTACAGTCTTGATAAATAATAGATTTTTTTGGGTTGGGGAAGATGAAGGTGTATACTTATTCTATGAAAGATGCATAGCTGATGAGTCTAAAGGAAATAAAAATGAAGGAATGTTTAGAGAGTATACACTAGGAACAATTGCTGAAAAAGAAACTGTAATAGAACAGTTTAGAAAATACAGAATAAGATTTAAGAGGTCTTATCTAGATTTAAATAGAATATTCGTTTTTTTATTAAAAAGAAGAAAAAGGCCAGAGAAATTAAAGGATAAGCAATCTATTTTAGAACACTGGAATAATAATTCAAGAAGATCATACAGAAGAAGAATGAATGAACGTTTGAGGAGCTATATAGAAAGATCATTAGCTAATGTAACATGAAAAAGATTGTAATATCTCTTGGTGGTTCGGTTTTATTTCAAGATAAAGTTAATTGCAATTTCATTAAAAATTTTAAAAAATTAATTCTTAAATTAACCAAATCAAGAAAAAAATTTATTATTGTTGTTGGTGGAGGAAAACCAGCGAGGTTTTATATTAATGGGTTTAAAAATTTGAATATAAACAAAAAGATACAATCTTTAACAGGTATTGCAATAACAAGATTCCATGCAAAATTCTTAGCAAATTATTTTAGAGTACAAACGAATGTTAAAATACCTCATAATATAAATGAAGTTTATGAATTATTAAAGAAAAATAATGTTGTATTTTGCGGAGGGTTAAGGTATAAAGAAAATGAAACTTCGGATAGTGCTGCTGCTAAAATAGCTAAAAATTTGAAATGCGAGTTTATTAACATTACAAATGTTAAAGGTCTTTATAATAAAGATCCTAGAAAATATAAAAATGCTAAGCTAATTAAAAAAATTTCTTTTAGTGATTTTTATAGAATAGCATCTAGATTAAAATATAAACCAGGACAACATTTTGTTCTAGATCAACATGCTGCTAAGATAATCATGGAAAACAAAATTAAAACAATTATCATAGGACCTAATTTAAAAAATTTAGAGAATTTTCTGAAAGGAAGAAGATTTGAAGGAACAATAATTTCTTAAATTTGAGATAACATTCTTTTAACTGTTTCTTTATAAGGATTTAATAAGAGACAACAAGGTCTTATTATATAATTAAATATTGCGTTGCTTAATTCCTCTGTTCTTTTTCCAGTATTTATTTCTTTTTCTAAGTTATCAAAATATCTTTTAGAAAATTGTACGATTATAATTCCTTTTGAGGGATTCACCTTTTTTTGGCAAAAAAGTCTTGTAAAGGATTCTAATACACGCTCTTCAAGTTTAAATGGAGATCTATCACTTAAAAAAATATAATCTGTCTGAATTAGGTCTTTAAAAAATCTTTCTT
>CAZRVI010000040.1:0-6459 GCA_964603525.1 Candidatus Woesearchaeota archaeon | reverse complement strand
ATAATTTTTTTAAGGAAACCCAATTTTAAATTTAGTTTATATTGCAAATTCCTTATAACATGTATATCTTCATGTTCAAATGATTTTGTTATTAATAAGAGAATACCATAAAAAATCCCAAATAAAATAAAGAAAAATATAATAAAATAAATATTTCTATAGGATATAAAACTAATTATAACTTTGATAAAGATAATTGTTATTAAAATAGAAATTATAGCCTTAATATAACTCAACTTAAATGGATTTGCCTTACTAAATGTATATGCCTGTCCTTCAATTAAGATTGCTTCTATTAACAAAGCAACACTTGTTGCTATGGCAGCGCCAATTATTCCATATTTAGGAATTAATAAAATATTCAATAAAATATTTAATACAGCACTTATTAATTTATTAACAAAAATATATTTTGTTTTTTTAAGCATAATCAAAACATTATAAGAAGTAGCACACAATGCATGAATAAAAAAACCTATACTTAGAGTTATCAAAACCAAATATGCATTAACATATTCACCACCAAACAAAATATTTAATATCTGTTTAGGAAATAAACAAAATAGACTTATTAAAGGCAAATTAACAAAAAATATCCATTTTGTTACACTTCTATACATTCTAGAAACATCTTTCTTTTTTGCATAAACTTCTGTAATTATTGGTAAAAATAAAATTAATAAAGTAGTTGGAATAAAGTACATTAATCTAGCTGTTGGTACAGCAGCATTATACAATCCAACTAAAAAACTATCTTTAAAATATCCCAACATTAATATATCTGTCCATGCTAAAATTAAAACAAAAATACTTCCAAATAATAAAGGTAGAGAAAATTTTAATAAAACACCCTTTACAGGCTCATAATTTTTAAATGATATTTTATGAACTTTTTTCTCTAAGAAATACAAAAGAAGAATTGTACTTACAATCATAGAAATTAAATAAACTATTGCAACACCAACTAACTTATAACCTAAATATAATATCACTACTGTAAAGATTAATCTTATTAAATTCTCTGTAATATGCCTACTATAAACAATATATTTTATGTGTTGGAATGCCTGCATCAAAGTTTCAAAATTATTATTTAAAACAGTAATAGGAATTAATATTGAAAACCATTTCAAAACCATTATTAAGTTTTCATTATGAAATATATTTATTGAAATTTGTTTAGAAAAAATAAACAATAAAACACCAAGAATAATACTTAAAGGAATTGTTAATTGTAAACTAGAGATAACAACCCCATTTAATTTTTTATGATCCTTTTTTCCTTTAAAATAACCAATATATCTTAAAATACCTTCTCTAAATCCAAGCATAGATATTGCACTAATGATACCAACAATACCCAAACCTAAAGAAATAACCCCATAATGGCTTGGTCCAAGACCTCTAGCAATAACTAATCTATAAAAATAAGCTAAAATTTTAGAAACAAACATGCCTATAAAAATTATAATTGCTCCTTCTGCTATTTTATTTAAAGAATCAATTTTCATATAACTCAAGACAGATTATACATATTTAAATATTATCTATTATATATTTTATAACAGAAAGGCTTCTAGCATTAAAATACCCTTTAATCTTCATATCTAATAAATCTAAACTCATATGAAAAATAACACCCAAAAAAACAATAAAAATTATTTCAAATCTAAAACTTAATATCCATATCAAAATCCAAAATTCTATTGTATGAAAAATATGTAATCTTCCATTCTTTTTTAATAAACTTTCTTTATAAGCATTCCTAAAACTAATATCTTTATACCTTAAAATATACCATAAATAATGATCAGCATCTATTAAATAACTTCCAACTAAAAATAATAAACTAGAATATTTATAAATAGGAAACAGCATTATTATAGGTACTATTGAGCTTATTAAATGGTATATTGGAAACATGTGCCTTTTTATAATAAAGCTTAACTTTAAAAAACTTATGCCAGGGTGGCAGAATGGTAATGCGCCGGAATCTTTAAGTATAAGATGGCGAATCCCGAAAACCGGTCCCTTATGGGAGTCTAGGTTCAAATCCTAGCCCTGGCGTTACTTTTATATAGTCTACAAATAATAGAAAATACCTTGGGGGATTATTTAATGTTAAGTATTATTATTCCAGTATATAATGAAGAAAAAAATATTCAACTGTTATATTCCCAAATAAAAAAAGCCATAAAACAAAATCATGAAATAATCTTTATAGATGACGGTTCAACAGATAATTCTTTTAATATACTTAAAAAGTTACACAAAAAAGATAGTTCTATTAAAATAATACAATTCAGAAAAAATTTTGGCAAGACTCCAGCATTAATGGCAGGATTTGAATTAGCAAAAGGAAATATAATAATAACAATGGACGCAGATTTGCAAAACGATCCTCAAGACATCTCAAGATTTTTAGAAAAAATAAAACAAGGTTATGATGTTGTTTCTGGTTTTAGATACAAAAGAAAAGACTCTATATTAAAAAAAATACCCTCAAAATTCTATAATTGGTTAGCAAGAAAACTAACAAAAGTAAATCTACATGATTTCAATTGCGGTTTTAAAGCTTACAGAAAAGAAGTTTTAAAAAATCTTAACCTTTATGGTGAAATGCATCGTTATATTCCAATTTTTACAGAACTGCAAGGATATAAAACAACAGAAATTAAAATCATACACCATAAAAGAAAATTTGGAAAATCCAAATATGGTTTTTTTAGATTACTAAAAGGTTTTTTAGATTTATTATATGTAAAATTTTGGTTAGATTATTCAACAAGACCAATACATTTTTTTGGAGGCATAGGAATTCTACAATATTTCTTAGCTATAATAATCTTAATAGAGCAAATAATTAAGGCTTATATAATTAAAGCATTTCATTTAGGACCATTATTAATGCTAGCGGTTTTATTTATTATTACAGGAACTTTGTGTATTTTATTTGGTTTTTTAGGAGAAATACAAATAAGAACTTATTATGAAAATTCTAAAACCAAAACTTATACTATAAAAAAAATACTAAAATGAATACCAGATTAGCAAAATCAGGAATAAATTATCTTTATAGTATCTTAAAATCTAAATTTAAGCCAGTACCTTTATTTGTAAATTTATTTTATACAAGAAGATGTAATTTAAGATGCCACTTCTGTTCAACAATAAAAAGACCAGCAAAACAAGAATTAAGTTTAGAAGAATGGAAAGAATGTTCAGACATTTTATACAAATTAGGAAACAGATTTATTTCAATAACTGGTGGAGAACCTTTAATCAGACAAGATTTACCAGATTTTATCAAACATTTATCCAAAAAACTAGTAATTCATTCTATAGTTACAAATGGTATTTTATTAACAGAAGACAAACTAAAAGAATTAGCAAAATCAGGTTTAATGCATCTTGGTCTATCAACACAATCTTTAATACCTAAAAAAGATGTAAAGTCACAAAAAAAAGAATTTTTTGACTTATTATTAGAATATAAAAAGAAATATGGATTTGAAATCAGTGCATTAATAACATTAACAAATAAAAATTATAAAGAAGTTCCTGATATGGTTAATTATTTAAAAAATAAAGGAATTTTTGTTGCACCAAATATAGTAACTTCAGGACAAGGTGAATGGTGGTTTAGAAGTTATTGTCCAGATCTATTATTTAATTCATCAAATATAAAAGAACTTAAACAAACAATAAATTTCTTAATTAAATCTAAAAATATTGCTTACTCTAAAAATTATCTTAAGGATTTGTATAATTATGCACAAGGAAAATTACCTTTCAAGTGTGAAGCAGGTTCTTATTATTTTAGTATAAATGATGATGGTTATGTAATGCAATGTCAAGATTTAAGACCAACAAATATTCATTTTACAGAACTAAAACAAAATTATCCTTTAAATAAACCAAATTGTAATAATTGTATGTGGCCATGTTATTATGAAGAGACATATAAAAGAAAACATTTCTTAAAGTATATTTTTAATTTAGCTAAATTAGTTTTAAAGATATAAAATGTGTGGCATCTGCGGTTTTAATTGGGAAGATAGAAATTTAATCAAAAAAATGACCTCTATTTTAAAACATAGAGGCCCAGATGATAAAGGTTATTATATAACTAAAAATCTATCTCTAGGCCATAGAAGATTATCAATTATAGATCTTAAAACAGGAAAACAACCAATATACAATGAAGATAAGTCAATAGTAATAATATTCAATGGAGAAATTTATAATTATAAAGAATTAAAACAAGAGCTAGAAAATAAAAATCATAAATTCTATACAGATACAGATACAGAAGTCCTAGTTCATTTATATGAAGAATATCCTATTAATAAGTTCCTAAATAAACTCAATGGAATGTTTGCTTTTGCTATTTATGATTCTAAAAAGAAATTATTATTACTAGCAAGAGACAGACTAGGAATAAAACCATTATATTATTATTTCAATAACAAAAAATTCATGTTTTCTTCAGAAATTAAATCTATTTTACTAGATAAAGAAATAAAAAGAGAAGTTAATAAAGAAGTTCTTAAAAATTATTTAACTTTCAGATTTATTCCTTGGGAGAACACTTTATTTAAAAATATAAAAAAATTATTACCAGGATATTATTTAATTTATAAAAATAAAAAAATAATTGCTAAAAAATATTGGGATTTATCATATAATATAGAAAATAGATCAGAAAATTATTTCATAAAAAAATTAAAACAGGAACTAACAGAATCCATTAAAAAAAGATTAATGTCAGATGTTCCCTTAGGTGCATTTCTTTCAGGTGGAATTGATTCAAGTACAATTGTTGCGTTAATGTCCAAACTAACAAAAGAACCAGTAAAAACTTTTTCAGTAGGCTTTGGAACTTCTGATCCAAAAGAAGAACTAAAACCATCTAAATTAATTGCAGATTATTTTAATACAGATCATAAAGAAATAATAGTTAAAGAAAACACATCAAAATTATTACCAAAAATAATTTACCATTATGATGAACCATTAGCAGATCCAGCTTCTATTCCATTATATATTATGTCAAAATACACAAAGAAAAAAGCAACGGTAGCATTAATAGGTGAAGGAGCAGATGAACAACTTGCGGGTTATATGCAATATAAATTTATGCTATTAAATAAAAAATTTAAATTTATACCAAATCCAATTAAAAAAACATTTGTTAAACTAATACCAAAAAGTTTACTTAATAAATTTTTCAAATATACAGAATCTCTTGGTGAAGAAGGATTAAAGAGATTTAATAAATTTATATCTGATGTAAATGATAAAGCAAAATCTTATCTGGATTTAGTTAGCATCTTCAATAAAGATGAATTATTAAAATTAGGATTAAATTATGATATTTCTAAAAAACTAAATCAATTTTATTTTAATAATAAAAATCATTTATTGAGTCAATTATTATACCTTGAAAATAAAACATTAATCCCAGAAGATAGATGTCTTAAAGTAGATAAAATGACTATGGCACATTCTATAGAAGCAAGAGTACCATTTTTAGATCATAAATTAGTAGAATTTGCAACATCTTTACCAGTAAATCTAAAATTAAAATTCTTTACAGAAAAATATATTTTAAGAAAAGCCATGAAACCTTATTTACCAAAATTCACAATTAAAAGAAAAAAAGAAAGATTCTTTGTACCAATAGATTCTTGGTTTAAAGGAGAATTAATGGATATTGCTAAAAACTTACTTTCAAAAGAAAATATATCTAAACATAATTTCAATTACAATTACATACAAAAAATATTCAATAATTATAAAAAATCAAAATTATTTTATAGCAGACAGCTCTGGACTTTAATAACCTATGAATTATGGTATAAAATATATATAGAACAAGAAAAAATTCATCTTTAATTCCTTTTCAAATATGTCCTTCTTAATAACCAAAAAGTTTATAAATATGTCCTTCCTAATAACCAAATATGAAAATAGAAAACCTCAACCCTTGGTGGAAAACCGGAAAGATCCCAAAAGAATTTTCAACTCTAGAAAAAAGAGCTTTATTTAAAGAAATCATAAAATACATTAAAGAAAAGCAGATCATAGTACTAACTGGTCTAAGAAGAACAGGAAAAACAACTCTTATGCATCATGTAATTGATTATTTATTAAAGTTCCACCCAAAAGAAAATATTTTTTATTATAGCTTTGATTTAATGGATGATAATATAGAAAATATTCTAGAATCTTATATTAATACAGTTGGAGTTTCTAAAGAAGAAAAACTTTTTGTTTTTTTAGACGAAATACAAAAACATAAAAATTGGGAAAATGAACTTAAACTTTTATATGATAATTTCAAAAATATTAAATTTTTTATTTCAGGTTCTTCTACGCTTTTTGTAGAAAAAAAATCAAAAGAAAGTTTAGCAGGAAGAACATTTTCTTTTACCTTAAAGCCATTATCTTTTAAAG
>CAZRVI010000039.1:0-6473 GCA_964603525.1 Candidatus Woesearchaeota archaeon | reverse complement strand
TTTTGCAATACATGAAAAACTAAGAATGCTTCACCCTACTTATTATCGTTGTTTAAATTGCTCACATGGTTTCTTTTCTAGTTATGGTAGGTTTTATGAGAAATGTCCTAAATGTGAAGGCTATTGTATAGAACAGTCCTTTACCTTCTTTGATGATCAAGTCTTAATTGCTGTAGCTATTGGAAAAGATAAAACAGTAACTGGAAGAGTAATTTATGATGTAAGCTCAGATATTGTTTTCTTCTTAAAACAATTTTCTACCAAAGTCTACAGGGATGTTAAACTTCAAGACATAAAAAGAATACTTCTAGATTTATCGCTTAATTATAACATAATTCCTTGTCCAGATATAATTAAGATCATAGAGGTGTATGAGTAATGTACCACTCAGATGAAGAACTAGATGCTTGGAGAGATATTTGTAGAACTTGTGATAAATTCTCCTTTATTACAGATGACTTTGAAATTCACAAAGATAGACCATACGAAATAGCCTGTTCTTATGATCATGGTAGTATTTTCTATGATCTTTCTAGGAGAAGAGTTTGGTTCTATGTTTTACCAGACACTATCTTAGAAAGAGAAGTTGATCCAAAGGACTTAGAGAAATTTATCTTAGAAGTTTCTCTAATGTACGATATTCAGTTTTGTGTAGCACATAAGCTCATAGAAAAGTTTAAAGAATTAGCTTAAGACATACCCTAGATAAGGGGTCTTAAATATGGAAAATTTGGATAAGGAAAAGGAGAACATTGATCTAGCTCATGTCCTCTTAAGTTATGTGTGTAAGAAAATAAAGGAGGACATAGCCCGTGAATTGGACATAGATGAGGATAACATCAAGACGGTGATAAGTTATGGATAAGGGTTGTTCTTATATATACTATCTATGTCCAGTCCAGAGAAGAGCTAGATGTAAGAAGAGTGAAGCATGTTATGAAGCATGTTCTACTCTTCTTAAGAAAGGGCGGATCCATATATTACACAAAACCTCAAAATGAGGTGTGTAAGAAGTGGTAGATCATAGAGTATTGAAGGAGCTAATAAAGCTCCATTGGAAAATTAAAAGACCATTGTTCACACATGGACCAGTAGGCATCGGTAAATCAGATGTACATAGACAAGCTGGAATGGAGATAGCAGATGAACTTTCTCTAGACTTTATCGAATATACAGATGATCCTAGCAGGATCAATGATGAAGATGTATTCATGTTCATAGACACTAGATTAGCTCAGTTAGATCCTTCAGATCTTAGAGGAATACCATGGGTATTTGCTCTTGTAAAGGATAACGGTAAGTACAGAGAAGTACCAGTAAATAATCTTTCTGAGGAAATGTCTTTAATTACTATGAGGACAAAGTGGTGTCCTCCTATAGACTTTCCTCAGAGAGGTTATGGTCTATGGTTATTCGATGAACTTAACATTGCTCCAGAGATTGTACAGAAAAGTGCATACCAGTTATTCCTTAGAAGGTGTCTAGGAACTTACAAAGTACCAGATGGTTTTGGACTGTTTGTAGCTGGTAATAGAGAAGAGGATGGTTGTGGAGTTATACCACAACCTAAAGCATTAGAGAACAGGTTTAATCATGTAGAACTAGATCCACCATCAATAGAAGATTGGTCTAATTGGGCTGTTATAAACAGGATAGATTCTAACATTGTAGGTTTCTTGAACTTTAAACCTACAATGTTATTCAACTGGGATCCAAATGCTAAGAGCTATGCTCAACCTACACCTAGAACATGGGAATTTGCTTCACAGATAATACAAGAGATAGGACATGATAATCTAAAGGAAATACAGGTAGCAGTATCAACAGCAGTAGGAGAAGGTGCTTCTCTAGAGTTAGTATCCTTCATGAGGAAGAAGGAGAACCTACCAGATATCAAAGAAATACTAAAGAATCCAAAGAAATTAGATCTTGAGAATATGCCTGTGGATATCAAGTATGTTCTGGTAACATCTCTAGCAGAACATGGAATAAGTCATAAAGATGATGCTGAAGAGATCAAGAGAATAACTAAGACCTATGGTTATTTGATCAACCAAGGGTTAGTTGAGATGTCCTTCTTAGGACTTAAGCTAATGTATCCACACTTAACAGATAACGTAAGGAATGAAGTGATATATGACTCATCTTTCGATGAGTTGCTAACACTTTTCAAGTACCTTACTTAGAATAATGTAACCAGGTGATCCATTATTGATCGATGCATATAGGGAGAAGATAATTAAAGCTAGAATGCAGTTATTGAACAAACAACCCTTCTTAGGTTTTATTTCAGTTGGGTTACAGTTGGTAGATGCTACAGATAGAAATTTTCTTAAATGGGGTGATTTCGGAGTAGATAAATACGGAAGGTTATACTATACTAAACAAGGTCTTGATAGATATCAACTAGAAGAGCTAGTAGGAATATTTGCACATGAAGTTTTCCACATAGCTTTGGATCACCTCAACAGGAGAGAATCAAGGGATCAATTCTTATGGAATGTAGCATGTGATCATGCAATTAATCTTCTCCTCAGAAATGAAGGGTTCACATTACCTGAAGGTACATTATACAATCCAGACTATGAAGGACTAACAGCAGAAGAGATTTACGATAAAATACTAGAATCAGCAAAGAAGGTTCAGATAGCTTTCTGTGATGAACATGTAGAGGTAAGTGATCAAGGAGAAGAAGGTCATGATCAGGGCAATAACCAAGATCAAGAACAGCATACTAAGATAGTTGTAAGTAATGGTGAACAACTAAGGGATGATATTAGGAAATTAGTAGAGAATGCTTACAAGTATTCTAAACAGAGAGGACAGTTACCTCATGGAATAGAACGTTACTTTGACTACTTAGAAGAATCTAAGGTAGATTGGAAGACTCTTCTAAGGAGATATGTTATAGCTACTATACCCAAAGATTATACCTATCTTAGACCCAATAAGAAATCCCAGATGTATGGTGTTTACTTACCTGGAATCAAGAAGGAGAATATAATAGAAGTGTTCTTTGCAGTAGACACATCTGGTTCAATATCTCAAGATGAGCTTGATCAGTTTCTAGCAGAGGTAATAGGATTTGCTAAGACATTTCCAAATAATAATTTCTACGTAATGTCCTGTGATGCACAGTTATATGAACCTCAGAAGTTTAGAAATGTTAATGATCTAAAGAGGAATCTACAAATATCAGGTGGAGGAGGAACTTCCTTCATACCAGTATTTGAATATATCCAGAAGAATCATCCTAGAGCTAAACTTCTAGTTTACTTTACTGATCTCTATGGTGATCAAGACGAACTTAATCCACCATATCACTTCAGGACTCTATGGGTTGTAACTGAGAATCATGGACAAGAACCACCATTTGGAGATGTTATTTATCTAGGATAGGACATTTGTCCCCTAAAGAGGTTTAAAGATGAAGGATAAGATTAATGAGATATTTACAGAACAGAAGGATATCATAGATCGTAGTATAAGTCAGCTTACAGATATAGATACTAATTCAGATCGTTTAGAGATTACAGGTAGAGTTGGTAGATGCTTAGACATTATTGAATCAGTTAAACTAGCAGCTCATAAGTTATATAGAATTCAGCTTTTGTCCAAACTAAGCATAGAAGACTTGATCAAGATACTAGAACTACACACTACTATAGCTAAAGCTTACAATCAGATCAACTACATAATAGGTAAAGGTGTAATAGAAGTTACACCAGAAGAGGATGAGTTTTTAATTGCCTTATATAACGATCTTACGGCTTCTCATGAAGACAAGAAAAATAACTTTTTAGTTTAAACTAGAGGAGGTGATATCTTGGATAAGATTATGACTCCAGAAGAATATGCTAAGATACATGGAGTATATCCATGTGACTTCTATGGTAAAGAAGACGAGTGTAATATTAAAGACTATGCTAAGTGTGGATTAGATAACGTCTTCTGTCCTTACAAGTAGGTGATCTAAGTGGCTGAATTATTCTGTGATCCAAGTGAAGCTGTAAGAGATGCTACCATTAAAGTCTGTAAGAGAATTCTCTTACCACCCTCAGAAAGGAAGATATCACCAGAACTAGAATTCCAACATATTATAGAGAGAGATGGTAAGTATTTAGTAGAAGTTGAGATACCATCTCTATTGAACTTCTTAAATGAACTAGATATCAATATAACTAGGGAAAACCTGATCAGAATACTATGGGATATTCCAGAACTAAGGGTAAGACTAGAGGATGATAAACTGATCTGTGTAGAATGGTTTGATAAACTATGACCACCTACAAGGATAAAACTGGTGAATTCCTTAGATATATCCTACCACCTAAAGATAGGATATATTGGAGTCCTGATCAAGATTATGATTCTAACCATGTTATTTTTAGATCTTTGATCATTTATGGTTCTCCAGGTTCAGGTAAAACAGAGATTGCTAGGAAGATTACAGAAGAGGCAGTTAAAGCCTATGGTGAAGAGAATGTTAATGCTTCAATTACAACATCTGAATATCCATTAATGATGTTAGGTGATGTCTTAGATAGTAAGGATATTCAGATATTAGTTTTCGATGATGCTACACTTCAGAATATTAAGAAACATAGCATAAGAGGATTCTTTCAGATCAGGAATATTTGGAAAGAGAAGACTAAGAAGAATAAGGGCTTTATCTTAGCTATGTTCATAACACATAGGTTTCATGGTCTTACAACTGAATTCAGAACTAATGCAGATGCTATTATTTGGAAAAGTGCACCATTCAATAAGTATGATGTACAGGTAGTTAAATCATACTTAGGTGATTCAGGTGTTAAAGCTCTTAGAACAATAGAATACAAAAGAATATCTAACCCCTATTGGAATTCTGTTTCTGTATTCTGTACTAAAGTAGGAATTAAAGGACTCCTTCAATTACCCCTAGCTACTAAGAACTATCTTAGGGAGTATAAAGGATGAGTATCTCAAAGAACTCTATAAGGAAGATTCTTAAGGAGAACACTACCCTTAAGATATCTCCTAGAGCAGTTGAAGAATTAAGAAGGCTATTAGTTGATCTAGCCATAGATATTTGTCATACAGCAGAGAGATTTACTATATCTTCTAAGAGGAAGGTTATCAATGAAACAGATATCAACATAGCCTTCTATAATGTGATCGATCTCAAAAATAAAGAGCTAATCGAATAAATTAAAAGTAAGAAGATCGATCAAGTAAGTGATAACAATGCCTAAACGTAAGCGTAAGTATTCCATCTTTGGATGGGATGTTGTGATTCTTTCTGATCTCAGTATTGTAATAGGAGGACCATTGTGTCTTATCATGAGTTTAGTAGAACTTGATTACAAAGAGTTTGTTAAAGCTCTTTTATGGTTTGGTCTATTTATCTTATGGGTAAGATACATGGTCTATCAGATTAGAAAAGGTAGGGTTAAGGTTGAACGAAGAAGAAGAAGTAACTGAAATAATAAATCAACTTTGGAGACATGAATGGGACATATGGGGAGAATACTGCCATCCACCTAAGAGAATCCCATATGTAATTAGCAATTACTTAGACTTCATATCAGATGAACTAGAAATGTGGTATGCTTACCTAGAGAAGATAAAGAGGGACAAAACAAGATGACCTTCTACATAAAGAATAGTTGTCTCATCATAGCTTTCATGGCTTATGTTATATCATCAAATTTGTTGATGTACCTTCAGCTAAATAGGAACAGAGTATATAGCAGTCTAATAGTAGGCTTGTATGGTATCATAGGTGGATTCTTAATTGCAACAACTAACTTTTCACTTGGACTTTCGATCTTTGTAGTGATCTCATTTGTATTCTTGGTACTCTTAGTGGCTTAGGTGATCGTATGAGTAGAGATGAAATCCTACCTATCGAAATATACGCTAACTTAGAATACATAGGATTAACACCTGAAGGGGATATCTATATTCAGTTAAGAAAGGAGAATAAACGAGTAGCTACCACTTTAGTAACGATGTTACGTAAGGTGATCAATTCAGAGGTTTATGTTTACATAGATAGGGGAAGGTGGGAGAACCAGAAATAACAACTTAGTAAATATTCTGGTGTTTCTAATGGTCATATGTACCAGATGCGGTAAAGTAATGGATTGTTCTGGAGACTGTAAGAAAATCAAAGGTGTTGAAAGGTGTCTATGTGCAGAATGTGAAGTTGATCTCATGGTATCTCTAGTTGGTGTTGATAAAGAGATCTTAGATAATTTCTATGTTAGGAATGAAAAATGTTATCCAAGAGAATACTTGGATAGACTTATCTTAATGAAAGTTATATCAAAGTGATCCAGTTGGTCATATGTACAGAATGCGGTAAAGAAATAAAATGTAATGGTTGTGATGGTAGAACTAAATGTGTCTGTCCTAGTTGTGATGTTTATCTTATAGGCGATGATATTACAAATGAAGAAAGGATTGCTCTTTTCTTTAGGAGAAATTCT
>CAZRVI010000038.1:0-7115 GCA_964603525.1 Candidatus Woesearchaeota archaeon | reverse complement strand
ATAGAAAAATCATTTTTAGACCATTGTCTAATGATGGATTTCATCAAAATTTGCAGGATATTATTACAGAATATCTTAAAATTAATAATGTTGGGATCAATTATAATACAACAGAAGATAAAATTCAACAAATCTTTTATCTTCAAAGTTAATCATTAGTATTTGGTTTTGTTTTATTCCTTTCCCAATTAGTTTTTTGATTATTTGCCTCATAATGTATGATTTTCCTGCTCTTCTAACACCAATTATTGCAATAACAATATTTGATTTTAAGTATTTTAGACATGATTCAATATACTCCTTTCTTTTTATACCTGTGTCTAATTTTTTCCTCCAAAAGTTCCAGTCTTCTAAAATCTCAATTATATGTTCCTTTTTCATTTTATTTAGTATACTCAATAAATTTTATAATTTTTATTTACTATATTATTTAAATATTTATAAATCTTTTGATTATAATTGAATATTTTTAATTAGAAAAACTATTTCTATAATAGTATTATTAATCAATATTTCTATTGTTATGATAGTATTTTATAAAAAATTTCCTTTTTATAAGGACAATTATTTGTAAATTTTTCCCTTTAATAAGGACAATTAAAGTAAAACCCTAAATGAAGATTATGTATAAAAGCATTATTATTCTATTCTACCTGTTCTTTTGTATATCCTTAATTTGTTTTTATGATTTTCCAGATTATCGTTAAATCTATTTTATGATATTAGATAAAGTAAACTAAGAATTTAATAAACTTCATAAATAGGTCTAATTTCAATATATGAACCTTTGTTTTCTATTATTGCTTTTAAGGAATTTAAAGTCTTAATGCATAATGGATTTTCAATTGGTTTAAGATTTTTAATATAGTAAGTTGGTGGTTTAATTGTTGTTGGTATGATAAATATGTTTTTAGATTTTGCTTGCAATAATTGAGGTAGATCGGGAGATATTTTTTTAATATTATCTGTAATAATTAAGGGTTCATTTGGATTTGTGAAACAAATATATTTAACTTGTTTTGGTAATTTTATATTGATTTCTGTTGAACTTCCAATATCTAGATTATAATAAGTATTAACAAGATCTTTTAAATCTGTAAGTGCTGTTCCTAGTTCTATTGTTCTTGCTGTTTTTGTTAATTTATAGATATTATAAGAACCCCAAGTTAAGATTAGAGCTGCTATTACTAGAGCAAATATCATAATAATCGGTTGAGAAAATAATTGTGCTTTTTTCATTTTAATAATTTTAGTTTTTATATTAATATAAAGATTTGGGTATCATCTAAATTTTGAAGATTTTAATAGTTTATAAATGTTTCACTAAAAAGAGAAAGATTTATAAATAATCTTTAACCTAAAGTGAAATATGAAAACTTATGAAAAAATTTATAGGGAAATACTTATAGGAGTGCTAGAAAAAAAGGTAAGTTTTACTCAGCTTGGATTATCTAAAAAATGTGGTGTTTCTCTTGGATTTGTTAATAAAATAGTTAGAAGATTAGAAGAGATTGGAGCAGTAGATATACAAAGAAGAAAATTTAGAATAATTGATAGCTCTAAAATTATATTTGATTGGGCTTCTAAAAGAAGAATAAAACAAGATGTTTCTGAAAAGTATTTTATTGATATGGATATTAGCAATATAGAAAAGTCTTTGCCATTTATTTTTACAGGATATTCTGCATGGAGATTATTAAAGAAGTCTGTGCCTTTTGATTATGATGAGATTTATATTTATGTTCCTGTTGAAAAAAAAGAATTATTTTATATATGGCTTAAAGATAAACCTACTAAAAAGGGGAAAGAAAACTTATTTGTGATTTTTACAGATGATGAGCATTTAATAAAAAATAGTAAAAAGAAAATTGCACCTTTACCACAAATATTTGTTGATATTTATAGTATTGGAAGTTTAGCAAGTAAATATTTCATAAAGGAAATTTTAGAAGAGTATCCTATTTTTAAAGTTGGAGCTTGAAGATGGAATTATGGAATGAAGAAATAGTTGAAAAAAGTTATGAATTGTTAAATAAACTAAAAGAAGAAATAGATTTTGTTGTTATAGGTGGCTGGGCTTCTTGGCTTTATACAAAAACTGTAAAGTCAAAAGATATTGATATGTATGTTAATTTTGAAGATTTTTTTAAATTTCAAAGTAAGCTTGCAAATAAAGGAATTTTTATTTCTTTGAATAAAAAATTGAAAAAATATGAAGCTAAAGTTGAGGGTGTGGATATTGATATTTATACTCCTCATAATTGTAATTTAATTGTTTCTTGCAAAGATGTTTTTTCTAAAAAATGGTTTAAGAAAGTTGATGGTTTTAAAGTTATTTTACCAGAAGTTTTTTTAGTATTAAAATTAAAAGCTGAGGAAGAAAGAGGAGGAACAATAAAAGGATTTAAAGATAGAATAGATGTTCTTGCTTTAATTCATAAATTAGATTTAGATAAAAAATTTCTTTTAGAACTTGAGAAGAAATATAATATTGATATAAGAAAGAAAATTTGTAAAATAATTAGAGATAGTAATAAGGAATTCAATTATTTTTTTCCTGAGTATAAGAATTTAAGAGCATTAAAGAAAATAAAATCAGAATTAAGAAGAAAAATAATTTAAATTAAGTAACAACTTTAAAATCAATTTGGTTCTGATATTCATCCTGGCAAATTACATAATAAATATTGTTTTCTGGATCTAAAGAGGCTTTATGTATAAATTCATTAATTCCTGTCATTGCTATTCCAGAGCCATAATTAAATGATTCAAATGAATATTCACATGTTGATTTTTCTGTTAGTTCTATTACTAAGAAATTTTGTGTTAAATCTTTGTATATTCTTGCTATTTCTGGTGGTGTTAAATCTGCTTCTATTTCAAATGTTGTTGTGGTTTTTGCTATATTTCCTGCTTTGTCTATACAGCTTGCATAATAAGTATGTATACCAGAATTTAGATAAGATAATTGCTGTTTGTGTATTGTTGAATTTGTTTCCAAGAATTGTATCATATTAGTTAGAGGTTCATCTTTTGTTGAGAAACCACAAAAAGCAATTCCATTTTCAGCACCTTCAGATGTTGTAACTTCTAATACAGGATTTGCTGTATATACAATACCTGTTGGTTTAATTGATGTTATTTTTAAAGGAATTGTGCTAAGTAAAGTGTAAGGATAAGATTCTATATTTACATTTTCATTTGGAGAACTATCTTTGCATCTGAAGAAGTAATTATTTGTTTTTTGTTTTTCTATTGGTAATTCTGTTTTACATTCATATAATCCATAATAAATTGAGGATACATCAAAACCAGAATCTACGCAATTGAAGGTGTTTGTCATAGCAGTATAATCTATATCTGAATTAGACCATCTGCATTTAGATGGTTCATTTAGATAAATTGATAATTCAACTTTATCTTTATCAGCTGGGATTAATGCATTATTCTCTATTGATGTAAGTTCAATTTTTGGTGGTGTGAAATCTGGACCTTTGCTTATCTGGAATTTTATATAATAATCTCTTTTGTTTGAATTTCCAGCTTTGTCTTTACATTTTACATATAAAGTATATTTACCACCATTTGTTATTTTTAGATATTCTTCTTGTTGTAATTCAGATGGTAATGAGAATGTTGTTGTGTGGTTATAATCATAGAATGTTTCACCAAATACTGCTTCCATATCTTCATAAGGAATATTTTGTTCTAAGCTGAATTTACATACTGCAGGTTCATCTGTTGTTATTGCGAGTGTTATAGGTGTGAATGGTGGTATTTCCTGTTTTATTGTATATCCATAATCTAGTTTAGTGTATGGATAAGTTTGTTGTGCTGGTGTTATTATTGGTGCTGAGTTATCATAAGGATTAATATTAATACATTTTTCATGTTCTGTACCTTCATTTATAATTTCACAATTTTTACCTAAAGATTTACATCTATATTCAGTGCATGGAGCAAGACCAGTGTTACATAATTCACATTTAGAGCCACCATCAGGAGGTTCCCAAGGGTTGCATTTAATTGTGATTGTTCTTGATTTTCCTTTAACTGCAAATGTGTTAATTAATTCTACCAAAAACCAAGCTACAAGTATCCATCCTGCTATTGCTCCTATTGTACCAACTAAAATAGCTTTGCTCCCAAAAAAAGAAAACCCTCTTCCTGTTAAGAGTCCAAAACTTAATACTTGTTTTGAAAAAGCAGTAACTGCAAATACTGCTATAGTGTATGCGCTACCAAGACCAGTAACAGTATATTGATACCAACCTCTTTTTAAATGCTCTTTATATTCAGGACTAGGATTTACTATATTTTCCCAGTTTTCTATATCATTTTCTGTTAATATTCCTGGTTTTCCTTTCCAATTCCCAGATTTTTTAAAACCTTCAAAGGTTAGATCACCTTCAACATTATACCAAGCTCCACAATCTCCTTGTGCAATACATCTTCTGTTTTGTTCTTTTAGCCATTCTTTTGTTAAACAATGACAATTTCTTACACATTTGTATTTTCCATAAACAGCTGGTTTTTCAAGTCTTACTTTACATACAGTATCAGCTTGGCTACAAACAGATTTAGAAGATTCATCCCAGAATTTTAAACCTGGTGGAACATGTGGTGAACAATAGCTATTATGCCATAAACAATCTTTTGTTTTTGTGTCAAGACAACATTCTTGCCTTTCTTTAATATCATTAAGCTTGTTACAAGAATCACAATCTTCATATCTATTTTCTATACACATAGCTTCTGAGAAACCTTCTCCTAATTTAAATAAAGAACCTAATTCAGGATTAACTGGTTTTCCTTCAGCAACAGTTTGTATACAAAATTCTTCTCTGTAATCTTTACAAGGCTCTATAATTTCTTCACCATTAATACAAGAGGCTCTTAGATGTCTTGATCCTACCACATCCATACCAAATGCTGGTGCAAATTCATATAAACACCAAGATTCACCATGTTTTTTAGGACCACCTGTTGCTTCTAAAGATGCTTTGCTTAAAGTCGTTGTTTTACAATTAATATCTCTACAAATATAATCTCCATAAGTTGGTTTTATATTTTTAGCAAGACCACAAACAGTACCTTTAGAGTAATCACAATTTCCACAATTCTTATCATCTGGCTTTGCTGTACAAGTTCTTTCTTCAGGCAAAATATAACCTTTATTCCATGATCTTTCTTTGTCTGACATATAAATATTCTCTCTGTTTCCACAAGAATCAAACCAATAAACCTTTCCTTGGTAACATTCTGTGTATTGCTGTTTTGCACAATTTGTTTCTAATTCTGGATGTGAGCATAATTTTCCCGAGTGAAAACCTATTTTAGTTCCTTGCTGTCTTGTTTCTGTACAAGATTCACGGGTTGTAAATTCACAGGATTTATCAGCATGAACACAAGCACCAAATTCCTGAGATCTACATTTGTCAATACATTCTTCTTCAGTTGTTATTGTATCATCAAAAATCATTTTTACCCCTGGAAATTTTGAAGTTTCTCGTTTGCACATAGTTTGAGTTATAAAAGAGCATTGATCAGAAATCATACAGCATCCTTTTTTACATTGAGATATAGAACAAGTTGGATCTGAAGTCCATGTTCCTTTTAGAGCTTCACATCTTGATCTTGGTGTATTAGGATAGCAATAACCTGTATCTTCTGAAAAACAACAACCTACTTGGCAATAAGCTGTTTGTTCACAAGTGGTTTCAGCCATTTTATAAGAAGGATTGCAATTATATTTGTCTGTATATAAACAATATTCACCAGATTTTGTTAGTTCACAACATGCTTTTGTTTGAGCTTTTACATTTGGTACTATTAAAGATATAGAGAAAGTTAATGCAATAATTAAATATATCATGAATAATGCTTTTGGTTTTTTTGATTTCATATTTCAATACCTGTTTTAATAGCTTCTCTAACTATGGTAATTTGTTTTTTTAATTTATTAAATTCTTCAGGAGTATAGCATAAAAAGTCAACAGGATAATCTAAATCCCAATAATCATACATACTTGCTCCTCTTTCTAAACTATTTATTTTTTTAAAATCTTTACTTACTATAATTAAATCAAAATCACTCCATCTATGTGGTTTCCCTTTTGCTCGTGAACCAAAAAGTATCATTTTTTGTATTGATATCTGTTTAGATAACTTTTTTTTAAATTCTTTTAGTAAAGTTATATTCTTTTTCCTACCCATTTTACAATTTCTTTAGCTATATTTAAATATTTTAATGAATTTTGTTTATTAAACTTTTTAGAAGGGGTAATATCTAAAAACCCATATCTTGTTTCTATAGATACTCTAGAAAGCAATTTGCATTTTTCTATTAAAAAATCTGATAAACCTGTTTTTCTTCCTAATAATACTAAATCATGAGTTTTAATGAGTTTTTTATATTTTTTTATAAGTAAAGCTTTCAGAGCTTTTTCAACTGCTTGTTGGCATAAAAAAGCACATACATAATATTTTTTTATTTTAAAATTAGCTCTTGCACTTTCTAAATCATCTTTAGACATTTCCATCCATCTTTTAACTTCTTCTTTCATTCTTCACCTTGGATAAAAAATTGAAATATAAATGGGTCTCTTTCTGTTGGTATGTCCTTTATTTTTAAAATATATAACTTATCTGGATAAGGTTGCAGTTTTTTGATGATATAAGGAATATTTGTATTCTTGGTTTTTAAAAAGGAATATAAAGTGGTATCAAAATAACCTGTTAGTGATTCAGAGGTTATAATATCTTGTGCTGCATTATATAATCTTCCTAAAGGATAGTTTATTTTTGCTTTAAATTTAGATTCAGATGCTTGTGCTTGATCTTTTTTTATTGTTATTGGGAAATTTAGGATTGCTAATACAGAATCTTGTCCTATGGCTATATTAAAATTAAAAGTTCCATATTCAAGTTCATATCCTGATTTTTTAAATGAGTCTATATCAATGCATTCAACTAGTTTTGATTTTATAGAATTAGCTAGCTCTCTTTCCATTTGAGATTTAAGTAATGCTCTATTTGAGCATCTTTTATCATTAGGGATATTATAGCAAAGATAAGAAATTTTATCACCAAAATAATATTTGTAGGTTCTTTCA
>CAZRVI010000037.1:0-7288 GCA_964603525.1 Candidatus Woesearchaeota archaeon | reverse complement strand
CTGTTTAATTTCAGGTATTAGTTTTTTAATTTTTTCTTTGATAATATTTTGTAGTTTTTCAGGTATATCTGCTTTTATTATTGCTGTGTCTTTTTCAATATTTGCTATTTCCTTTTTAAAAAATAATTTAACCAAGGAATTTAGTTTTGTTTTAGTGTCTTTTATTATTTTATTAATTTTGATTTCGTATAATAGATCATGACCTGCTAAAGGATGGTTAAAATCTATTATTGTTCTTCCTCCAGAGACTGTTCTTATTATTCCTATGAAGCCATCAACGTTTATTTGTAGTCCTGGGAATGGTTTTATTTTTTGATCTTTAAACTTTGATGTTGAAACAAGCTTTATTAATTTTGGATCTTTTTTTCCAAATGCTTCTTCTGCTGGTATTTCTAAAGTGTAAGTTTTGTTTGTTTCCTTTCCAATTAGTTGCTTATCTAAACCCGGAATTATGAAATTCTCACCTACACAGATAATTTTAGGTCCATATTCTATATTTTCATTATAAAGATTTTTTTCTTTTGCTAGTTTTTCAGAAGTTAAATCAAATATTTTACCTGTACTTTTAATTTTTCCTATATATTCTATTTCTATAAAATCATGTTTTTTAGTTTTCATAGATTTGGATACGAGAAGATGTATTTAAAGGTTTACGTAACTACTTAAAAATGGAAATCTTTATATATTGTTGTATTTAAAATGTTAATATGAAATGGAGAGATAAGGTAGATCCTATATTGAAACATCATTTAGAGAAAGAAATACAGGAAAGTAATTCTTGCAAGAAAGCTTATATTTCAGCAAAGGATCCTGGGAAGGCGCAATTGTGGTGTGCTATTGCTAACTTATCTAAAAAGATTTTTGATTTAAATTTAAAGGTGAGTTATTTAGAGGGTGTTTTGAAAGATAGTTTAAAGAAGACCAGTAAAAGGAAATTTAAAAAAGAGAAAAAATAAAGTAATATTTGTTATATGTAATTGCAAATTTTTTCCACCCATTTTTATTGCACACAATCACAAATAATTTTATATACTATTAGTCCAATTTCTTTTTTTGTATGACAAAAAAAATCGTAATATATCCTGCAGCTGCGTTATTTAATGGTAGAGAAACTCATTTTAATTCTCAATTAGTTGAAGGCTTAGAAAAAATTGGCTACAAAATAAATTTTCCCCAAAGAGATGGTTTTGAATTTGGAAACTTAACAAAAGCTCTTTCAGGAAAGCTTCAAGAAGATAAAATCGGTTCAGCAGTTCAAAATATAATTTATTTTCTTGATATGGGGATATTTATTCCAAGAAGTGATGTAGTCCTTGCAAATCTTGATGAACCTCTTGATGAAGGGGTAGTAGTTGAAGCTTCTTATGCTAAATTAATGGGGAAATTTGTTATTGGTTTGAGAACTGATATTAGAAGTCCTTATGGAACACCAATGGATAATTTTGGTGGAATGCATTTTTTTCCTGCATACCAAACTCACCAATTCATTTTTCATTACATGCCTTCAAAAACTCCTGAAGAAAGAAACAATCAAATGAGTTCTCTTATTCAAAGAATTGATAATACTATTAAAAATGCTAAAATTTCCCCCTCAGATAAACTCCCGGAATATGCAAGAAACAACCCTAATCTTCAACCACTTCTAGAGGGTGCAAATTTATTGTTTTCTGGAATTGCAGATATTCATTCTGAGGAAGGTCTTGAAGAAATTGTATCAAGGTATATTAAAAATCAAGAAAGATTAAAGGAAATTGGACCTTTGCAGAACTTAGCCTAATTATATGTTACTGTATGCAATTTTTTTGTGGAAAGAAATAAATGAAAAAAAGACTCGAAAGTTTTTATCTTGAAAATCTTGCCCAAATTAGGGAGATAAGATTGAGGTACAAGGATTGTGATTTAGGGGGCCCACTTTTAATTTCACCTAGTGAGGGATATATTACTTCAAAAAAGAAAATATTTATTGTTGGACAACAAACGAATGGTTGGTGTTGCGATTTTGATAATGTTCAAAATCAAATGAGATGTTATGAGGAGTTTAATCTTGGGAAAAATTACTACAGGACACCTTTCTGGAATGTTTTTCGTAAGATTGAAAAAGCAATTTTAGGTGAGGAATATTGTTCTGTTTGGAGTAATTTTAATAGGTATGATTTTGAGGGGAAAAGACCTGATGGTGAAATGGAAAGGGAAATATCTAAACTTGACTATTTGTTGAAAAAAGAAATCGAAATTTTACAGCCAGATATTTGTTTATTCTTGGTTGGGCATTCCTTTGATGAGCGAATAAAAAATCTTTTTCCAGGGATTATGTTTGAGAGTCTTAGAGGTTGGGAAGAAAGGCAATTAGCAAGATTAAAACATGTCAATTTGCCAGTCTATACTTATAGAACATATCACCCCAACTATTTAAGGCGTAGTGGTCTTGAAGAACGTTTTATAAATGAGCTAAAGATGGAGATCAGTTAAAATAATAAAACAGCATTTAATAGCAGAATCTGTTAGAGAGTTATTCTTAAAAATATTTTAAAGTAAGGTTTTATTCTTAAGCTGTTTAGAGTATTTTAGTAAAATTAAAAAAATAAAAAGTTTTATAAATAAATCTTAATGAATTTTAAGTATGGGTGAAATCAGGCAAGCACAAGTTACAGGTTTAAAGAAGGGGAGTTATATTATTATTGATGGAATTGCTTGTATTGTTAAAGATATTCAAACTTCAAAACCAGGAAAACATGGTCATGCTAAATGTAGAATAGAAGCTGTTGGGATGATTGATGGCCAGAAGAAAATAATTATTAAGCCAGGTCATGAGAAAGTTGATATTCCTATAATTGAAAAGAAAATTGCACAGGTTTTATCTATAACAGGGGATATAGCGAATGTTATGGATTTAGGGAATTATGAGACTTTTGATTTAAAGATTCCAGATGAATTAAAAGGAGAAATTAAGGAAGGAGTACAAGTTTCCTATTGGGTTATTTTAGATCAAAAAGTTATGAAACAGGTTAAGTAAAATGGCAAAATTTAAAGAAGCTGCAGCAAGATTATTTCATAATGTATTTGTTTGTAAGAAGTGTAAGACTAAAATAAGATCAAGTCCTACTAAAATAATGCAAGGCAAAGTTTTATGTAGGAGATGTGGTGGCAAAGCATTTAGAGCTATTAAAAAAGGTAAATAAAAAGAGGTTATAGTAATGAATTATGATTTATTATTTATAGTAATATTTTATAGTTTGGTTGTATTATTTCTTTATAAGAATAGAAAGGCTGTTAAGTTTCAAGGTAAAATAATTGCTTTATATAGAACTAAGTTGGGATTAAGATTAATGGATAAATTTTCCTGTGTTTTTCCAAGAGTTTTAAGAATAATTGGTTATTTTAGTATTGGAATTGGATTTTTAGGAATGTTTTTTATTTTTTATTGGTTGATTAAAGGCACTATTAAATTGATTTTGTTTCCAAAAGCTGTTCCTGCTTTAGCTCCTGTACTTCCGGGAATAAAAGTTCCAGGATTGCCTGTTTTAAGCTTTTGGCATTGGGTTATTGCTATATTTATTGTTGCTGTTGTGCATGAGTTTTCTCATGGTTTGTTTGCAAGATTATATAAAATAAAATTAAAGAGTTCTGGTTTTGCTTTATTTGGTCCTATTTTAGCTGCATTTGTTGAACCAGATGAAAAAAATATGCAAAAAAAGAAAAAGAGAGTACAATTAAGTGTTTTAAGTGCAGGACCTTTTTCTAATCTGGTTTTGGGTTTGATTTGTTTTTTGATTATAGGTTTTTTGATGGCACCATTGCATGCAAAATTTTATGAGGGAGATGGTATAATTGTTAATAAGATTATTGAAGGTACACCTGTAGATGGTTTGGATTTAGAGACACCTTTTATTATTAAAAAGTTAAACAATTATGAAACTCCTGATATTACTAAATTTTTAATTGCTACTTCTGGTATTAAGCCGAATGATAAAGTTATTTTGGGGACTGATAAAGGAAAATTTGAGTTTATAGCTTCTGTTAATCCTAATAATAAAAGCAAAGGATATATGGGGGTTAGCAATTTTAAAGTTAATTTTAAAGTCAGAGAAAACTATAAAGATAAAATGGGAAGGGTTAATTTATTTTCTTGGTTTAATATGTTAATATTTTGGTTATTTTTGATTAATGTTGGGGTTGGTTTGTTTAATTTATTGCCTTTGGGTCCTGTAGATGGTGGGAGAATGTTTTTCTTATTGAGTCTGAGTATATTAAAGAAAAAGAAAAAAGCAGAAAAGTTTTGGAAGTTTATTAGTTTGTTTTGTTTGTTATTAATAATAATTAATTTAATGCCTTATATAATGAAATTACTTATGTTTTTATTTAAGCCATTTCTTCTTTTATTAGGTTAAAATGTTAGTTGATGTTCATGCACATTTGGATCATATCTATTTTTCTGATAAGTTGGATAGTGTTATAAAGAGAGCAAGGAAAAATGGGGTGAAGAAGATAATAACAAGCAGTGTAAATATTCCTTCAGGTAAAAAAGCTTTGGAAATATCAAAAAAATATGATATTGTTGAATGTTCTTTGGGTTTATATCCTTTGGATTTGTTAGGTGAAATGCCTGATGAAACTGGTTTAGTAAGACAGATAGAACCTTTGACTTTGGATGAAGGATTAAATTTTATTATGAAAAATAAGGATAGAATTTTGGCTGTAGGAGAAGTTGGTATGGATTTTAAATTTTCTAAAGAGGAAAAGGAACAAAAAGAAAATTTTGAAAAAATTATAAAATTTGTTGAAAAGTTAAAAAAACCTATAATAGTTCATTCAAGGAATGCTGAGAGAGAATGTTTGGACTTATTAGAAAGTTCAAAATTGAAAAGAGTTTTATTGCATTGTTTTTCTGGTAAAAAAAGTTTGATAAAGAGAGGATATGATTTAGGTTATTACTTTTCAGTTCCTGCTGTTATAAATAGATTGCAACATTTTCAGGTTTTGGTTGAGTTGGTTGATATTAATAAACTATTAACTGAAACTGATTGTCCCTGGTTGAGTCCTTATCTTAATAAAAAAAATGAACCAGCTTTTGTTAAAGAAGCAATAAATAAGATTAGTGAGATTAAAAATTTAAATAAGAAAGAAGTTGAGAACATTATTTTTATGAATTATCAAGATTTGTTTTTGAAATGATTTTTTGTTACTTAAGATAAATAACCTAGCATGAATGCATGTTCTTCAGCTGTGATACTATCTTCATCTAAAAATTTGTTTATGGAATATTTTTCATAAATATCCATTTTTCACCTCCTTTTTTGTATTTTTAGTATGGCAAAGCCCTTAATTGCTTGCTGAAAATTTGTTCTATTAATTCGATTGTTATTTCCATTTTAGATCCCCCTTGGATTCTTTAGATAAGATATTTTTATAGCTTTTAATGCAAGTATTGTTGATGAAAATCAAAGTTGAGTAATTCTGTATTCTCTTTTTGTATTCTTCCCAAGAAAGAAATGTTTCTTTGAATAATTTTTTGAATATCATAAGTGTCTAAAAGAGAATTTTATTTATAAGGGTGGCGTGGGTAGTTGTCATAGTTGACATCTGTCTTGGTGTTAGAATATATAGTTTATAATATATCTTTTCTAATGTTTATAATAAATTTCTTTTTATAATTGATATCTGTTTCTTTTATTTCTATCCAATTTTGGTTTTTTAAGAATTTTAATTTTCTTAGGAATGTTCTATATGATTTGTTTGTTTTGTTTTTGTATAATTCATAAAGTTCCTTAGATGTTTTATTTGGGTTTTGTTTTATTAGATTTAATATGTATCTTCTTTCGTCTTCTAATTCTGCTGAGTTTTTTATTTTAATATGGCTTAATTTTTCTATGGCTTGGTGTGCATGTTTTTTTTCTATTAGTTTTGAGGATTCTGATTCTGCAAGTTCTGCTGCTTCTTTTAATAGGAATAATCCTGTTCTGATGTCTTTAAGCTCAAATGTTTTTTTAGAGATTAATTCTAGTACTTCTTTTTTTATGCTATTTGGAACAAAAGCATATTCTGTTCTTTGTTTTAATATTCCAAAAGTTTGATCTAGTGTGTAGGGCTTGAATTCAAGATTTTGCAATATTAATCTTGAATTTATTCTTTTATCTAAATGGATTAAAAAATCTTTATTGTTTGTAATTAAAAAAATTGATTTTCTAAACAGTTCTTCTGTTATGAAGTATAATATCGATTTGTCTTGTAGTTTATCTATTTCATCTAATACTATAACTGTGGATTTTTTGTTAAGTATTTTTGCTATTTCTTTTAGTAATTCAGATGTGTCTTTATTGTGAGTAAATTTGTAGTTTATTTTTTTGCAGATTTCTAAAGCTATTTTGTGAGGGGTGTCTGTTTTCCAGCAGTTTATGTAGATTGGAATTATGTCTGATGTTTTTTGGTAAATTTCATTAAGAACATGTTTCATTGAAACTGTTTTTCCTACTCCTGGTGTTCCAAAAATAAATAAGTTTTTTCCGTTTCTGTTTTGGAATAATGGTTTAATACAAGATGCTATAAAATGTTGATGTGATTCTCTATATGGAACTAGTTTTGGCTGGTAGTCATAGTCAAGTGCAATTGGATCTAGAAATAAGGATTCTGTATCTTTTAATAGATTATCAAATAAAGACATAATTTATTATAGAATTATATGATTTATAACTATTTTTATAATTGATTATATCTCTTCAATACCTTCTTTAGTTAAGGCAAATAGTCTTATCCCTTTTCCTAGTTTTAATAAGGCTGAAATTAGAGCCATGTGTTCACGTCCTGTTCCTGATATTAAGTTTATTGCTACTTCTGTTCCTGTTATTTTGTCTTTAAGAGCTTCTTTTATTGAGTCTCTTAGTTCTTTTAATCCTTGGTTTAAGTTTAAAGGGATTAATTCTGTTTTTTTATTTGCTGTAAAATTTTCTTTTCCGTATTCGTTTGTTATAAGAATTATTTTAGACCATCTTTCATCTTCACTTAATCTATTTACATGTCCCCAAGTTCCTTTTCCTGTTGATAAGCAAGCTACTAGTTCCATGGTTATTTTTTAAAGATAGAAGTATTTAAGGTTTTCCAAAATCTTTTTATGTTGCTATTTGGTATATATTAATATAAAAAAAGAGATAGTTTTTTTGTAAGATTAATTGGTGCAGCTCTAGGTTGTGTGGGTTTTGTTTTATTAGCTTATAAAATTACTGTTTAGTAAGCATTGATTGGTATTGGTTCTGTTATAATATCTGCAGGAGGGAAATAATGGGTTTAGAAATTG
>CAZRVI010000036.1:0-7537 GCA_964603525.1 Candidatus Woesearchaeota archaeon | reverse complement strand
GTTTTTTTAAGTAAATTAATTAAATCTGGTTGATTAAAATTATAAATATCAGGTATATCTAAACAAAATATTTGTTTTTGTAAATAACACTTGGAAAATCTTTTTGCTATTTCCTTTCTTTGTGATTCTTCCATAACAAAAATTATATCTGCCCAATTAAGTTGTTTTTCATTAAGTGGTTTTTCATTAAATAATCCTGCTGATTTAGTTATAAATATATTTCTAAATAAGAATTCGGCAGTTTTACTTCTGTTCTCATTTTGATTGCAAATGAACAATGCTCTTTTCATTATTATATTTATTAAGTATTTAATATTAATAAATTTAACTACAAAAAGTTTAAAAAATATTAAGGATTTTATTTAATTATGAAATATACGTTAATTAAAGCAGATAGTATAGATAAATTAGTTAAAAAGGTAAATAAAGCTTCTGGAGTTGTAATTGTTGAGGGGGGAAATGACAAGATTAATAGAGCTGCTTTAGAAAATAAAAAAGTGGATGTTTTATTAGGTCCTGAAAAAGGGAAAAAAAGGGATCATACACATTATAGGAATTCTGGCTTGAATCAGGTTTTATGTAAATTAGCCAATAAAAATAATATTGCTATTGGTTTTGATTTCAATGATGTTTTATATGCTAAAGAAAGATATAAGCTGGAAAGATATATTATTTTAGGAAGAATGATGCAAAATGTAAGATTTTGTAGAAAGTATAAAGTTAAGATGTATGTCTTTGACTTTTCAAATGAAAGGAATAAAGAAGAATTAAGAAGTTTTTGTTTTGTTATAGGAATGACTCCAGGGGAAGCAAAAAAGGCTGTTAGTTTGAACTTATAAATTTTGGATTATTTAATTTTAGTTTGAAAATTTTAATAAACATAACTTTTAAAAATAAGTAAATTTTTAGGGTTATTATGGAAAAAAGAGGATTAATTGTATGTTTGGTTATAGTAGCTTTGTTTTTTATATTTGCTAAGTATGCTAAGATTACAGGTTATGTTGTTGAAGGCGGTGCTCCAGTAGATCAGGAAGTTATAGAGAAAGTTAAGGAAGAAGGCAAGGCTGATATTATAGTTGTTTTGAAGGATCCTAAACCAAACTTAAATTTTATGGCTAAAGAAGAAGTTAATGATGAGAAAGTTTTAGATAAGTTAAGTGAAAGTGAGATAAAGAAAAAACATGAATTGAAATCTGTAAATGCTTTTTCTGGTGAAGTTACTTTAAGCGGGTTAAATAAATTAAAAACAGATTTGAATGTTGAAAGAATTGAATTGAATCATCCTATGCAGATTTTTTTACAAGATACTATTAATATAATACATGCTTCTGATGTTCATGAGATGGGTTATACTGGTTCTGGACAAAGTGTTTGTATTGTTGATACAGGTGTGAATTATAATCATGCTGATTTGGGTGGTTGTTTTGGTGCTGGATGTAAAGTTATTGGTGGTTATGATATTTATAATAATGATTCTGACCCTATGGATGATAATGGCCATGGAACCCATGTTGCTGGTATAGTTGCTGCAAATGGTGGTGTTGTTGGTATTGCAAAAAATGCTAATATTGTTGCTGTGAAAGTTTTTGATGCAAATGGTTATGGAAGTGAAGCGGATATTATTAAAGGTGTAGAATGGTGTATTGAGCATAAACAAGAATTTAATATTATTGCTATAAGCATGAGTTTAGGTACTTCAAGCACATACGATAGTTATTGTGATGCTTTATTTCCAAGTTTAAGTGCTGCTGTGAATACTGCTGTTAATAATGGGATTAGTGTTATATCTGCTACCGGAAATGCTGGGAGTACAACAGAAATTTCAAGTCCTGCTTGTTTAGAAAATACAATTGCTGTTGGAAGCACTGATAAAGCAGACAATGTTGCTTCGTATAGTAACAGAAATTCTATTACTGATTTATTGGCTCCTGGTTCAAGTATAACATCTACTTGGTTAACAGGAACTAAGACTTTATCTGGAACAAGCATGAGTGTTCCCCATGTTTCTGCTACAATTGCAATTTTAAAAGAATTTGATGAAAGTTTAACAGTTAATGAAATTAAAACCGCTTTAAATGAAGGTGTAATTATAGAAGATGTTAATCAGAATTTTACAAGGGTTGATGTTTTAGAAGCAATATTAAGTTTTGATGAAACTCCTCCTGGAATAAACTTTGTAGAGCCTACACCTTTAAACAATGCTCTGGTTAATGTTTCATTTTTTGTGAATATAACAAGCAATGAGAAGCTAAGTAGTGCAATTTTAGACTTTAATAATGAAAATATAACAATGCTTGGAAGTGAATTTAATTTTTATTATAATAAAACAGCGTTTTCAGGGAATTATAGTTATAGAGTTTATGGTTATGATTTGGCTGGTAACTTAGGTGTAAGTGAAGAAAGAAATATTAGTGTATATAATCCTCTGAATGTGATATTTAATCCTGATTATAGAAATGCAAATATAAAGGAGCCTGATAATTTTACATTTAGTGTTGAATATGAAGAAGAGAATTTAAGTGTTAATTGGTTTAAAGATAGTATTAATGTTGGAAATGAAAATTATTATAATTTTATTGGAAATTATGATTCTGCTGGGTATTATAATATAACCTGTTGTGTTGAAATTGTGTGTAATGAATGGAATTTAAGTATAAATAATACTAATAGAGCTCCTGTTTTGGAAAATATTATAGGAAATAAAACATGGAATGAAAACACAAATTTAAGTTTGGATTTAAGCAATTATTTTAAAGATTATGATAATGATAGTTTAAGTTATTGGGCTGATGATATTGAAAATATAAGCGTTTATTTAATTAATAGTTCTGTTATTTTAGAGCCTGATAAAGATTTTATTGGAGAAAGTTATGGTAAATTTTATTGCAATGATAGTGAATTTAATACTTCAAGCAATTTGGTTTCTTTTAAGATAACAAATGTTGTTGTTTGTGGTGATGGCAAGATTGAGGGTAATGAAGAATGTGATAGTGATAATTTAAATGGGAAAACATGCAGTGATTTTGGATATGATACTGGAACTTTAAAATGTACTAATTGTTTGTTTGATATTAGTGAATGTGAAAATACAACATCAGGTTCTGGTGGTGGAACTGGTGGAGGTTCTGGAGGCGGAGGAACACCTTTAGAAGAAACATTTGATGAAGGCTTTGAAAATGTTGAATCTAGTGAAAATGAAGAAAAGAATTTTGAAACTATGTCAGAACCAGCAGAAGTAAAAGAGCCAAATCCTGAAGAGGAAAAAACAGAAAAGATTACAGGTAAAGCTACAAAGAGCAAAATAACTATTGATAGCCCAATATGGTATTTGGTATTAATTGCTGTTGGATTGATTTTATTGATATTGGTGCTTAAAAAATTTAAAAAATTATAAATTCAATTAATATGAAAAAGAATATTTCTAAAATTATGAATATTTTGATTAGGAAGTATAAAGATTATGAGTTCCCTAGTGTTAGAAAAGTTTCTGAATTGAAGAAAAATGCTTTTAAAGTTTTAATTTCGTGTTTGTTGTCCTTAAGAACAAAGGATGAAAATACTGCTATTGCTGTTAAAAGATTATTTAAGAATGTTAAAAAGGCAGAAGATATAGTTAAGATGCCTATTAAAAAATTAGAGAAGTTAATTTATTCTTCTGGATTTTATAAGAGAAAAGCTGAAATTTTAAAAAGTGTTTGTAAAACTTTAATTAAAAAGTTTAAAGGAAAGGTTCCTTCTAATAAAAAAGAGTTATTAGGGATTAAACATATAGGTCCAAAAACAGCAAATGTTGTTTTATGTTTTGCTTTTAATAAAGATGTGATTCCTGTTGATGTAAATGTTCATAGAGTTGCTAATAGATTGGGATGGGTTAAAACAAAAAAACCAGAGGATACAGAAAAAGAGTTAGAAAAGATTTTACCTAAAAGGTATTGGAAGTTAATTAATACTTTATTTATCCTTCATGGAAAAAATATTTGCAAGCCTTTATCTCCTTTTTGCAGTAAATGTTTTATTAAAGATTATTGTAAGAAAATTGGAGTTAAAAAAACAAGATAAAATGAAGGTTGGTGTTTTATTTTCAGGAGGCAAAGATTCTTGTTTGGCTCTTGCTAAAGTATTAAAGAAAAAAAAGATGAAAGTTTTATGTTTGATTTCTGTTATTTCTAAAAATAAAGAAAGCTATATGTTTCATACACCAAATATAAAAATTGTGGATTTGCAGGCAAAAGCAATAGGATTACCTTTAATTAAGAAAGTAACTAAAGGTGAGAAAGAAAAAGAATTAGTTGATTTGAAAAAAGCAATTAGAGAAGCTAAAGAGAAATTTAAAATTAAAGGCATTGTTACAGGTGCTATAAGATCTGTTTATCAAGCTGAGAGAATTAAAAAAATATGTGAGGATTTAAATTTAAAATGTTTAAATCCTTTATGGCATAAAAATGAAGAAAAATTACTTTATGAAATTTTAAAAAATAAATTTAAAGTTGTTATTTCTGGTGTGTTTGCTTATCCTTTAGGAAAAGAATGGTTAGGAAGGTTAATAGATAAAAAGTGTATAGAAGAGCTAATTAAATTAAATAAAGAATATAAGATAAACCCTGTGGGTGAAGGAGGGGAAATAGAAACAACTGTTTTAGATTCTCCTTTTTTTAAGAAAAAAATTGAAATTTTAGATTATGAAGTTAATTTTAAAGATTATTCTGGTGTTTTTGTTATAAAGAAAGCTGTTTTAAAGGGGAAATAAATTTAATTTGATAGAAGTAATTAATATATTAATAAAAATCTTTAAATATTAGTAAATCTATTAATACATTAATGAAAGAGCTTTTAGAGAATGTAAATGAGTTTCTTTTATCAGGAGAAGAGAATTTAAGAAATAACAGGTTTAATGTTGCAGCATCTGATTTTTTTAAAGCAATAGTTATTATGTGTGATTTTTTAATTTACAAAGAAATTAAAATCTTGCCTAAGAACCATACAGAAAGATTTTTTCTATTAAAGAAATATTTTCAGGATATTTACAAAGAAGTTTCTAAATTATTTGGTGTATATAAAGATTCTTATAATTTAAGATTAAATGAGGAGGATTCTATAAAAATAAAAGAATATGCAAATAAACTTAAAAATTATATCTCAAATAAGGAATAAATTAAAATTTTTAATAGAGAATAAGGAAGTATTAGATGTACTTATTTTTGGTTCAATAATTAAGGGAAAACCTATCCCTAGTGATATTGATATAGCAGTAATAATTAAAAAAGAATTGCCTGAGAAAATAAAAGAAAAATTAAAAAAATTAAACAATTTTCATATTAGTATAATAACTCTAGAAGAATTTTTTGTTAATAAACCATCTATTGTTAATACTTTATTGAGGGAAGGTTATAGTATAAAAAATAAAAAATATTTTGCTGAAAATTTTAGATTTTTGAATAAGGTGTTATTTGTATATTTTTTAACGAATTTAAATGCTTCCAAAAAAGTAAAAGTTGTTAATATATTAAAAGGAAAGGATAAGGAAATTGGATTAGTTAAAAAATATAAAGGAGAATGGTTAGCTAAACAAGTATTTGTAGTTCCTGTAGGATCAGAAAATTTGTTTGAAGAATTTTTTAATAATTTTAAAATTAAATTTAAAAAGTATTACGTATTAATGCATTAATTGAAAATGGAGAAAATTAAAAGAAAAACTAATTCGTTAATAAAAGATGTTGGTTTGAAAAAAGAACTACAGAAAGTTGGGATTAGTAGGGTTAATAAGCTTGCTTTAAAATATTTAGAAAAATTTTTTGTGAAAATTATGAGGAGGAAATTAAATTTATTATCTAGAGAACTTGTTGTAAAAGGTAAAAAAACGCTTGAAAAAGGAGATGTTAAAACGCTTTTTGGAATGCAAAAAGAAAAAAAAGAGGAAATATGGGAAATATAGTTGATAGAATTATAGGAAGTATTAATTATCTAAAGGAAATTATTTGAAGTCCATACTTTTCAATTTCTTTTTTTGGCCAAAATTTAATATTTTTTGTTTTGGTAACATATGTTATTTTCTTTTTTAAAAATCTGCCTGTATATTTGTTTGTCTTTGTATCCCATTCTTTTAGAACTAAGATATCTCCAGGGTTGCATTCAAAATCTGCTAATCTTACTTCGAATGTTTTTTCTCTAGTTAAAATTTTTTCAAAGAATTCTGGCCAAATTTTCTTTTCCATTTTTATAAATTCTTTTTTAGAAATTTAATGATTTTAGGAAGAGTTAGCAAAACTTCTTTTCCTGTTTGCATATTTCTTAGTTTTAATCTCTTAGATTTTAATTCTTTTTTACCTATTAATAGAACATAAGGAATTTTTTCTTTATTAGCGTAATTAAGATTTTTGGAGAGAGATCTATTCATCAAGTCAATAGAAACATTAATATTGTTTTTTCTTAATTGTTCTGCTATTTTCATTGATTTTTCAAAAGTGTTAATAGGAATAATAAAAACAAGGTTTGGGTTTATTTCTGGTATTTTATTTTTTGATTTTAAAAATAATTCCAGAACAACATCACCCATGCCATAACCTACACCAGGACAATTTTTAGCGAGTTCATCATAACGCCCACCACCAGCAATTGCTCTGTATTTTTTTGTTTTATCAAATACTTCAAAAATAGTTGAGGTATAATAATCAAATCCCCGCATAATTGATAAATCTAGTTTACAATATTTTAGTATATTTAGGGATTTAAGATAATTAAAGAGTTCTTTTAATTCTTCTAAACCTTTACTTTTGATTTTTATTTTGTTTAAAGATGTTATTTTTAAAATTTTAAATAAAGAAGAAATTTGCTTTTCTTTTAAACCTTTTTTTAACAACTCTCTTTTAATATCTTCTTTTTTATATTTGCAGATTTTATCAAGTATTCTTTGAATATCTTTAAAATTTTTTTCTTTTATGTTAATGGATTTTAATAGATCTTGCATTAATTTTCTATTTGAGATTCTTATATAGAAATCTTTTTCTGTTAATCTAAATTCCTGCATTATTTTAATAGATGTTAAAATTATTTCTGCATCAGCTTTTATGGATTTTGTTCCTAGGAAATCAATATTAAATTGAAAAAATTCCCTTAATCTTCCTGCTTGGGGTGATTCATATCTTAAACATCTTGAAATAGAGAACCATTTTATTGGTTTAGATAAACTTTTATTTTGGGTAATCATTCTTGCTAGAGTTGGTGTTAATTCTGGTCTTAATGCAAGTTTTCTTTTTGCTTTATCTGTTAAAGTATACATTTGTTCTGGAATCTCTTCACCAGATTTTTTATATATTTCAATGGGTTCTAGTATAGGACCATCTATTTCTAAATATCCATATCTTTTTGCTATTTTTCTCCAAACTTTGAAGATAAAATTTTGAATTCTTTTTTGTTCTGGATAAAAATCTCTAAAACCTTTCATTTTAACCTCTTTTTTAAAAGGGCGGTAGGCGGGAATTGAACCCACTCCTCAAGCTCCACAGGCTTGCGTTCTACCATTAAACTACTACCGCCATAT
>CAZRVI010000035.1:0-7552 GCA_964603525.1 Candidatus Woesearchaeota archaeon | reverse complement strand
CAATAAATATCAAAGAAGAAGGAAAACCAGAATTAGATAAAAGTTGGATTGATGGAATAAATAGACTAATGAAATAAGTGGGCACTTCTATATTTTATAAAACGCTCGGGGGCAAAACTTTTATAATCTTATAAATTTATCAACAATATTATGGCAGTAAAAATTACTTATTTTGTTCATGGAACAACAACAGATAATGAGCAAGATTTAGCTACTGGTTGGTCGCCAGGTGAATTATCTGAACTAGGTAAAAAACAGGCTAAAGAATTAGGTAAGCTTGTTTCCAATAAACATTTTGATGTTGTCTTTTGTTCTGATCTTAAAAGAGCTGTTGATTCTGCAGAGCTTGGTTTTGCAGATAAATACAAAATCATTCAAGATAAAAGATTAAGAGAATGTGATTATGGCGATTTTACCAGAAAATCAGCAAAAGAGTTTAAAGACAAGATGGTTGAATATATTGATAAACCTTTTCCAAATGGTGAAAGTTATAAAGATGTTGAAAAAAGAATTGCTGATTTTCTTGAATTCCTAAAACAAAATTACGATGGTAAACATGTTGCTATTGTAGCTCACCAAGCTCCGCAATTAGCTTTAGATGTTTTATTGAAAGGTAAAACTTGGAAACAAGCTATTGATGAAGATTGGAGAAAAAAGAAAGCCTGGCAACCTGGCTGGGAATATGTTCTTGAATAAAGTTTTGCCCCTTGATTCTTTTATTTGATTGGACTTCGTCCTTGAACGCCCTTTTCTCGACTCACTCCGCTACGCTCCTCGACAACGTTGCACTCTCCTCGCTAACGCTCGTTGGGATATCCCAAGAGCGCCTACTTTAAAATTTAAAAAAGAAAATTTAAAAAGGATAAACAACCACTTATAAGACAACAAAAAAGAGGTGCAAAAATGCTAAAAGAATATATTAATTTAAAATATAAACCAAAAAAAACAGATATAATATGTGAATACTATATTGAACCAGCTAAAGGAATTAGTTTTGAAAAAGCAGCAACGCATATGGCTGGTGAAAGTTCTATAGATACCTGGTCTAATATTTTAACTTTATCTCCTAAACTTGCTAAAAAACTTAAACCAAATGTTTTTTTCATGGATAAAAAAAGAAATATAATCAAAATATCTTATCATATAGATTTATTTGAAACAAATTCTATTCCGCAATTTCTAAGCAGCATAGCAGGAAATATTTTTAGTATGAAAATTCTGAATAATTTAAGATTGCAAGATATTTCATTTCCAAAACAAGTTATAAAACAATTCAAAGGTCCAAAATTTGGTTTGCATGGCATAAGAAAACTATTAAAAATTAAAAACAGACCTTTAATTGGAACCATTGTAAAGCCAAAAGTTGGTTTAACTTCTGAAAAACATGCAGAAGTTGCTTATAATGCCTGGCTTGGTGGTTGTGACCTTGTAAAAGATGATGAAAATTTAACAAACCAACAGTTTAATCCCTTTGAAAAAAGAGCAAAACTAACTTTGAAAGCAAGAGATAAAGCAGAAAAAGAAACTGGAGAAAAAAAAATATACATGTGCAACATAACAGCACCAACATGTCAAGAAATCTTAAGAAGAGCAAAATTCATTAAAAATCTTGGTGGCGAGTATATTATGATTGATATAATTCCTGTTGGCTGGACAGCTTTACAAACTTTAAGAAAAGCAAACGAAGATTTAAAACTAGTTTTACATGCTCATAGATGCATGCATTCTGCCTTAACAAGAAATCCAAGACATGGTATAAGTATGCTTACAATTGCAAAACTTACTAGATTAATAGGTTTAGACCAGCTTCATATTGGAACTGTAACAGGAAAAATGCATGGAGATAAAGAAGAAGTTTTATCTATAAGAAATGAATGTGTTTTAAAAAATATCAAAGAAAATTATAAATTACATATTTTAGAGCAAGATTGGAATAACATAAAACCTTTATTTCCTGTAGCTTCTGGAGGCTTGCAACCAACCATGATACCCGAGTTAATTAAAATTTTTAGTAAAGATATAATAATGCAGTTCGGAGGAGGAATACATGCACATCCTTTAGGAACAAAAGCAGGAGCAATAGCATGCAGACAAGCACTTGATGCAACATTAAATAAAATTCCTTTAAAACATGCCGCAAAGAAACATAAAGAATTAAAACTAGCAATAAACAAATGGGGATTATACAAAAAAGTTCATCCAACATATTCTCATGCAGCAGGAGATTAAACTTAATTACATTATTGAAAATGAAAAAACTTATATTAGTTTTAATTTTAGTTTTTATATCAGGATGTACTCATCAAATAAATTCAATAAATGGAGGAAATAAAATGACAGATGTAATATTAATAATATCACAAGAAGGTTATCAACCAATAGAATTTTCAAACACAAAAGCAGAAATAGAAAAAGCAGGTTTAACAACACAAGTAGCTTCTATTACAAAAGACATAGCTACAGCAGCAGATGGTTCAACATATAATCCAGATTTATCCATAGAAGAAATTAATCCTGATAACTATAAAGCAATAGCAATTATAGGCGGTCCAGGGTCTCCTAAATTGTTAGAAAGCAACTCATTATTAGAAAAAATTAAAGAATTTAACTCAAAAAACAAAATAGTAGCAGCAATATGCTTCTCACCAGTTATATTAGCAAAAGCAGGAATTTTAAAGGGAAAAAAAGCAACAGTGTTCCCAAATCAAGATTTAATTAATAAATTAAAAGAAGCAGGAGCAATTTACACAGCAGAAACTGTAACCAAAGACAATAACATTATAACAGGAAATGGACCAGATGCTGCAACAGAGTTTGGAAAAACAATAGCAGATTCATTAAAATAAAAATGAATATACAAGGAATAGAAATCGAATGGCTAGGTCATGCTAGTTTTATCATAAACAATAATATATTCATAGATCCTTATCAAATAGAAACAAACAAAAAAGCAGATTTAATTTTAATTACTCATCCACATTATGACCATTGTTCTTTAGAAGACATTAAAAAAATTCTAAAACCAGAAACTTTAATTATAGCACCACCAGATTGTTCCTCTAAATTATCAAGAATAGAAAATATCAAAACAAAAATAATAACACTAGGAAAAAAATTTACTTCAAATAATTTGGAAATAGAACCAGTTCCAGCTTATAATATAAACAAACCTTTCCATCCAAAACAAAATGAATGGGTTGGTTATATAATCAAAATTAATAACAAAAAAATATATCATGCAGGAGATACAGATTTAATTCCTGAAATGAGCAACCTAAATATTGATATAGCACTCTTGCCTATTGGAGGAACTTACACAATGAATGCAAAAGAAGCAGCACAAGCAGTTTCAAAAATAAAATGTAAAATAGCAATACCAATGCATTATGGAAAAATTATAGGAACTGAAAAAGATGCTATTGAATTTAAAGAATTAGTAAAAGATGCACAAGTTATTATCTTATGATCTATTTATTTTTATAACCAAATTTTTTATTATAATTTTTATGATTAATTAAATCAAGAACAAAAGCAATAATTTCTATTTTTGTTTCCCCATCAATTAAACTATACAACATTCTCCAAAAATTAGGTAATTCTACTCTAAATAAATTAGTTATTCCATATTTTTCCTTGTATTCTTTTGGAATGAGATTTTTAGCTATTGGGTTTCCAAAATGATAATTTAGTTTTATTAATTCTATTTTTTTATTTATGGCATTTAATATTATTTTTTCTGTTTTTGACAATTATGCCTGTTCATTTAAATATTTATATACTTCTTCTGCTTCAGGAGACAATTTTACTCTTATTGATTTCATAATTCCAGGCCTTCAGTAATTGCTTTTCTTAATTTAGGGTTAGTATTATGTATCCAGGTAATTCCTCTTAAACTAACTGCTATTTTATTACTTTCTTCCAAATATTCAAGAATTATTTTTAATGTATTATGATTTACTTGTTTAGGTAATTTTCTTTTTAATTCTGCAATTGTTATAATGCTTCCTTCCATTTTCTTTAGAGTGTTCTCTACCATTAGTACAGTATTTAGAGTTGGACCATGTTCTAATTTTTGTATTCTTCTTGACATATTAATCACCAAAAGTTATTAATTAATAATTATTATGTATTAATTTATATATAAATATTTCAAAAATTAGTAAAAGATGCAAAGGTTATAATTTTATAAATCTTGTTTTAATTTTTTCTTACAGATAAATATTCATTCTAAATACAATTTTATTAATTTGGAGTTCAATTACTCTTTTTTAGTGTTTTTCCCTATGTTTATAACGTTCTTTTCTCTCTTCATGCACCATTTTCTCTATATGAGATAATGTATCTTGACTCCTTATAAACCCAAACTATCGTAAAGAGCTTTCACATTTTTAGATATATATTCCCCAACATTTCTTACTACTATTTCTAAATCTGTTGGATATCCATTTAATGCCTTTTTTATTACTCTCTCTAAATTTTGAAGAACATCCTTAGGAACATAATTTTTAATTATTGCTTCTCCTAATCTTTCTCCTAAAACTCCTGGAGTCATTTCATATTTGCCTATCTTAACCACCACCTATCTCAGAAAATTTCTCTTTAATCTTCTCAACCATTTCTCTATTTTTCTTGCTTTCAATACCCTTCTCAACTAATAATTTTCTCCTTTTTTTAATAAAACTCAACAAATCAACATTATTAGGACAAATTTCTTTGCAAGCACCACATAATGTACAAATATAAAACACCTTATCTAAAATATCTTTTTTAATTAAAATTGCTTTGCCTCTAGGGCTAACAGTTTCTTTTTTAACTATTTGATAAATAGGACAAACTTCCTTGCATTTTCCACATAAATTGCAATTTTCCAATGGCATTTTATTTTCTTTTCCTTTTCTTATCTTCTATTTTAATGTCTTCCTTTTCAATTAATTTACCAATATTCATTATACAATTTGGATCATATTTTTTCTTTAATTCTATAATTTCCTCTTTTAGCTTATTGCTTGCAACATTTTTCTTTAGATAACCAACACCATACTCACCTATTAATTCCCCATTTAGTTTTAACACCATATCATACAAACTTTTTGCATCTTCCCTACTCTTTAAAAAAGGATGAATAGAATCATGACCAACATTACCAAAACAAGGAACTTTTTTATGTTTAGCCCAATATAAAAACTCAGCTAAATTTTCACCGGATACCTTAATATCTTCCTCATAAATAAAACCTTTAGAATTTAAAACAGATCTTAAAATATCTAATTTCTTTAATATCTTCTCTTTTTCTTCCTTATTAACAATCTTTCCTTCCGTACCCAAATATTCAGCAACCAAATAATATTTTTCTTCCAAACCAATTAATTTAGCAGATAATTCATTTAAAATCTTTAAGCTCAAAATATTCTCATTATTCTTTAACTCTAAAACCTTCTCAGATAATTCCTCAGAAGTATTAAATTTAAATACGCTTAAAGAAGTTTCACTTATTTTATAAGTTAGTTTTAATTTAGCTTTTATTATTGCTCCCAACATTCCTTCCTTTCCTATAACATCCTTTGTTTTTCTTGTTCTTCCAGTACCATCTATGATTTCAGTTTCTAAAACCCAGTCTTTAATAGTTCCAAATTTCATTGTTCTATCACAACTAGCATTCATACTAATTAAACCACCAATACTAGCAACACCGCTTTTCTCTGTTACTATAGGAAAAAACATATCTCTTAATGCTCTATTTATTTCACTAACATTAATTCCTGGTTCAACCACAATATAATCCTTACCAACATCAAGAATTTTATTCATCTTGCCCATATCTATAACAACACTATTTCTAGGAACAACAGCACCAACCATATTTGTACCAGCACCCCTAAAAATCAAATTTAAATTAGCTCTTTTTGCAAATAAAATAATTTGATGAATCTGTTTAGCATTTTCAGGCCATACAACTAATCTTGTAACACCATTTATCCTTGAACTATCAGTAGCATAAACTTCTAAATCAGCTTTTTCCTCGCTTACATTCTCTTTTCCTAAAGTTCTTCTAAAAAAATCTATCATAGTACTTCAGATAATTCTAAAACCTTTATTTTTTTTGAATTTTCTTTTAAATGGGAATAACATAAAGCACAACTTGTTATTAATTTTTCAGTTTTAACTTGTTTTAAAATATTTCTTGCTATTTTATTAGCTAGTAAAGGAAGATTTCTTTTTATACCACCGCTGGCACCGCAACTTATAGCATTTTTTCCTTTCAAACTAATCACAACAAAACCTAAAGCATCTAAAATCTTTTCTACACCAAAATTTCTTTTTCCCAAATAATAAGGATCAAAATAAGTTATCTTTTCTTCATTATATTTATAAGGCAATTTTTTAACATATCTTAATAAAGTTTGCACAACATGCTCTGCTTTTATCCCATAATATTTCAAGAAAGTATTATAACATAAACTACTATTTGTAATTATTTTGTCCACCTTATTTTTCTTTAATAACTCCTTATTTTTTTCTAGAATGTTTTTAAATTCTTCTTCATAACCAGATTCAATCAAATCACCACCGCAATTAAAATCCTCTATTCTTAATAACTTAAAACCTAATTTTTTTAAAATATTTATATAATTGTTTTTAATATTACTTGAATTTATAGAACAATTTGCATGAAAAATTATATTCCTTTTAAATAAACCAAACATAGTAACTACTCTTTAATCAAATTAATATATAAATTTTCATAAACTCTATAATATATAATATAATTTAGAGAAAAGAATGTTTATATTAAGAAATTAGGTTCTTTTTAATACTATTTCTCAATCAAAAACCAAATATTCTTATTTAACCATCCAGAAGAATTCAAAATCCTAAAATTAAATTTCTTTAGTAATCTTTTTAGTTCCCAATAACTAAAAAAATAATAATATCTATAATAAATTTTATCTTTAACTTTCCATTTTATATACTTATTTTTAATAAATAAACACAAAGGAAATTTATTCCAAGCACTTATTAAAGCAATTCCCTTTTTCTTCAATACCCTATAAATTTCTTCAACAGCTTTTTCTCTCAACTCTTTAGTATTTAAATGATGCAAAACAGCAATACTCAAAACATAATCAAAACTATTATCTTTAAAAGGAATTTTTTCTGCTAAACCATATTTTAAATTAACCTTTATTTTATTTTTACTACAAAATTCTTTAGCATATTTTAACATATTTTTACTAAAATCAATACCATAACATTCAAATCCTTTCTTAGCAAATATCAACAAATTCCTGCAATTACCACAACCAACATCTAAAATTTTACCTTTTTTCAAATTAGAAATTCTTTCAAGCAAGTTTTTAATATCTCTAAAAGGTTTTTGTCTTAATCTTGCCCAAGATTCCGCTAATTTATCCCAAATATCTTTTTGATTCTCTAATTTTCTATTCATAAATTTTATAAATTAAAAAATCTATATAAAACTAACTCTTAAAATTTTTAAAGCACAAAATGAATCTTCATGAAAGATTTGAAAAAGAAAGAGAAGAAAGAATTA
>CAZRVI010000034.1:0-7582 GCA_964603525.1 Candidatus Woesearchaeota archaeon | reverse complement strand
TTATTAACCAATTTTTTAAAATAAGGGCTATCATGAGCATATCCTTTTGTTATGAATACTGCAGGTATTACTTTTGTTTTTATTCCGCAGATTGCATGTAGTTTTTTCCAATCTCTTCTTTTGTATCTATGCATCCTAATAGAAACCCAGGGAACAAATTTTTTATTACTAAATCCAGTAGCATCTATAGCCCAATCTGTTTCAATATCTTTTAAAGGTAATGAACTTACTAAAATTAAGTCATTTAAGATTTTTTTAGTAAATGGTTTTTTCATAAAAGAACATAAGGTATTAAAAGAAGGAACTTCATTAATAAAACCCATCTCCTTTAATATCTTTAATTCGCTAACTCCTCTTCTCACTGATAAATTTGTAAATACTTTTAAAGCAGAACATTTTAGTAAGTCTCTAATATCATAAGGTCTTCTTCCTGTTCTCTTTGGTTTATAATCTTTAATTTTAATACTATCTATTAATTCACATAAAATAGTTATAAATAATTGCTTTTCATTAGTTTGGGATTTATTATAAATTTTCCAGTTTCTTTTATCTATAAATTTTGGTCTTTTATACTTTAATTTAATCTCTTCAAACCTTTCCCTATCATATGGATTTGGAGAGGATGCCCCAAAATCCCCCAAATCCTTTTGTTTTTCATTCATATTCCATAGTTACCTCTCAATAGTTAGTATAAGTGATGTAACTACTCCTTTATATACTTTTCCCGAAAAGTTTATATATAAGTTAGTATAAGTTACATATAGGTGATATAATTGATTGGTAAAAATTCTAAAAGAATACAGGTGATAGTAAGCAAAAAAGATGCTAAGAAGATAGAGATGTTGGCTAAAAAAGATGGTCGTTCTATTAGCAATTGGATATACCAACTGGTAAAGAAAAAACTGAAATAATTTTCTAATTCTTTTAACTTTCCAATTCTTTATAGTTTTCTTTGGTTTTTTCATAGTAGTTGAAAACTATAAAGAGGAAATTAGTTTATAAAGAGAGGTTCCATAATAGAAACTTATAGTTCCTTTGATGAACTATTAGGTTCCACTGCGGAACCTTTTTATATTTATATAAATTATTAAAAACTAATGAGAGAATTTACTAAAAATGAAAGAAAATACATTATCTTATGTTTAGATTTTTATGAAAGAAAGAAAAAAGTTAGATGGCATGATTTATATGATATTGGATTGGGTAAAAGTACAATAACAAGGATTACTACGAGATTTAGGGAACTTGGATACATTAAAGAAGAAAGTTATGAAATCAATGAGGAAAAACTTGATGAAATTAAAGAAAGATTAAAGCCTACTGTTGAAAGAGAAGTAGAACATCATAAAATTTTAAAGCGAATCCCAAAATTTAGTACATTATTTTTAATTATAACTATAATTGGAATATTTACATTACTAACATTTAATCTTCACAAAATTACTAATGAAGCAGGACCCTTAAACCAAACTAATTTAACTGATTATAATTTGTCTAATCCTTCCTCTTTAGAAGAGCTTGAAACAACTCAAAAATCTTCTTTAGACATCCATTCTTTTGGTGTTAGTTTTTTCATCTTGTCCCCCAACTAGTATCTTTAAGAGTAAATAAAGAATAAAATAATAGCCAATAAATACAAATTTCATGTAAGAACCCATAACCAATATTATAAATAACCTTCTTACCAGAATCCCACATAATTAATAAACTTCTTAATAAAGCCATAATAATTATTATAAAAACAAACCATATTAATAAGGGTGGATAAATAAAAAAGGCAATATAATATAAATTTAATCTGACAAATAAAGCTAAAAAAGGCAAGGCAAAAGTAATTCCTTGGTCAAAAGTCAACCATTTGCTTCTTTTCCACATATATTTCATAGTTATTAGAGACTCTCTAATAAAGGACTTTTTCCATCTTATTTGCTGTTTTATATAAGACCTCAAAGTTACAGGAACAAAAGTGTAAGCTCTTGCATTTTCAACATATTTAATCTTATAATTTTTTAATAAAAGATTAGTTAAATGTCTGTCATCTCCATAGGTACATTTCTTACCTAAAAATTCCTGATTAAGATACTTATCCAATAAAGGCATAATATATTTTCTTCTATAAGCTGAAAAAGGTCCACCACAACATGTAACAACTCCTAGAGCTGATTGGGATTTTCTTTCTTGATTAAAAGCAACCCAATATCTAGCAGAAATCATTCTTGTTAACCAATTCTGTTTTTCATTTGCAACCAAAATATTTCCTGTTGTTGCTCCCACTAATTTATCTGAAAAAGGTTTAATTAGGTTCAGTATACCTTTTTTCATAATCATAGTATCAGAATCTATCATAACAATAATATCTCCAGAAGACCTTTTAATTCCATAAACCTGAGCATACCTTTTCCCCTGATTTTGTTTATATCTAAAGAGTTTAAAATCATATTTTTTCTGTAACTTTTTTAGTTTTTTAGAGTAATTTATTTTTGAACCATCATCTATAACTAGAACTTCTTTATTTCCTTCTGCTTTACAAGCAAACTTTATTGTTTTTCTAAGAATATTAAAATCTTCATTATAGTAAGGTATTATAACAGAAACCTTAGCATTAAAGGGCTTATAATGCTCCTTTACAACTGATGCTAGAATAATATATCTATAACTAAGATAGACTAAAGTTATTATAGTATAAAATATTAAATAAGCAATCCATAGTTTCATCTTCTAAAATCCTAAAATTAGTAGCCTGTTGGTGGACTTGGTATACTTGAACCACCACTTCTTCTATATCTACTTGTCCTATAAGAAGCTAAAAGAGTATCCTTATCTGAAACTTCCTTCCTTAATTCATGTAATTTTTCTCGTAATTGAATATTAAGCTCCTCTAAACCTTTAACTCTCTTCGTTTTCTCATCCAATAATTTCTGGATTTCCATTGTTCTTTCTTCAACTTTCTGCTGTAAGGTTTCTTGGGTAAAAACCACAGCACCAGAGGCTCTGACATCTCCTAAATAGTTTCCTATAACCCATCCAAATATGAATGCTATAAAAACTGAAACTATACTAATAGTTAATATTTTCTTGTTTAAAGGTAAATCTTGATTTAACCTATTCATTTTGAAATCCTCCATGATATATTATGTATACATACACGAAAACTCCTTTATAAAAGTTTCGTTTACCTATACACTATAAGGTGATAAGATGAGAAAAAAATATACTAATATAGCAGTACCAGAAGAATTAGCAAAAGCTATGGATATTTTCATTAAGTCAAATAAATTAGGTTACAGGTCAAGAGCTGAATACGCTGTAGAAGCCATAAGAACTAAATTTATTTTAGATAAATTAAAAGTTAAAGTTAAAAGAAAATAAATTTTCGTACAATCTTGGGTTTTAGAGCTGACTTTTCGTACAAAAACTATAGTTTTAATACAAAGCCTTGAAAATAAAAACATTTATATACAAATATTATACGTTTAAATAACAAGGAGCTTATTATGGAACCAGATAGACCATTAGATGCATTAAATGCTGCAAGAAATAAAACTGTAATAGTTGAACTAAAAAACAATAAACAACTAATTGGAAAACTAAAAGCATTCGACATACATATTAATACAGTATTAGAAGATGCAGAAGAGCGTGAAAATGGAGAAATAAAAAGAAAGCTAGGTAATGTTTTTGTAAGAGGAGACACAATTGTCCTAATCTCAGTACAATAAAGGTAAAAATTTAAAATGGTTAAAGGAACTCCCTCTATGGGTAAAAAACGTAGAAAAGGTCGTCTTCATATTCGATGTCGTAGATGTGGAGAAACATCCTACCATAAAATAAAGGGTGTTTGCTCTCATTGTGGTTATGGTAAATCAAAAAAATTAAGAAAATATAAATGGCAGAAAAAGCATCATCTTAAAAAATTAAATAACACTAAAGGTCTCAGAAAAAGAAATAAATAAACTTATAAATTTAAAACTAATTCTTTTATAAGTATGTGGAGATGCCGGAGCGGTCAAACGGGCATGTGATCTCAATCTTCAATTTAAAAAGAAGATTAATCTGCCAAGCTAAGGACCATGTGGCTTAGTGCCTGCGCAGGTTCGAATCCTGCTCTCCACATCAAAAACTTTTTTAAACACCCATCTCCCTAGCTTAATATAATGCGGAGGTGCCGGAGCGGTCAAACGGGACAGGTTTAATTCCAAAGGAATACCTAAAGGCCCTGTTGGCTTAGTGCCTGCATAGGTTCGAATCCTATCCTCCGCACTTTATTTTAAAATTCTAGAAAAATCTACCCTAAAAATTTCAATTAAGCTTAAAATCAAAATCAAAGCAAAGATTATATTTACTCTTACACTCAATAAAAACAAAACAAAAATAATTACATAACATAAAAATCTTAACAACGATTTATAATTTTTTAGATTATTAAATGACCTAAGTAGAGTATCTTTTAATTTATACTTATTCATTAAAACATAAACATTAATCATGAAATAAACAACAATAAAAAACAAAACAAACAAAAATATTAAAACAAATAAAGAACCACCAAAACTCATTTGTTCTTCCAAGTAAGTTCCAGAGATCCATGAATTAAAAACCACACCTCTTAAATGATACATCATTCCATAAAAAATCCACAACAAAACAAAACCAAAAGGAACATTAACCAAAATAAATTTCAATAAATACCTTCCAAAATTCTTAAACTTAAATTTATTACATACTAAATTCCAATTTATCGCTTGAAACATACAATATAATAAAAAAACACCAATCAAAGTGTAAATAGAATAATAAAATACTTTCTGCATTACTTGATTTAAAATTTCTAAATTGCCTCCAAACAAACCCAAATTTAATTCTGAAACATTTTGAGATATTGTTTTTTCTATACTTTGCAAATATATATTTATATTCTGCAAACTCATTAAATAATTCTTAATCTTATTAAACATAAACCCAATAAACTTAATACTAACAAACAAAAATATAAAATCTATTAACAATAACATCAAAAAATTTCTTGCTTTTCTTATTTTATTTAATTTCTTTATCATTTTTATTTATTAAAAACTAAATCTCTAATTTTTCATTTAATTTTTCAATAGATTTGCTTAATTCATAAATAACACCCCATGAAACCTTTTCTCTATAATCTGTTTTTAATTCATCTAAAAGGGTTTCAGCTTCACCCAAAAGATTTTCACAAGGTTCAAGATTATTTTCATCACAATTTTTTCTGGCAAGTTCTATATTTGTCCTTATTAAGTACACAGAAGAATCAATAACCAAAGTTTCATTCAAACTTTTATTCTTAACTTTTTTAAAATAACTTGAAGCTAAAGCAAATTTACCCTCATCATAACATTTCAATCCAACATTAAACTTAGCTTCTAATAACTTTTCCCCAACCAAAATTTTCTTTTTTTCACTATTAGAACATAAATTTTTGGCTTCATTACAACTTAATTTTTTGATATTTTCAATAATCTCCTCAGGAGTTTTCTCTACTTCTTTCTCAGTTTCTTTTCCCACCTTATCTCCAACTTCCTTAACCTCCTCACAAACATCTTTTTTATTTAATTTATTTTTATTAGTATCAATACCAACAATACAACACTCACCATATCTTACGTTATCACCTATCATTCCAGTATAATCAAACATAACACCATAATCTTTCTTACATTTCATATCTGTACCATTAATACTAGAATTATAACACCAAAAACCACCTCTATTAACACAAACATCACCTTTAAACTCTTGTTCTAACTCAGGATATTTATCTAACCTAACATACTCCCAACAAAATCCAGCACTTGTTCCATCTTCTCTTCTACATTCACCAACTTTTTCCCATCTTGCTTCCATTTCTGCACCTAAAGCCAAATAAGGATTACTTGGACTACAAGTTCTTTTAATAGCTACTTTCTCAGCTAAAAAAGGAACACTTAAAGCTGATTCTGTAGAAACACATTGACTTTCCTTGGTTATTCTAGGAGCCAAACCACCAAACTTTCTCATATACCAATTAGTATATTTTTCCATAAAATAACTTGTAGAAACAACCTTTTTAAAACCGCAATTTTCAATACCATCAATACTAATACAAATCTCTTCATAATAACTCGTTGCTGTAAAATCTTTTGTTTTATCCACATAATCACCAGCACTTATTATGCCCTCATCAACCTTATAATAAGGTCTTCCTTTGGCCCTTAAATAAACAACATACCTGATTCTTTCTTTTAATTTAGGATGTCCAGCATATATATGATAATAAACTTTGTATCTTGACTCACGTCTCGTAGGTGCATAAGGAAATTCTTCAAGATAAGCTGTATACTGAACAGGATCTTCCGGCTCTGCAAATTCTTCAAAAATTTCTCCAATATTAGGAAATACTCCACCAACAGCTCTCTTACAAACCTCAACACCAATTTCCTTAGTAGTTCTTCCTTTATAAGCTATAAACATATGTGTTGCATAATCATTCACAAAATAAGTTAATGCTCTCTTAGAAGCACTTATGCTTTTTTCAATACCACTTTCTATATACTCACCACCTCCCCCACTTATTTTCTTACTTAACAAACCCCAAAACACACCTTTATAATTAATTAAATTCATTAATTCCTGCCAAATAATCTCACACACAAATATAGATCTTATCTTATCACAAATTCCTGTTGATTTACCTTCAACTCTTGCATTAATCAAACAACTCTCATATCCTTGTAAAAAGCTTCTTATATTTTTCATACTTGCTAAAATTCCAGAAACACAAATAGGAACTATTACATCCCCACCAAAACAAACAAAATTCTTTATACAAGCAGATAAAGAAGCAATCAAACCTGCTTGAACAACATTCTCTAGTCTATACTCACCACCAAAATTACATCTTGAACTTGGACAAATAACAGGATCACAAACATTATAAATTAAAACACATTGCCATTCATCCATAACATCCTTACAACCTAAACTCGAAGGTGTAAACTCCATCCTATCATCAATTCTATATTTTAAACCATCTAACTCTAAAAATTTATCTCCCCTATATTGCGCTCCGCTTATAGCTCTTAAATATCTGCTTTCTATTTCTCTATAAACTCTTCTACCAATATCAGTATTATAAGAATAATAACCAACAGCTAAATCTAAATCACCATCTACTTTACTATCACCAACATCTCTTTTCTTACCTCTTGTAGCATAAATTACAACATCTTTATTTTCAGAAACAACAGCATACAATTCATTCCCATATAACCTTCTTAATTCTTCCAATTGAGTTTTAAGAACACCTATACCATATAAACCATAAAGAGGAACAATAGTAGCCTTTTTCCCATCAATACTTGTAACATAAACCTTATTTTTTTCAGCACTTGCTAAACCAGTATAAGGAACAAACTTTAAATTTTTTTGATCAAAAACATATTCATTTTCTTTTTTATCAATAACAATAATATTTGAAGACTGTTCCTCACACCTCTTGGCTTTATCATTATAAACATAAAAGCTTCCTGGTTTTCTTTCTTTTACATTTAAATAAATAGCTCTTCCATCTTTA
>CAZRVI010000033.1:0-7628 GCA_964603525.1 Candidatus Woesearchaeota archaeon | reverse complement strand
TTACCAATATAAAAAGTTTACCTACGCCAAAACGAAACTTTAAATACCACCCTAATATCTACTTAACTATGAAAAAATTAACAGTCTTTAGAGAATTTATGGGAGATAATCCAACCACAAGATTACTAGAATTTCTAATAGAAGGAAGGTTCTTTGATTATACTTTAACAGAATTAGCAGAAAAATCAGAAATAAGCTGGAGAACACTATACAGAATATTTCCAAAGTTTATAAAACTTAAAATTATTAAAAAAACAAGAGAGATAGGTAGAGCTAAACTATACACACTAAATATAGAAAATCCAAAAGTAATAAAATTAATAGAATTATTTGACTACTTACTAAAAGAAGATTCTAAAATTATACAACAAAATAAGATATTAATTCCTTTCTAATCAAATTATAAAAATTAATTTACTTCCTCAAACTCCTTTATCATATCCTCAGGCCTTACCTCAATAACCCTTTGTGCAGTAAATTCTTTCCTATCAAACATTTCATTTTTAGTAACTCTACCAACAATAACTAACTGCTTTCCTAACAAATCACTTTTATATTTTTCAAATTCAGAAATATCTTCTTTAAACTTTAAAACTTGTTCTCTATTCAAATCCAATAATTTTTCAACCTGATCTCTAAATGCAACAACCCTTATATTATCAGTACCATCATCAAAAAACAAATTCAAGATAGGAACATCAACCGAAGAAACTGCACCATGTTCATCACACCTTCCTTCATTAACTTTTCTTCCACACTCAGGACAAGCATCATAAAACCTTGGTTCAAAAATTTGCACAATAGTTCCAAAAACACCTGCAACATCACCAACATTCAACTCCTCAACACTCTTTCTTTGATAATCAACAGGCAATTGTTTTTTCCCAACAACCTCCACACTAACACCTTCAGGATTAACAACAATTTGTCCTCTGCTCCCTAAATGCAATTCATTAAAACCATTATTATCTTTCACATAGCCATTTCTTATCTTTATAATATCATTTTCCTTTAATTTCCCATCTTCAATTAATTTAACATGATAGCTGTCCCATAAAACCAATTTAATTATCCCAGAATCATCCCCAATAAGCAAGTTAGCAACTTTTCCTTCCCTCACTTTTTTATACTCATTTATACCATAAATATTTAAAACTTTAGCAACAATACTAACAGAATTCATACCTTTTTTTAATTTATTAATTTTAAAATCAAAATCAACTAATTTAATTCCTAATTCATTAGCAACAATATGTGCAGCCCCTTCCTTACTTATTAAATTACTTAGCTTCTTTAATTTTTCTCTAACTTTTAATTCTATATCAGTTTCTTTTAATCCAGATTCTTTTTTTATTTTCTCTAAAATATCACCATAACTTAAACCAAACATCTAAACCCCCTATTTTATCTTAATACCTTTAATGCCTCTGCTTCTTCTCCTAATCTAAATTTAATAACTGGTCTAATAAACAGCATATCACCCATAACAATCTCCATATTTATATATTTTTCTTCACTGGAACCATAACATTTCAATTCAACATTATATTTTCCTTCCAAATCTTTTTTAAGTTTATTAACACCCTTGCAAGTATTTATACTCTTTAATTGGTAATATAAACTATAAATTTCAAAATTGAATTTAAATTTCTGCTTATATTTAAAATTTCTTTCAATAACTCCTGTTAAAGGTTGTTTAGGAAAGCTCGGAAGAATAACCTGAAATTTTTTAACATTTAATTCACAAAACTTATCATCACATAAAATAACATAACCTATATCATTCTTTCTAATAGGAATTCTTCCCAAATAAACCTTGAAAAATTCCTGAACATATTTTTTAAATAGATCCCTGCATTTTTTATAAGGATCACAGTTCTCATTCCAAAACTCGCAACCACCTCCTTCCCATGCAGTTTTATTAATAGCCTCATAAATACTATACTTAAAACCCTGCTTAATCAAAAACTCTTTCAAATCTGCTTCACCGATTGAATTATATATCCTTAAAGCAGACTCCCCAGCATAACCTACTGTCCTAAATGCTTTTTTGTCTATAACTAGAACCTTATAACTATACAATAAAAGTATAAAGAAAAGAACAGCCATCATACTCATAAAAATTATTCCTTTCTTATTTAATCTTGATTTACTTTTTCTTTTATATCTTAATAAACCTTTAAATTTTTTCATTTTCACTTAATTCTTAATTTTTTTACTTCTAAATCTTCTTTTTTAAGATCCTTATTAAATCTTAATTTCTCAAACCTGCCAACCAATTCAATCTTACTCAAAATCTTATTACCTAACTTATAATATCCGCCCTTTAATTTTTTCCATTTTTCCCTCACCAAATCACTTCCAACATATTCATTCTTATTAAAAAACACATAAACTTTTTTTCCTAAAAAAGGCATCTCAATAACTTTATAATCACCACTATCATACACAACAGAAAGATCACCTGAAAAATCTCTTATTTCAAACCCTCCTCTTCCTTCAACCCAACTTCCAAAATTTTCTTTATCTAACTTCTTATCCCAATAACCCACACTATAAACAACAGGCAAGTTAATCTCATCACTATAATTCCCTAAAATTTCTGCATACTTGCTATCAACAAAACAACTTAAACCAATCAAGTCCCCAACATTTAAATTATCAACTCCCAAATCCTTCACTTCTATACTTAAAAATCTTACAGCATCTTTATTAAAATCAATACCACTTAAATTTCCCTTTACTTCCTCTTCAACACTTTTAAAAATTGTGGTAAATCCAAATAACAGACAATAAATTAAACCAATTGTAAAGATAACAATTAAAGCAATAACAGTTACTATTCCAAATCCAAAAATACCTTTTTTATTCATCTTCTGAGAATAATATTAAAGTCTACCTCTTGTTTGTTAATTATTTTTGAAAAAGTTCTTTTTACATATTCCTTATCATTAAAATATGCATTAAACAACTTATATTCAACTTCATCATTACATAAAGACTTATTAACACTTTTCACTCTAAATACTATTTCCTTTGAATTGACATTAAAGCACTTTTCTATTTTATCCTTGTCTAAACCAAAACTCTGAACACATTCTAACAATAATTCTGAAACAAACATTGCTTTAACACCACTTACATCAACCTTCCTGTGAATATAACATCCAATAGGAACCATTACAAAAGTCAATATCATAAGAATTACCATTATCCTAGGAATAGCACTGACCATTTGCTTTCCAATTTCCCAAGCTCCAGATTCAACACTCATTTTATCTTAATTTCATAGGTTCATCTTCATTAATAACTTCACAAACTTTTATTATTTTAACAAGGCTCTCATAATTTTCCAAAATAAATTTACAAAACTTATTCCTGACATAAAAACATTTTTCAACAAGGTTTTTCTCATCTTTTCCAGAACTATATTCCAATACCACAACTCCTCCTCCATTCTCCCCTTCTTCAAGCTTAACAGAATATCCTGGAACCACAAAATCATAAATTAAAGTCACATTCCCTTTTTCCAAAAGTGTAGCATCAAGGGCTAAAGCAATATCATTACAGTATTTTATTAAATCACCACTTTTATCACTCGCAGCTTTATTAATATACATATAAAGGCTTAAGCTAACAACCAAAACAATGATCAACCAAAAAACCCAAAAAATCAATTTCAAATTCATAGATAAAAACAAACAAAACTCATTTATATTTCTTACCAAACAACCCATATAGTTTCTTTTTGATAGAAACTATCTATTCAACAAAAAACTCAGCAATTTACTTTGAAATTTTAATAAAATTAAAACAACCAAAGCAGCAATAATTAAACTAATAATAAGAACAAGCAACCAGCTACTTTCCCCTTTTTTTGTTCTCATATTTTCTTAGTTTCTTTTTATTTTTAATTTATTTTCAATAAAACTAAAGTTATCAACAGACTTTTAAGGCTTAATACTTCTTTTAAAAATCCTCTTCTCTTTCTCCCTCTGCTGCTTACCTTTCTTTTGATTGTGTTCCTTCCCTTATTTTTGGACAGTTCACACCTTCACAAGAAACACCCAAATACCTTACTTCGCCACTATCATCTCCTTCAAAACAATACCATCTAATTAAATTACCATTATCTTTATCAGCCTTACCATCACCATCTTCATCTATATGAAAATATTTCTTACAATACATACTGCTTTTTTGTAATGATTCACTTAGAGATTCCGCTTGAATACAATACTGCCTGCAATATTCTATAGCTAAACTTTTATCCACTCCTGCAGTTGCCCCAAAAAATATACTTTTAATCTTAGTACTCATACCTCCCATTCCACCTAAAAAGAAAACCAAAACAACTATCAAAACAACTATAACTAAAATAGCAACAATAATTGTATTCAAAGGCAAACCTTGAGCTTTCTTATCCATCTTCTTCACCTCATTTTTATAACTAAACTAAATATTAACTCCTTTATAAGTTTTTATATTTCAGATAAAGGATCATAAATAAACAAGGGCTCACATTCTTCTACAAGCTTTCCTGGTAAAAACCCTCCTTTATCTCCAATCTTTTCTTTAAAAAAATCCACATACACTTTCATAACAATATTTTTTGCTAGGAATTTAAAAAAAGGATTTTCTGTCCTTTTAAGTAAAACATAACTATCAAAAATAAAATTACTATAAGCAATAAAAATATTACGCTTCCTAACATTTTCATCAACATCTTTATCATATAACAAATTATAATGAGAAACTAAATAATAGTAAAGAGATGGCGAATATAAAAAATTATCACTATCCATACTATCCATAAGTAAAAGTTCATTAAAACCCTCTATAGATGTTCTATAACCTTCTACAACTGAATTATAATACCCCTCATTAAAACCCATTATACTTTGTTTAAATAAATCATACTCCTCTCGGTTTGGCTCTTTCTCATAAAATCCTCCTCCAATTAAAAAATATTTTTCATAATTTGAACAAGTAGGATCCATCCATACATCTTCTGAAGGATGTATACTGTCAAACATATAACACAAAGAAATACCATCATAATCATTATTTACAAGCTTAATTAATTGATTTAAATCACTAATCTCTGCTGTTTCAAAATTTTTAGTATTTTCTAAAATTCTAAAACCATTAACAAAATTTATAAGTGATTCATCCCTCCTCCCCTTAACTATTGATAAAAACTTATCATATCTACCTCTAACTAGATAAAGATTACTTAAGAAATAGCTTGCTGTTTCAACATACTTTTTATCTTTGACTTTTAATAAAGATTTTTCATAATCTTCAATATAACCAATTTTAAAATAAGCGTTTGCTTCAATAAAGTATAATCTCTCATCCCTGATTGTAGGATACTTGCTTAAAAATTGCTTAATTTCAAAAATAATTGAAAGATAATTTTTCTCCTCCTGTAAACTTTTTAATTTATTTAATAAACTCTCAATAGGATCTTTTTCTACCTTCTCTTTCTCTTCTCCTTTATAAACTTCCTCAAAACCCAAACTTTTTTCCTCAATACCTTTTAAAACTCTTTCATATCTCCCAAAATGCCTTATCCCAACATATAAAATTATACAAACAACAACTAAAATAATTAAAACAAAAGCAACAATCCTAAAAGCACTAACATCCCCTTTCTTATTTGTAATTAACATAATAAACAACCTCAAAAATCAACCAAAATTAATATTTAAAATTTTAGCCATAGACTCTCTTATTACATTTGTTCTCATCAAAATAAACAAAATAATTAAAATTAACATAGCTAAAATCAACAACCATCCCACAACTTTCTGAAAACTCCATTCACCCATTTTATTATAAAATTAAAATTTAAATCTTAATAACTCTAAAGCATTAATAAGCTTTTCCTTTCCAATACCTTTTAAATAAATAACTATCCCAATTATAACTAAAAGAATAATTATTGCTATCAACAATTTCACCAATTCACTTGCTGTAAACTCTCCTTTTTTCATTTTAAAAATTTAACTTTTGAACCTTTTGAACACTTACATTATTTATTCTTTTATTATAACTCGATACCGGTTCTAATATACAATGTATCCAGAATATATCAGATAATCTCTTTGATTCATTTCCATAAAACTTTCTATAAGCATTCTCAAGTCCCCCCCCAGTAAACCACTCTCCAACAATTCTAATAGCCCGCGAAGGTAGGGTTATAGGCCAGCTTATAATATCCAACAAACTTATTCCTTTATCTTTTAAATTATTGTATTCTGCTTCGGAAATAACAAAAGTACTTAAATATAGAGTATACACTTTTTCTTCGGTCCAAGGAATTGCTAAATTAGGCCACACCATAACATACTCCAAATCTTTTTCAAAATAATTTCCTAAATTTTTATCTTTTCCTATCTTATATTTCTTAATCCAATCTCCAAAAGTATCCGCATTTACACCTTTTTTTCTATAATTCTTCGCTCCTCTTTCTGTAAAAACAATATCAGCACATTTAAAATTAACTAACCACCAGTCCCCACTAACATATCCTTTAATAGCATTCCATATTCCCCCAGGCAAAATAGGACTAAAATATTTTTCACCCAATAAAGCACAATCCAACATAGCATCAGCAATTTTTTTATTAGCTTCATCAAAATCTTCTTTATCAATCACAATTCTAGTAGGTTTACATGCTTTTTTTAAATGAGAAGTTAAATCAACAAAATTTGTAATACGAATCTTTTGAGCACCAGCAATTAAAGCCAAAGCAGTTTTACAATCAGCACTACCAATAGTTCCCTCTAAACTTTCACTATATAATTTATAAAATAACAAAACAACAATAGCTCCAATTATAACTACTAAAAGACCAACCCAAAAATAATTCATTCCTTTTTTTCCAATCTTGCAAACTTTACACTCATTCATCACAAAACACCCAACATTCTCTTAATAATCATCCAAAAAATAATACACAATACTAGAATCAGCAAAAACATTACAAAATATCCCCAAATGCTTCCTTCCTTATTCATCTTAACATATTTATTAAAAACTAATAGCTTCTTCTTGCACACAAAATCACTAATATACCTAAAACAACAATAATAACATTATAAGCTGTTCCTGAAACAGGAATAAAACTCAACACTGAAGGCATATATCCAGATGTAACTAAAAATGGTGCAATCCCCATAAAAATTATTAAAAAACCCAAAATGATTAATCCTAATCTTCTCATATCATACATCTTATTTCACCTCCTAAATATAAAATTTTTATTATTAAATTGCTTTTAATAGGAACATTTATTTAATTTTACTTACATCCACTCCAAGAGCCTTTAATTCTTCTTTTCTCTGCCTAACAGCATCATAAGCTTTTTTCCATCTATTATACCATTTCCCTCTTTTTCCAGATTCTTTTTTTTCTCTAACCATCTTTGGATGAAGACTATTTGCAAGTCTAATTGCTCTTTCATACCCTTTTAACAATTGTTTTATTCTTTTTTCCTTTCTTTTAATTACATCTACTCCAAGAGCCTTTAATTTTTTCTCTATACGTATAACAATATCACGAGCCTTTAGCCATTTATCATAGTATTTCCCTCTTTTTCCAGATTCTTTTATTTCTCTAAA
>CAZRVI010000032.1:0-7775 GCA_964603525.1 Candidatus Woesearchaeota archaeon | reverse complement strand
TATTTTAATTTGGTAGCTGAATTACAAGGATTAAATCAGTCTTCTGCAAGGAAAATAGATATTTTAGATGATATTTCTTATAGTGTTGTAGCTGAGAGAAATTATGAAGATATTAAGGGTTTATTTTCTAATAAAGGAAGTTTGCCTAAAGATATAAAAATTCAAAGAATAAATGATTTGTATTTGTTTTCTAAAGAATTTAAAAATAATAGTATAGTAAGTATTAATATTTATTTAAAAAGTTTAGAAGGTAAGTGTAAAAATGATAAGTTATATGATTATATGAAATGTGTTAGTATTTATACAAATAAAATGGAAAAAGAAAATAGAGAAAAAGTAGAGAAAATAAAACAGGAAGAGATTAATAAAATAACAGGGGAAGTAATAAAAATTAAAGAAGGTGATGGTTTTAATAAAAATTATTTTATTTATGGATTAATTGGAGTTGTTATTTTAGCGATAATAATCATTGTAATCAAAAAGCAAAAAGTTAATAAATATGTTTGATTAAGTGATTTAATATGAAAAAACTGATGGTGTATTTATTTTTAGGATTAATTTGTTTAAGTTATGTTTTTGCTGGATCAACTTATAAGTTGGATTTAAGCAAGGAAGATACTTTGTTGTTTGGGTTAGAAGAAAAAGATAGAGTTGAATTTGAGTTGAATAATGGAGTACATACAATAATATTGGATAAAGTTAAGGAAGATAAAATTGATTTAGATGTGTTTCTGTTTATTGATAGAGGACAGAAACAAAAACCTTTTTTTATAAGTATTGACAAAAAAAGAAGTTTAAAATTAGATTTTGATAAAGATGGTAATGCTGATTTGTTTGTTGGTTTGTATAAAACATTTGGAAATAAAGCAGAATTGATATTCAAAAGGCCTGTTGAATTAAGAGAAAACCAAATTATTGGGCAAGCTGTTAAGGAATTACCAAAAACTAAAAACTATACAGGACTTATTAGTGTGTTACTTGGTTTGGTTGTTATTTTGTGTATATTTTTAATTGTTTGGAATAAAAAATAGAGGTAGAAAACTTTATATATAAGATATTATTAAATTTAAATAATAATCATTTATTAAAAACGTGAGGTGTAGGTAAATGGATAATAAGAATATATTTTATATTTTTTTAGCTGTTTTTGTTCTATTAGGTGTGAGTTTTGTTTTTGGAGCATTTACAACAACACTTATTAGCCCAGGAGATAATACATGGAATACAAGTAATTTAATAAATTTCCAATTTAAATGTGTTGGAAATTATTCATGGTATAATGCTACGTTGTATATAGATGGTGCTGTAAATACCACTTATGGAAATTCAACAGGTATTGTCAAAAATGATACGACATCAAATATTACTATAACTTTGAATGATAAAACATCTTATTTATGGAATGTAGAATGTTGTAATGCAAGTGGAGCTGAATGTTATTTAGCAACTGCAAATTATACTATAAAAGTAGATGCAACAGATCCAAGTAGTGGTTCTATTACTATGCCTAAATCTACAACAATATTTGCTCAAAGATCTATAAAAATAAAATGTTCTGGTGAAGATGTTACTTCAGGTATGAATTATGTTAAATTAAAGATAACCAAACCTAGTAAAAAAACTATTGAAGTTACATTAGATCCAGGAAAAGAAAAGACTTTTAGAGGAGTAGATACAGGTGAAGCTGGTAAATACTTGGTTGATTGTACTGTATATGATGCAGCTGGTAATACTTTAAGTACTGAACAAAAATCATTCTGGGTATATTATAGAACTGTAAAATCAGCTGCTCCTGAAGAAGAACCTGAAGAAGAAATAGCGCCTGAAGAGGAAAAGGCGCCTGAAGAAGAAGGTGTTCCAGAAGAAGGTGTTCCTGTTAAAGCAGAAAAAGCTCCAAGTAAAGCTTGGATATGGATATTAGTGATAATAGTTATAGTATTAATACTATATTTTGTATTAAAAAAGAAGAAATAAATCTTCTTTTTCTTTAATTTTTATTAAGAAAATTTTTTAAAGTTTAATTTTTACTTTATTTTTATAATGAAAAAAAGATTATTATTACCTTTATTTATTTGTTTTATTATGGTTACAAGTATTTTAGGTTATATGTCTAGTTCTGATTTAGAAAAAATAAAATATAAAGGATATAAATTTAATAAAGTGGATAATGGTTGGTTAACCTATATTGATAATAAAAAGATAATATTAAGCAGTAAACCTTCTGGGGAAATTAGTAATAATCTTAGAATAAGTTTAAATGAGCTAAATTCTGCTCAAAAGATTTATTTAAGTATAAATCCAAAAGATAATTTGTTTTTAGGTTATTTACAGAATAATATATTTCCATTTTTAGTTTCAAGAATTGTTGTAAGTTGTTATGAAGATAATGAAGATTGTGTTAATTTGCCATTAAAAGACTGTAAAGATGCTAATAAGGATATAAAGATTATTCTAATTAAAAAAGATAAAAACAGTAAGTTTTATTATAAAGATAATTGTTTAGTAATTCAAGGTAATCAAGAAGAAATTAATAAGTTTATTGATAAATTAACATTGGAGTTGTTATTTAATGAAAATTGAGAAGAAGATCAATATTATTGTAATAAGCTTAATAGTAATACTTGTAGTGGGAATAATTTCTTTAGTAATTTATCAAAAATATAAGTATAGAGATATTTATTTTAATTATAATGGATTTGATGTGAACAGAGTTAGTACGAAAAATGGTATTTTTTATTATATAAAGATGTTTTTAGAAGGAAGTAATCAGCCATTAGTTATAAGTACGAGATATGATCCAAGAACTTTAGAGAATATAAGTGTGGAAGGTGATATTAAAGCTATTATTAAAGATAAGTTGTATATAAGTTTTGATAAAGAAACAACTGGTGTAAGTGTTATAGCAGGTATGGAAATTAGTAAAATAACAGGAAATAGAATTTTGTATAATATACCAACTCATGGTGCTATGGTTGAAGAAATAGAAGGTAAAAATATAACTGTTAAGAGTTGCAAAGATGTTGGTGAAAAAACAGGAGTGATATGGCTTAAATTAGGTAATATAACAAAGATATATAGTAAAAATATAAATGAAAAGGGGGAATGTATTATAATAGAAGGAACTAATGAATATGAACTAATAAGAGGTGCTGATAGATTTATTTTAACTTTATTGGGTATAATGAAACCATAATTTTTTAAATATAAAATTCTTAATTTAATTATAAATAGTTATATAAATGCCGCGATCGCATAATGGTATTGCACTGGCCTTGAGTAAGCTTTTAAGGAAAAAGCTTAAGCAAAAAAATTTATAGAAAGCCAGGCCCTTTGGGCATCCAGGTTCGAATCCTGGTCGCGGCGTTTTTATTTATAATAGTTAAACTATTATCTTAAGAGAGTTCTGAACTAAAAATAGGATTTAAAAATTTAAAGAAAAAGAAAAGAAAAACAGCTTTAAGCTGTCTTTATTGTTGGTGCACTAATTGTACCAGTTATAATTTGTTCTGTTGTTTCTAAGTTGTAATCTTCATAGTTTGCTAGTACTTTACAAGCCATTCTTGTGTCAATTGCATCTGTACCTGCTACAATCATAGCTACCTTTTCACCATTGTTTACTAGTTTAATTAATGCTTCTCCAGATCCATATGGCCATGCATCACATGTTAATCCGCTTAAGCTTTCTGTTAAGGTATTAACACATGGACCTCCAACCAATATTAGGTTGTGTGCTGTTGGATCTGTTATTTCTTTATCCAACATTGGGTTTACATCAATCTTTGTTGACTGGTATGTTACTGCTCCTCCAGTAACTGTTGTAGCTTGTCCTTTTACAACTACATTGGCTTGTACTTGATCTCCTGGTATTTCTAATACTACTTTATCAGATGCACCATTACTCTTTGGATCTTTTATAATAATACCATATCTTGTTCTGTGATCTTCGTCTTTGTTACCTATTTGTTTATAAGTAGACCCTTTCCATGTTAATTCATCTGATTCTTCTTCATTTACAGTACCACCTAATGATACCCAACCACTTGAACATTCAAAAATTATATCTAGATCATCTACTCCATTAGGTAGTTCATCTGTACTGTCTCCTATTACATCTACTGTAATATTCCATTCTCCAGTAGTTTTATTTGTTAACTTTAAATATACATTGTCATCTTTTGTATCTTTGTAATTTAATCTTAGGATATTATCACTACTTGTTGAATTATATTTACCTATATATTGCATTGTTGGGTTTTTATCAGCGTCATAATAATACATATAAACTTCTTCACAACTATCCCCTGCCTGTAACCAAATTTTACTTGTTTTAACGTCATTGTCATTCACTGTACCATTTTGAACGAAATTAGCAATATTTGCAGGTATTACAAATCTTTCATTTCCTGGTGCTGATATCTTTATTGTTTTAGCACTTGTTTTACCACCACTGTACTTAGATTTAGATGTATCTTCTCCATCTGCGTATTCAATTGTTAATGTTAGATAATCTTCATCTGATATTGTTAAAGAATCTAAGCAAATTGATGCATAGTTATTAGGTAAGTCATAACATTCACCAATACCTGCTGGATTGTCTCCTGCATCATCTTTTGTGAAATCGTTTTTTATACCAATAACTGGACCACTTTCGCTAATTCCAGTTGTATCTTGAGTTATTGAAGTAGATGTGTCTGAGGTTACATGTATTCCTGATACTATCCATACCCAATCAGGCTCATTTTCATCTTCTCCAATATAAGCATCTCCATCTTTATAAGTTCCTTGTGCATCTTCTCCTATGATTAGATGAGCTGTTCTTTCAGATTTTGTATCTTCATAGAATGTTTCATCATTTACAATTTCAATTCCATTTACTGTTTCTGCTGTTGATGCAGGTATTGTTTCAAGAGTTCCGTCAACATCTATAACAATTGATCCACCAGAACCTACATTCTCTAAAGTAATTTTTTTGTTATCAATAGTTACTGAATCACCTACTTTCATGAAGTACTCATTACCTACATAGGCTGTGAATTTTGTGTCTGAGTCAACATCTGTTATCTTTAAAGTTTTTCCTAAGAATTTAATTTTTAATGGATCTGTAGATGTTGCGTTGTTTGGTATAATACCTTCATCAAATACATAATAATATCTAATAGCTCCACTTGAAACTTCCATGAATACATTAGATTCATAGTCATCTTCGTCACTTGTTAAACTTGATTCTATTGAAGGGGATGCTGTAGAGTATCTTTGCAAAACCAATTCATCATGTACATTGTAATCTGCTCCTTGGAAGTTAATACTTGTATCTTGGAAACTAGATATATCAGCATCATCTAATTCCCAGTCAAGAGCAAATGTTGTTGAATTTGCTATACCTAATCCAATAGGGATATCTTCTGTTACTCCACCTACTGCAGTTAAAGTTCCTCCAGCTGTTGAAACTGCTTTTTTAGCATCGAATTGCATTCTTGCTGCTATATCTACTGCACCAAGTGTATCAGATGATGCAGCTGCTGCTCCAACAATGATTGCATTGGAGTCATCCCATACACCATCTACTATAAATGGTGCTGGATATTCAGCAAGGTCAAATGCTAGTGCTGATGTCATAGTGGCACCAAGCATAGCAGCTCCTATACCAATAGTTGCTATTTTTTTAATAGCTCTTTTAAGACGTTGCATTTAATGCACACCTCCGTGTTTTTTTCCTGTTAATCAGGATATTAGCTATAGAATTTTTTAAATACATTCTACAGCTTTGGCCAAAGTTGTTAGTAATTATGACTAATTTTTGCTTTATAAATATTTTTATAGTGGATAATATAATTAAGGGTTAATTCTTAAATATTTAAAGGTTTTATAGGCTAAAAACCTAAATTAGAAGTTAAAAATTATATGATTTTGAATACCATTTTTGAATAGTTATAGACTAACAAATTAGTAATATAAATTTAAAGGTGTTATCTTTATGTTTAATTGTTTTAGTTGAGGATATTCCTAGTTTACAAGAGCCAATTTGTAGTACTTTTTCTTTATTAATTAGTAATTTAAAAGAATATTGCTTATTTGGCAGGGTTTTATGTATTATTTTGGAGATTTCTTGTTTTATTAATATAAAATCATTATTAGTATAAGATTCTGCTATTAAATCTAGTAATTTGCCTTTTGGAGTGGATGTTCTTATTATTGAATTTAGCAAATTATCAGCTTTTGTACTAGTTCTTAGCATTGGTGTTGTTGATGGAGATGGTCTTAAAGCAAAGGTGAGGAAAATAATAGATAGGATAGCTAGCATTATTATAATAATAACTAAACCCATGATTTCCATTTGTGCTTTTTTTGTGTTCATTTCTTTTGTTTTTATTGGTATATAGTAAGGTAAATCAAACCTATCTTGAATTCATCTAATTCAGGATAATATAATGAGATGGGTGTGTTAACTATTATCTTATTTTTAGTTTTCTTTAATGGTTGCAATAACCAGTATTTACAGTTATTAGGATAAAGAGGATCTGAATAATCATTAATAGTACATTCTTTATCAGATAAAGGTTCAGGATAAATAATTTCTATTTTAATTTCTTTGTTTTTAAATCTATAATTAAGTTGTTTTAGTGCTATTATTTTAGTTATGTCTATGCAATTGCCTTTTAAGCAAGATAGTTCTGGTGAGTCTGTTAATGAATATAATAAGGAAGAAAATTCAGTTTCTTGGAATTCAAAACCTTTTTTTTCAAGAGATTTATAAGAATATTGAAAGTATAGAAATAAAGCAAATATTAATATTATTATAAATATTATAACTACAGCAATGGTTTCACCCATATGAATTTGGGCTTTTTTAGTATAATTTAGGGCAGGCATTGTATTCTAGTTCTTTATTAAGTATTTCAATTGCATTAAAGTCAAAATTATTTGGAAGTTTCTCTAAAGAGGAAGATAATTGTGAATAAATAAATTTACAGTTTTGTTGTCTAGATTTTGAATTTAATAATAAAGATTTTTGTTTGTAAATAGAGGATATTTCTTTAAGTTTGTTAATAGCTTTTTGTTTTAAGCATTCATATTCATTAAGATTAGAAGAGAAAATTGCTAAAAGCAAGGTTTCTTCATCAAAATAAGAGCTTGTTTTATATTCTGGGTAAAAAGTAATTTGCTTATTTAGCATATGTAAAACTTTGATATTGTTTTTTAATAATTCTTGCAGATTTTTAGGTTGGGAAGAAAAAACTACAATGGTTTTATCTGAATTTTTATTTTTTTCTATGATTTCATTAGTGCTAGTTAAAGGATAAACATTAAAGATTGTTGGGATTTTATTTAATAATTCTTGAGATTCTATGTAAAAGTTTATTTTTTTATTTGCTATATAATAAAAATTAGTGATCTTAAAGGGAAATTTCCAGGATTTTGTCCAGATTTGTATTTCTTTTCCTTTTAATAAGGAAGGTGAGGATATTATTTTATCTGTTGATGTAGAGTAAGTATTTTTTTTATTTGAGATTAATATTTTATTACAGATGAAATTTAAATTATAATTTGAAGGTAGATTAAATTGGGTGTTTAAATTTAAAGAGTTTGATAAGATATCGAGTTTTAGATCAAGATAATTTATAATCTCTAAAGAAGATAATTTTTCTTGGGTTGAGATATGTTTGAAAGCAAAGAAAATAAAGAACATTAAGATAAGAGAGCCTATTATAATACTTAATATAAACTTAAAGGAAATCATTAAAGCTTTTTTTTGTATTTTAAAACACCTCTTTTAA
>CAZRVI010000031.1:0-7852 GCA_964603525.1 Candidatus Woesearchaeota archaeon | reverse complement strand
TTTTAATAAACTTTATAAATTCTGAATTTTATAGTTTAATATTATGATAGACCCTTGGGGAAATATAGAGATAAGTAATTATGAAAAAGTTTTTAGGGAGTTTGGTTTGACTAAGTTTCCTTCTAATTGGAGTGATAAACTAGATCATTATTTATTCAAAAGAAATATTATTATTGCACACAGGGATTTTGGTAAAATCATGCAGAGAATTAAGGAGAAAAAACCATTTATACAGATGACTGGAATTGCAAGCTCTGGTAAATTACATTTTGGTCATAAAATTAATTTGGACTTGTTTAAATTTTTTAAAAGCAAAGGAGCAAGAACTTATTTTTGTATAGCGAATATAGATGGCTATGTATCTAGACCTAAGGTTAAGTCTATGGAAGAAGCTAATGAATATGCAATTAATAATTTAGCTCATGTTTTGGCTTATGGATTTACAAAAAAAGATGTTTATATTCAGACAAAGAAAGATAAAATTTATTATAGTTTTGCTTTTGAAATTTCTAAAAAAATAACAGAAGCTATGTTTAGGGCTGTTTATGGTCATTTAGATTTGGGAAAGGCAGCTGCTAATATGTTGCAATATGCTGATATTTTGCATCCTCAACTTAAGAAATATGAAGGAAAAATGCCATCTGTTACAAGTATTGGTGTGGATCAAGATCCTCATGCTAGACTTACAAGAGATTTAGCTAAAAGAATTAATTATAATTTGGAATTACCAAGCTTTTTATATTTTAGACACCATGGTGGATTACAAAAAGGAATGAAGATGAGTGCTAGTGATCCTTACTCTGCTGTGTTTTTAGATGATAGTATTCAGGATGTTAAGTACAAGGTTGAGAGAAGCTTTACTGGTGGTAAAGATACATTAAAAGAACAAAAGAAGAAAGGTGGTAATCCTGATATTTGTAAAGTATATGAGTTTTATAAGTTTCATTATCCTAATGATAAGTTTGTTATTGATATTTACAGTAAATGCAAAAAAGGTGAAATTTTATGTAAAGAATGCAAGGAAAAATGTATTGCTTTTTTAAGTTCTTTTTTAAGTAAACATCAAAAGAAATTTAAGAGATATCTAGGTATTGCAAGAAGGATGATATTGTAGTTTTAATATTACTACTTTATAATTAGAATAGTAAGATTTATATATGCTACTAAATTTCTATATTTAATGAGAGAGACAATGAATAATAATTAAAAATTTTGTTTCTCAGGTGATTAAAATTAGGCCTTTATTGCCGAGTTTAAAAGAAAAGAAAAGGTATATACTATATAAAGGAGAAGTTAGTAAGAATAATCTTAATAAAGGTATAAAAGATTTTATTGGAGAATATGGAATGGCAAAAGCAGGATTAATGTTTATAAAGTCTAAAAATAATAAAGGTATAATAAGAACAAATGTTAAATGGCTAGAACAAGTTAGGACTAGTTTAAGTTTAATGAAAACAAGAGTTAGGATATTAAAGATATCTGGTACTCTTAAAAAATTAAAATCTTTATTGTAAGGTATAAAATGGAGGAAAGATTAAAATGCAACCTCAAATGACACAAGCAATGGGTTATGATAGAACAAGCACTATGTTTAGTCCAGATGGAAGGCTATTACAGGTTGAATATGCTAGAAAAACTGTAAGGCAAGGAACACCTACAATAGGTATTGTTTGTAAAGATGGTGTTTTATTAGTTGCTGATAAAAGAATAACTGAGAGATTAATTGTTTCTAAGAGTATTGAAAAAGTATTTCAAATTGACGAGCATATAGCTGCAGTAGCTACAGGAATAGTATCTGATGGGAGAGTTTTAATTGAAAGAGCACAATTATTAGCTCAACAGCATAGAGTAACTTATGATGAGCCAATTGATACAAAATCTTTGGTTAAAGAAATATGTAATATTAAGCAAGCTTATACACAATATGGGGGAGCAAGACCATTTGGTGTAAGTATTTTGTTTGGTGGTGTTGATGATAATCCAAGATTGTTTGTTACAGATCCTACTGGAATATTCTTTGAGTTTAAAGCAACTGTTGTTGGTGAATATGAAGAGGAGATTAAGGAGATATTAAATAAAGAGTATAAAGAAAATATGAGTGTACAGGATGGATTGAGATTAGCTATTAAAGCCTTGAAAAAAGTTCTTGGCAAGCAATTTGATATAGAAAGAGTATGTGGAGCTTGTGTTGGTTTGGATAAGAAATTCAGGTATTTAAGTAGAGGGGAGATTAATAAAGCTAAATAAAAATGGTAAACGTTGATGAAGCAGTAGTTGCAAGATTAAAGAAAAATGGCAAGGTATTTGAGATTTTAGTAGATTGCGATAGAGCTATTGAGTTTAAGAAAGGCAAGGGTGTTTTAAATGATATAGTTGCAGTGGATAGTATATTTAAAGATGTTAAAAAAGGAGAGCATGCAAAGGAAAGTGATTTGCAAGAGGTTTTTAATACAACTGATTTCCAAAAAATTGCAGAAATTATAATCAAAGAAGGTGAAATTCAGGTTACAAAAGAGCATATGAGTAAAGAAAGAGAGGAAAAATTTAAACAGATTGTTAGTATAATTCATAAGAATGCAGTTGATCCTAAAACTGGATTGCCACATCCACCTATAAGGATTGAAAATGCAATGAAGGAAGCTAAGGTTAATATTGATGATACAAAAACTGCTAAACAGCAAGTTGAAAGGATTTTAGATAAAATTAGAAGTATAATTCCTATTAAATTTGAATTGCATGAATTGGAATTAATAATTCCTAATAAATATGCTGGTTCAAGCTATCATATTCTTAAAAAATATTGTAAGATATTAAAGGAAGATTGGTTGAGTAATGGGGATTTAAAAGTTTTAGTTGAAGTTCCTGCTGGAATTCAAGATGATTTTTTTTCTGAATTAAATAAAGTATGTCATGGAGAAGTTGAAAGTAAAAAGATAAAGGTGAAATAAAATGGCGGATTTAATAGTTAAGGATAAAGAAGTTGTAGTTCCAGGCCAGGTTTTGGCTAAGGGTATGGAATATTTACCTGCTAATGGGACATATAGAGAAGGAAATGAAATCAAAGCATTACAGATTGGTATGGTTACTTTATCTGGAAGGTTGATTAAGTTAATTCCATTAAAAGGTGTATATATACCAAAAGTTAATGATGTTGTGATTGGCAGAATAATTGATGTTGGTGTAAATAATTGGTTGGTTGATATAGGATTTAGTAATTTGGCTGGATTGAGTTTAAGAGATGCAACATCACAATATATTGTAAGGGGAGCAGATTTATCGAATTACTATAAATTTGATGATTATATTATTGCAAAAGTTACTAAAGTTACAAAAGATAAATTAATTGATTTAACTACAAAAGGCAGAGGGTTAAGAAAGTTGGATGAAGGCATTATAATAAAAGTTACGCCTGTTAAAGTTCCAAGAATAATTGGAAAAGGTGGCTCTATGATTTCTATGATTAAGGAAAAAACTAATTGTAAAATTATGGTTGGTCAGAATGGAGTTATTTGGTTATGTGGGCAGGAACCAGAAAAAGAGAAATTAGCTATTGATGCTATCTATTTTATTGAAAAAAATGCACATGTTGAAGGTTTAACAGATATGGTTAAAGATTTTTTAGAAGGAAAAAAAGGTGAAAAGAAATGAAAAAGAGAAAAGATAATAGAAGATTGGATGAGATGAGGAAAATTGAAGCAAAAGTTGGAGTTATAAAAAGAGCAAATGGTAGTGCGATGTTTAGGATTGGTGATACTATTGCTGTTGTTGCTGTTTATGGTCCAAGATCTTTACATCCTAAATATTTACAGGATCCTGAAAGAGGAATTTTAAGAGTTTATTATAATATGATGGCTTTTTCAGGTAGTGGTGAAAGAATAAGGCCAGGACCATCAAGAAGATCAAGAGAAGTTTCGATGGTAATTGAAAAAGCCTTAACTTCTGTATTGGATTTAAAAGAGTTTCCTGGTGGTGTGGTTGATGTTTTTATAGAAATAATACAAAGCGATTCAGGAACAAGGTGTGCTGGAATATGTGCAGCTTCTTTGGCTATAGCTGATGCAGGTTTTAAAATGAAAGATTTGATAAGCGCGGTTGCTTTAGGAAGGATTGATAATGATATTTATGTTGATGTTACAAAAGATGAAGAAGATATAGAAGGGATGGCTGATGTTCCAGTTGCATATTTGCCAAGCTCTGGTAAAATTGTTTTGTTGCAATGTGATGGTTTTTTAAAAAAAGAACAATTAAAAGAGATTTTAAAAATAGGCAAAAAAGTTTGTTTAGAAATTTATAAAGTTCAACAGAAAGCATTAAAAGAAGGATATAAAAAATGAGTATTATAAGCAAGCATATAAGGAATTTATTGAAAGAAGGAAAAAGATTAGATGGCAGGGGTTTAGAGGATTATAGAAAAGATATCAAAATTGAATACGGTGTGTCTAAGAATGCTGAAGGATCTGCAAGAGTTAGAATTGGTAATACAGAAGTAGTTGCAGGTGTTAAAATGGATGTTGGTGAGCCTTATCCTGATGTTCCTAATAAAGGAAGTATAACTGTTAATGTTGAATTATTGCCTTTATCGAATCCTGAATTTGAATCAGGACCGCCAGGTATAGAAGCTATAGAATTAGCAAGAGCTGTTGTTGATAGAGGAATAAGAGAAAGTGATGCTTTGGATTTTAAGAGCTTGTGTATTAAAAAAGGTGAAAAAGTTTGGTTTCTTTTGATTGATGTTTATAGTTTTAATGATGATGGTAATTTATCTGATGCAATAGGATTAGCTGCTTTAGCTGCATTAAAGGATGCAAGATTTCCTAAGTATGATAGTAAAGAAGGAAAAATTGATTATAAAAAAAAGACAGATAAAAAAGTAGTTTTAAAAGAATTACCAATACCTGTAACTGTTTTGAAGATTGATGATAAATTTATTGTTGATCCAAGTTTGTTTGAAGAAAAAGCAATGGATGCTAGATTAACTATAACAACTATTGAGGATGGAAGGATCTGTGCTTTACAAAAAGGCGGTGAAAAACCTTTAACAGAAGATGATATAGATAAGATGGTTGATATAGCTATTAAAAAAGGTAAAGAATTGAGGAAGTTGTTAAAATGAAGAAGGATATAAGATATACAAAATTTGAGATTGCAAGGATAATTGGTGCAAGAGCTTTACAGTTAGCTATGGGTGCACCTTTGTTATTAAATTTGAAAGAAAGTGATTTTAAAAAGATTAAGTATAGTCCTATAGAGATTGCTAAAAAAGAATTTGAAGAAGGAATTTTGCCAATAACAATTAAAAGACCTTTACCTAAAAAAAGCAAATAAAACTTTTCTTATTTTGTTGTATTTGATAATATAAAAGTTTAAATATTATTTTTTACATTAAATGTGTTAAATTATTTTAAGATTAAGGAGGAAGAAGATGGTGTGGTATCTTTTTCAAACCGTAAAACTTTCAAAAGATTTAAGTGGAGATGACTTAGAGAAAATTTTAATAAAAGCTGCTGAAGAACTCGGACTAAGAGCGGTTTCTAAAGATGAGTTTGGAGATAGATGTACTTTAGGAGATAAATTAGAAAGGGATTATTATGGAACAGTTATTAAGTTAAAAAGAAGTATTTTTCCAGTAGGGAGTATTATCTTTGATAAAATATATAATAAAAATACGTTTTATATAAGTACTGGAGTAAGTACATTAGAGTTTGGATCAAGGAAACTTATTGAGAAGTATTTGAGAAAAGTTATGGAACTAGCGGCATAGAAAATTACTTAAATTCTTATTTTTTATTTTTAATTATGAAGATTAAGAAAATAAAAGCAAAAGTAATTTTTAATTCTAGAGGCGAGCAAACTATAGAAATTACTGTTAATAAAAAATATACTGCAAGTGCTCCAAGCGGGGCTTCAATTGGAAGACATGAGGTAAAAGCTTTTCCTAAGGAAGGAATACCAATAGATTTTGTTAATAAGGAACTTAATAAAGGTTTGAAAGGTTTTAAGATTAATACATTTGATGATTTTAGAGATTTAGAAGAGGTTTTATTTAAGTTTGATAGTACAGAAAGATTAAGTAAGATTGGTGGGAATACAATTATTGCTTTAGAATTTGCTTTGTTGAAAGCTTTAAGTAAAAATAAAATATGGAAGTTTTTGAATCCTAATCCTAAGAAGATGCCTATGCCTGTGGGGAATTGTGTTGGTGGTGGTATGCATTTTAGAGGGACTTCTACTGATATCCAGGAATTTTTAGTTATTCCTAAAACAAAAAAGTTTGTTGATGCAGCGCTTGCTAATCAGATAATTTATAAAAAAATTGGCAAATTATTAAATGCTAGTTTGAAGACTGATGAAGGAGCATGGGTTACTGATATTGGTGATGATAAAGTTTTGGATATAATGAGTAAAGTTGTTGATGGAACTGTAAAGCAACTAGGTATTGAAATCAATTTAGGTATTGATGTTGCGGCTTCTAGATTGTATGAAGATAATTTTTATAAGTATAGAACAAAAAGATTGAATAGGAAACAACAAATAAGTTATATTAATTCTTTAATTAGAAAGTATAATTTGTTTTATGTTGAAGATGCATTGGAAGAAGAAGATTTTGAAGGTTTTAAAGAAATAAATTGCGAATTAAATGTTGGAGATGATTTAATTTGTACTAATATAGAGAGATTGAAAAAAAGTTTTGTTAATGCTGTTATTGTTAAACCCAATCAAATTGGTTCTATAGTAAAAACAAAAGAATTAATTGATTATTGTAAAGAGAACGATATTGTAGTAATTATGTCGCATAGATCTGGAGAAACAATGGATACAACAATTTCTCATTTAGCTGTAGGATGGCAATGTCCTTATATTAAATGTGGAATCTTTGGTAAAGAAAGAAGCGTAAAAATAAATGAATTGAGGTATATTGAGAGAGAGATATAGTTATGTTACAATTTTAAAGTCACAATAAAAGTTTTTAAATGATGAATTCTGTTTTTAATTTATTAATAATTAAAAATGGAGGTGACATATAGTGGTAAATATTTTTACTGAGACCACAGTTTCTATACTAAACCCATTACAAGCAATTTGGTTGAAAATTGTTGACGTGTTACCATATTTGGTTGCAGCAATTGTTGTTTTGATAATTGGTTGCTTCATAGCAGCTATATTAGGACATGCTTTAAGAGTAATCCTAGAAAAAACAAAATTAGATCAATGGGTAAAGAAAGCAAAATTAACAAAAGCAGTAGGTCATACACATCTTCCATCATTATTGGGGGAGTTGTTTAAGTGGTATATTATAATAATATTCTTACAAGCAGCAGTTGCATTGTTGAATTTAGGAACGCTTTCTGATCTATTGAATAGGTTTGTATTATGGTTGCCTAATTTGTTAATTGCAGTGATTATCTTTTTAGCTGGATTGGCTGCAGCACACTATGTACAGATAAAGATTAAAGAATACAGTAAGATGAAAGGAGTGAGATTTGGTGGAGCAGTACTCAAATGGATAATTATTGTAATGATTGTATTGGTTGCATTGAGACAAATTGGTATTGATGTAAGTATCTTAGAGAATATATTATTAGTAGTAATTGGTGCATTGGCTGTAGGTGTTGCATTAGCATTAGGTATTGGGCTTGGATTGGGATTGAAGAAAGAGTCAGAAGGTTTCATAAAAAACATTAAGAAGAACTTATAAATTTTTATTTTTTTATTTTGTATTTCTTTTTAATATTATGAAATATCTTGTTAAGAGTAAAGGTATTTATTTTAAAAGTTTCTTTATGGAGGATATAAAAGAAAATTGAAAAAGTTTATAAATAGTTATTTTTTCTTTTAAGTTTAAAATGGCAGA
>CAZRVI010000030.1:0-8093 GCA_964603525.1 Candidatus Woesearchaeota archaeon | reverse complement strand
TCTTTGATGGACTGACTGGGAATTGCACCCAGATTTCATGGCAGCGAACCATGTGTTCTTCTATTAAACTATCAGCCCAGATGGACTGGCCGGGAATCGAACCCGGGATGCCGCAATTTTAGTGTTAATTGCCAATGCGACGGTTTAAACCACTAGCCTACCAGCCCTTTATTTTAATGAGAAATCTTTAAATTTATAAGTTTGTTGTTTAATATTCAGTTTATTATTTTTCCTAATTCTTTAATAGGTTTCCCTTCTAAGAATTTTGTAATTTTGTCTTTTAATTTATTAATTTTAATTCTAATTTGTTTCATTGTAGTTGAGTCTCTTAGTGTTACTGTATTGTCTTTTAAAGTTTGGAAGTCTATTGTTATTGCATTTGATATTCCTACTTCTTCGCAACGTCTATAGCGTCTTCCTATCGAATCTTTTGCGTCATAAAAAACTGTGAAATTAGAGTTTCTTAGTTCTTTTAGAATTTCTTTTGCTTTTTCTGGTAAACCTTTTTTATTGACTAAGGGGAATAATGCTGTATCATAAGGAGATAATTTTGGGTTAAGGGATAGTATAATCCTTTTCCTTCCTTCAACAATTTCTTTTTTAAATGCATTATCTATTATTGCATAGAAAGTTCTATCAACTCCTGCTGAGATTTCAAATATATGTGGAGTGAATTTTTTATTATCTTCTGTAAATGTTAAATCTTGTTTTGATCCTTTTGAATGAACTTTTAAGTCATAGTCTGTTCTGTAGTTGCAAGCCACTAGTTCTATCCAACCTAGTTTAGTTAAAACTTCAAGGTCAAATGTTTCTTTTGAATAAAATGGTTTTTCTTCTTTTGAAACTTCTCTGAATCTTATGTTTTCTTTTTGGATTCCGTATTTTTCGTATAACTGCTGTGTTCTTGCTAAGTAATAGGCAATTAGTTTTCCGGAGACTATTTTTTTATTTACTAAATCTTGTGCGGATATTTCTTCTACTTTGTTTTTATTAGTTCTAAGTATTCTTAATTTGTAGTTTTTAATTTCATTAAAGTTATTAATTTCGTTTATTTTTTTAGGGTTAAAAAAAATTTCAATTTCAAATTGTGAGAATTCTATTTCTCTGAATAAGGATTGTCTTGGAGAGATTTCATTTCTAAATGCTCTTCCTACTTGTGCTATTCCTTTTGGTAATATAAGACGCATGGTTTTTGACATTCTTAAAAAATCTAAAAAAATAGACTGGCACGCTTCTGGTCTTAAATAACATTGTTTTGGATTTGAGATTCCGATTTTTGTTTCAACCATTAAAGAAACTTTTTTTGTTTTTGATAATTCAGAGTTGCATTTTGGACATTTAATTTTGTTTTTTTGTATTAATTCATCAAATTCTTTTTCTGATATTGATTCAGGTATTAGTTTGTTTAATTTTGTGGATAATAATTTATCTGCTCTATAAATTAATTTGCATTTTTTACATCTGATTATTGGGTCTACTAATGATTTAAGATGGCCTGATGCTTGGAAAACTTCTTCAGGGAGAATTTGTGATCCATAAATTTCTATCATATCTTCTTTTTCTACAAGTTCTTTTCTCCATAATTGGATTATTTTCCTCCTGATTGAGGTTCCATAAGGTCCAAAATTCCAGAAACCTGCTGGAGCATTAGTGTAAATTTCTGCAGAAGGATAGAATAAACTTCTTCTTGATGCGAGTTCTAAGATGTCTTCATATGTGAATGGGATACATTTTGGGATTTGTTGTTTATGTTTTTTTGTTTGTAGTTGTTTTAATTTTTCTTGTGCTTGCTTTTTTGTTTTTCCAAGATATGCTATAGTTTTTGTTTTAACTTTCCCTTGTATTCTTTTTGATTCTTTAAGGTAAAAATAGTTATGACCTTTAATTTTTTTCTTTTCTATATATGCCATAGGTTAGGTATTACATTTAGAATTTATAAATGTTTCTGTAAGCGTATTTGTAAGCCCTAATTTAGGTTAGGTATTACATCCTGGTAGTTTATTAATTTTTTAATAGAAATTCTAGGACAAGCTGTGTTTATCCAGCATTCAATATCCGGGAAGTTTTCTAGAAATTCTTCTCTTATGTTATTTGTAATGAAGATATATGAATTTTTGAGTTTTTGTTGTAGTAATATGGCTTTTTTTAAGTTGTATTGGCCTGGTTTTGTTGATATTATTATTCCGAATTTTTCAGAATTTAGGAATCTTAGTATAGAACCTTTTTTTCTTTTCATATAATTTTTAATTTCTTTTTGGGTTATTTGTGATATCTTGTTTGTATATGGGTTTGCTATGTAAACTGGTTTTTTTAATTTGTATGCTACTAGTATGGGATGGAATTTTCCTGAGCCAATATAAAGAAAAGCATTAACTTTTTTATTAAGTTTTTCTGCATTTTTAATATTGCAGCCTAAAATTTGCCCGCAAAAAATGAAATTTTTAAGTTTTTTAACTTGATCTAGGAATTGGATTGTTGTAATAGTCCCAATATTTTTAATTTTATATTTTTTAAGGAATTTTTGGATTACTTTTTTAATTTTTAATTTGGATTTTGCTGGAATAAAAAGTGTTTTCATTCTTTTCTTTTCCAAGTTATAATACCATATATTGCAATTAATAAATATACAAAAAACAGGAAAGCCATTCCATATAATTTAGTTATAATTCCTATGTAAATCCAAAGAATATTGGCAATAATCCATATATAAAATCCTTCAATTCTTTTAGATGCATTAAGAATTGCTCCTAAAATACCTAATCCTGTTGCAACCCATTCTAAAATCATTTTAGTTTTTCTATTTTTGCTTTATCTGAAATTATTGCGGAATTTCCTGTAGGATCTTCTATTATTATTTTAAGTTTAAAATCTCCTGATTTAACTTTCCTGATTTTTTTAAGTAAATTTTTTGCATGGTTTCTTATTTTTTTATCTTCAGAATGTTTTTCTGATTCAATTACTTTTGTAAATCTATTAAGAATTCCTTCAATGTTTGAAATGTAACCTTCTGATGCAGGTCCTGGTTTTATAGACATTCTTAGTTGGGGTATTTTAATTGTTGCATAAGATGATTTGACAACTCTTATTTTCATATCTTTGTCAGAAGTAATTTCAAAAATATATTTTGAAGGTTGTTTTTTTGTTTCTGTTTCTATATCAGACATGGAGTATTTACAGTTGGAGCATTTCATGGAAAATATAAATACTTTATCGAAATACGGAATCTTTTTAATATCCTCTGTTAGAGTAATTGTGTTTTTATGACAAATAGGACATTTCTGATTTTTAATTTGATTCATGTTTAGAAAGAGTTAATTAAAATTTAAAAGCCTTTCTCTTCTTTGACTTCAGCTGTTTCTGTTGTTCTGTAAATATGAGCAAATGATGGTGTGACTACAATCCAATCTTCTCCAAACCCAGCTATATCTCCTTCTATAGCGTCACATGTTTTTTTAAGTTTATTAACAACCCTTTTTAGTTCAACTATATCTTTGTCTTTTATTGGTTTGATATTGATTAATGCTATTGTGTATCCTGCTCTTAAAGCATCTAGACATTCTTTCACATCAGCAAAATTTTCAATAACAAATGGTTTGACTATGATTTTTGATTTTTTTCCTATATCTTTGGTTGTATCTATCTCAACATAATCTTCAGAAAGTTCAGCATATTCATTTGTTGGACTTGTTAGTTTATTTTTAATTCGGGAAAAAATACCCATTTTATTCCTCCGGTGTTCTTATTTTAAAGTTATAATACTATTATATTTAAATATTTCTATTGTATACTTTCTAAAAGAGTAACTATATTCCAAATCTGAGTTCTAGTATGCATTGGAATGTTTGGATCATCATCTAAATTGTCTAACTCTTGTAGAGCTTGGTCTTTTCTGATATCAATGGTTATGGAGCTTTGTTTTAATGCATTTGTTGCGTTTTTTATTTTAATTCTAATATTTTTTGGTACTGATTTATCTTCTTCTATTTGTGATAAACTTGTTATTATTTCTTCTATCTTTTCTTGTATCATTTTTTAATTTTCTTTAAAATTTCTTGTTGAAGTTTTTGCGATTTTTCTTTTAATTTGTCTTCCTGCTTTTCTAGATTTTTGATTTTTAGATTCAAGATTTCCTTTTTTTCATTTAAATCTTTTTCTAAGTCTTTTTTATCAGAAGCTATCATTATATTTCCTATTATTTTATATGGTTTTTCTTTTGTGGTTTTTAATTCTTTTAGGGCATTACTAGTTTCTAGGATTTGTGATTGTAAAGTTTGTTTTTGTATTAAAATATTTTGTATTACATTTTCAGATATTTGTAATTCTGCTATTTTATCTTGTGTTTCTTTTTCCATTTTTATCTAGCCTTTACTTTTGTAGTTATTGATCTTTCTTTATAAAGAATTTTGGAACCACAGTAAGGGCATCTTACTTTTTTTTTGAGTAATTCATATTTTACTTTTTTTCTACAATTAAAACATTTATAGTTTACCATGGTTCATACGCCTTTCCAGCGAATTTGGTATTGCATTTTTTACATTGCCAAATTCCTACGGAAACTCTTTTGACTTTAAAGTAATTGCAATAAGGACATTTGTGCTTTCTTTTTTGTTTTTTTTCTATTTCAGTTACTTTTTGTCTTATTGTCCTTCCATACCTTGGTCCAAATCTTCCTGCAGTACCTACTTTCTTTGTCATTCTTTTTAAGTATTTTAACTATTTTTAAAGGTTTTGGAATTTTAAAAGCTTTTGTATATGAAAAATGGGGTCGTCAGGATTTGAATTCTCAAAATATATAGCAATGCTATATCTTTCCTGAGTCTGGAGGTCCCAAACCTCCGATGCTAAATTGCTCCTGATTTTTAGTCAGTCCAAGCTACACCACGACCCCAATATATTAATAGGAATGATTTAATTGGTTTATAAATTTTATTGATTGCTTTTATTTTTTCTTTTCAGCTTTAGTTTTGGCTGGTTCCATTGCTTTTTCTTCTAAAGCTTTTTTAATCTTTTCTTCCTCAGATTTTTGTTTTTCTTTTACTTTCATAAAGAATTCTTTTAGTTTTTCTAGTTTTTCTTGAGAAGGTTCTGTTTTTTCCTCTTTAAGTTCGGAATCAAATTTTCCTTGATCTAATTCTTTACATATTTCATTACCGGTTTTATTTTCTATTAAAACACCAATGGAGTTACATGATCCAGAGATTGTTTTAACTGCTTGTTTAAGAGAATTAACGAACATTGAATCTTGTTTTATTTTAGCTATTTTGATAATTTGCTCTATACTTAAATTACCTACTTTAATTCTGTCTGGTTTTGGTGAGCCTTTTTGGATGTTTAGTTCTTTGAATATCAGTTGGGATACAGGTGGAGTTCCTACTTCTATAGTAAATGTTTTTGTTTTTTCATCTATGTTAATTTTAATAGGAACTTTCATTCCCTTAAAAGCTTCAGTTTTTTTATTTATTTCAGAAAGAACATCAGGAATTTTAATTCCAGTAGGTCCTAATTGTTGAGCTAATTGAGGTGTTGCTGTAGCTTTTCCAGCATCTACTAATATTTTTATTTTTGTCATTTTTCCAATTTTGTTTTAGGCTCTTCTCTTCTAATAACTTTAACTGAATCAAGTTTAACTGTTATTGGGATTGGAACAGCTGCTTCTAGTAATTCAACTACAACCTCTTCTTTTTGTTGGTTGATTCTAATAACTTTGGCTTTTTCTCTTATGAAAGGTCCTGATATTATTTCTATTATATCGTTCTTTCTGATATTAACCTGGACTTTAACTTGTTCAAGCATATGTTCTATTTCTTTGTAGGGTACTGGTTTGGGTAGTAAACCCCTAGCGTATGGAATTCCATGAAATGCTTCTTCTGCTACTTGTCTATTTTCTGCCTCTATGAATATATAACCGCGCAAACCATGAGGTCTTATTAATGAATAAACCGCTAGATTCTTCTTTTTAGCATGTGAACTAACAAAATCAAAAACTTGATCTTCACGCTTTGGAGATGTTCTTAATGCAAAAATCATTTTACAATTTGCCAAATTATATGGGTTATAAAACCAATTAATCCTATTATTAGCATTCCTATTCCTGTTACTTTAACTATTGTTTTAAACTCCATTTTTTCTGGTTTTTTGGTTATTTTGAATACTCTTTTAGACTCTTTAATAAAATTTAATAATTTTTTAATCATAGGATTGAGATAAAAACAGTATTTTTAAATGTTTTTGTTTTAATATATAAATGTTTATTAATTAATTTTTTATTGTTTTTGATATGATTGGGTGTATTGTTTTGTGTGGAATGGTTGGAAGATGGATAGCCCCTAATAATTTAATTGATATTCATGGTAGACCTCTTATTGAATACCAATTATCTTTTATAGAAAATTTTGAGAATATAGATAGAATTATTCTTGCTGTACAATCTTATAATATCGAAGTTGTTAGGGAATATATAAAAAATAGGTATAATAGGAAGGAGATTGAAATAAGTGTTGAGGAAGTTCCTTTAGGTACAGGTGGTGCTATAAAAAGGGCTTTGGACCTTGTGGATAAAGATCTCGTGTTAGTTTGTAATTATAATGATTTTGTTAATCTTGATGTTTATGGTTTAGAGAGGTTTGCAAGAGAAGTTAGTAAGCATGTTGTATGTGTAAAATCTTCTTTTGTATGTCCTTATGGTATTTTTTTGGAAGACGGGTTTAAAGAGAAACCTATTATTCATGAAGAGACTAATATTGGTTGGTATATTTTTAGAACAAAGGATATTAAAGAAGTTTTTAGTGGATTACCTGAGAAATTTAGTTTAGAGCGCCTTGTTCTTGAGAAGAATTTGATTGAATATGCTAAGTATGATATAGGGGAAGGAGTAATATGGAGACCTGTGCATTCTAGAAAAGACATTGAAGAAATAAGTGAGATATTAAGCAGAAGATTTAAATAAAGTCTATGCCTAATTCTTCTTCTATTTGTTGTTTTACTTTTTGTGCAGCTTTTGCTTTTGGACCAAATATTTGTGGTGATGATACACCTGTTACTATCAACATTGCTCTGATAGTATTTGCTAGATCCTCTGATAGTTGAGCTCCCCAAATTAGTCTTGCATCTGGTGATAATTTTTGTGATACTGTTTCTACAACTTTTCTTGCTTCTTCTAGTGTCATATCTGGTCCACCTGATACGTTTACTAAGGCTCCTTCTGCTCCTGTTACATCTACATCTAATAAAGGATTATTAATTGCTTTTTCAACAGCTTCTACCGCTCTGTTTTCTGTATCACTTTCTCCTACGCCAATCATTGCAACACCGCCACGACCCATTATTGTTTTAATGTCTGCGAAGTCTAGATTAACTAAACCAGCCTTTGTTACTAATTCTGCTATGCCTTTAACAGCATTTGTAAGAATTTCATCAGCAACTTTAAATGCTGTTTGTAAAGGTAGTTCTGGAGCTAGTTCTAATAATTTGTCATTTGGGATTACTATTAGTGTGTCTACTACACTCTCTAATTTTTCTAAACCAAGCATTGCATTTTCATACCTTCTTTGACCTTCCATTTCAAAAGGTATTGTTACAATTGCAACTGTTAATGCATTAACTTTTTTTGCAACCTCTGCGATTATTGGTGCTGATCCTGTTCCTGTACCACCACCAAGTCCTGCTGTAATAAATACCATGTCTGCACCCATTAGTTTATTTTTTATTTCATGTTCGGATTCTCTTGCAGCTTCTTCTCCTATTTGTGGTACTGAACCTGCTCCTAACCCTTGCGTTATTTCTCTTCCTATAAGAATTTTTGTAGATGCGTTTGTGTATAATAAATCTTGAGCGTCTGTGTTTATTGCTATTGTTTCTGCTCCATGTATTCCTACTTCTGTTATTCTGTTGATTGTGTTGTTACCTGCTCCACCAGTTCCGACTACTTTTATTTTTGCTCTTTGTTTTGCAAGAATTTGTTCTAGTTCTTCATCTATGTTGCTTCTTACTGGTTGAGAATTATAGGCAATCTCCATTTTATAACTATTAAGTTAATGCTTATATAAATATTTTGTTGATTTTTTATATGTATATTAATGTATAGGTTATTTTAA
>CAZRVI010000029.1:0-8321 GCA_964603525.1 Candidatus Woesearchaeota archaeon | reverse complement strand
CTATTATGTCCCATTTATCACCTACAGGAACTAAAATATCAGCTCTTGAAAAACAGTTATTAAACTCAAATCCTGCCTCAAACAAAGGCTTTTTCTTCTTTAAGGCTTCTTTAGTTTCTCTTATATTCTCTTTATAGTCTGTAGGCAGATCTATACCTTCAGGAAAGAGTTTCTTAGCCATCTGACCTACTTTATCTCCTTCCTTAAACTTGAACTCTTCAGCTATAGTGGCTTTCCTTATCTTCTCAGGCTGATTAAACACAACCCACAGATATCTTGGACATTCAAGACCAACAAGATAATTTGACTTTGTTAAGGATCTCATACAGAATTAAGAGGAAAAGGGTTATTTATAAATATTACAGAATTACTCCCTTAAGTTACTTTGCGATCTACTGAAGTTATAGAAACCTATTTAAACACTTTTTCTTTATTTATAAAAGAAATGTCGGCTATAGTATATATATTAATAGGAGCAGTAATAGGTTTTATCATTGCTTGGTATATGATTTCTCAACAAAAGTTTGGAGATAAACTAAAATCTGTAGATGCTAAATGGGAGAAAAAGATTGCAGAACTTGAAAAGAAATATGAAGTTAAAATAGAAAAAATAGGAAATCAATGGCAAATTAAGTATATTAAAGATATAGAAGAGTTAAAAAGGTTATTTAAGGAATCTGAAAAAATTATCAGACAAAAATCAGTTTCAGCATCAAGAAGATCTCTTGTTGGTAAATTTATTGAAAAATTCATTCCATTCTTACCTAAATTTAAATGGTCTCCATCAGATGCACAATTTTTAGGTCAGCCAATTGACTATATAGTCTTTGACGGCTTAAGAGATAATGATATTAAAAAAATAGTTTTTGTGGAAGTCAAGACTGGAAAAAGCAAATTAAATAAAAGAGAAAAAAGTCTAAAGGATACAATAGAAAAGAAAAAAGTTTACTGGAAAGAATTCAGGCTTGACACGGAAGACAAAGACACAGGAAAAACTGAAAAGAAAATAGAAAAAGAAGAAACAGCAATCAAGGAAATATATGATACCATAGATAATAAGCTTAAAGATGTAAAGAAAAAATTGCCATCAAAACTTAAGGAAATTGAAGGAGAAGAGGAAGAAGAACCTGAAGAATTTTTAGTAGATTGTCCTCATTGTGGAAAAGAACTAACAATTGAATTAGATGAAGATGAAATTGAAGATTTAGAGAATGGTGTGGAATTAGAAGATACTTGTCCAAAATGTGGTAAAAAGATATTTATTGATGAAACTATTTTGGATGAAGATTAATTAAATTATTTATTGGGGTTTATTGTGAAATGACTTGTTTCATATTGTTTCAGCATAATAATAAATATTGTTTCAAGTATATAATTTATAGGAAAAAAACTCCTAGAGGTAGGTTATGAATGGTCAAAACAACAAAATATTTTAAATTCATTCTAATTTATATTTTTATATTAATTCTTTTGATAAATTTTGTTTCGGCTACATCATTTGATTTTTATAGAGATGATGGAACTGCAGGAACAACTTTTCATGTTGGTTATAAAGGAAGTACCAATAATATAGCTAATCATGTTGTAAAAAATAGGAATACTATTTGTTACATTAAGTGTACTTTTATAACAGATCAGGGAAAATCAGGCACTGTTCCAGGAGTAAGTGAAGGCTATATTCCTGCTGGACAAACATCACCAAAGTTTTCTATTCCTGTAGTTGCTGAAGGAGATCACATACTAACAACTACAATAACATGTGAAGATGAAGTTAGTGCAATTTGGTGTTCTGGAAATAAAGCAACTTTATCTAAAGATATAACACTCTCATGGGATTATTGTGGTGATGGAAAGAAAAATGGTCCAGAAAATTGTGATGGTGACAGTAAAGATTGTTCTAGTATTAATAACAAATATTATTCTGGTACCATAGCTAGCTGTAAAAGTGATTGTTCTGGCTATAATGACGATTCTTGTAAATTTTGTGGTGATGGTTCTATAAATGGTGGAGAACAATGTGATGATGGTTCAAACAATGGAAAATCCTGTACAGCCTCTTATGGTGGCTCTTGTTCTTATTGTAGTAATAATTGTAAGACAATATCAGTAAAGGGTCCTTATTGTGGAGATGGACAAAAAAATGGTCCAGAAAATTGTAATAATTGTCCACAGGACGCAGGATGTTCTAGTAGTGAACAATGTTCTACTTCAGGTCAATGTATTAATATAGTGAATGATAATAATAATTGTGGTTCAATTGGCAATAAATGTGATACAACACCAAAATATAGTGGGGGGGGAAGTGCTTACTGTTCTAATGATAATAGAAGAGCAATTCAAAAAGGAACTAGGACATGGTATGAATGTGTAGGAAAATCATGTCAACAACAAAGTAGCAGTGAAGATGATATAAAAGAGTGTGGTGATAAACTTTGCCAGGATGGACATTGTGGGTGTAATGAAAATTATGGCCCATGTCTAAAAACAGGTAGATGTGAAAAACAAGGTTCTTTAAAATCTAATGAAGCTTGTGGTTGTTCTTTCCAATGTCAATCAGGATATTGTAGTTCTCAAGGAAAATGTATGGAAGGTCTAAATGTTATATTATCTTCTAGTGAGAAAGCAATTAAACCTGGAGAAGAAACATCTGTTACATTAAGTGTAGATAATCCTTTTGATGAAGATATTGATGCAAGTATTGTAGTTGGTCTTACTGGAGCTCAGGTTTCAGGAGTTATTTCTGGGCAGGCTTGTTCAGGAAATCAATGTAAAAAATCAGTAAAAATACCAGCCAGAGGAAATGAAGATATATCTATAACTGTTCAAGGTACAAAAGAAGAAACAATTAATTTAATTGCAAAGGTAACTTACACTATTGATGAAAATAATATAGAAATCAATAAACAGGAAAAAGTTAAAGTTACTAGCTGTGGAAGAGAAGATTGCACAGGATTTTTAAACAGAATAATTAATAGATTGCAGGAAATTAAATTAGATATTGGCAAATTTTCACTTTCAGGATTAACTTTGTTTGCTATAATAATAATTCTTCTTGTTTCTGGATTTGTTTTAAGAATGGTTTTACATAAAAAACATCATAAAAAACCAACTAAAAAAACCGAAAAAGTAAGATCAAAGAAAAAGAAAAAAAAGATAGAATTAGAAAAATTTAATCTATTATCCTTATTTAAAAAAATAAAAAAATCAAAATGTCTTTATTGTGGGGCAATAATTAAAGGTTATCATTACTTTTGCCCTGAATGTGGAAAGAAAATTTCCAAAGGAAAGAAAAAAATAACTGTATGTGGTAAATGTGGAGAAACACTAAAGAAAGATGCAAATTATTGTCATAAATGTGGAGGAAAATCTAAGAAAATTAAAGTATAAAATGAAATTAAAATTTATTTTTTTATATTTAGCACTTTTCTTGATTTCATTGAATATTGTAAATGCTTTAGAAATAGATAAATTTGAAACAAATATAGAAATATATAAAGATGGCATAACAAAAGTTGTTAATGAACTGACTTTTGATTCAACTGGAATAGAAGAGCTTATTTATATACCTGCATATAATCCGGAGTCAATAATAATTAAAGATAATTATGGTGATTTAAAATATGCTACTTTTTCAGGATTTATAACAGTATTTCCAAATAAAAAAGTTAAAAATTATAAAATAAAATTACAATATTTAACAACTACTTTAACCTCAAAAATCAATAATAAGTGGTCTATATATTATGAATATCCTTCATTAGACGCACTAAACTATAAACATATTAAAAATAACCATATTAAAATCCATTTTCCAAAGAAAACAACCTTGATGGATTCAACAGAAGGAAATAAAATTTTTACCGAAGATGATTGTTTGGTTTTGGAATGGCACCCTATTTTAAAAGAATATGAGGTAACTATATTAGAATCAAATTATGGGCTTGAAGCTGGAAAACCATCCAATATTAAAGATTATATTCTAATAATTTCAATTACCATGTTGTGTGTTGTGGTAGGAATATTCTTGTTTAATTATATTTCAAATAGATATCTTAAAAAAATATCTAAGGAAAAAAAGAATATGATTAGCATGCTTAGTGATCCTGAGAAGCAGGTTGTTGAGTTGTTATTAAAAACCAAGGATAAGAAACTTACTCAATCCAAAATATTTGTTCAGACAGGAATAAGCAAGCCCACTTTATCAAGAGCAATCAAAAAACTGGAAAGAAGAAAAATAATTGAGATAAAACCAGTAGGAAATACAAATTTAATAATCTTAACTAAGGAGTTTTGTAAAAAATGAAAAAAGGAACAATATTTATAATTATTTTTCTAGTTTGTGTAAATGTGGTTGTAGCAGAACAAATTAGAGTTATTGATAAGATTACTGTTAGTAAGGTTACAGAAGATAGGTTTCACCAAATAAGACCCTCTGTTTATGGAAACAAGGTTGTTTGGATGGACTATAGAAATTCTAATGGGGATGAAAATTCAGATATTTATTTAAAGGATTTAATAACAAACGAAGAAATTCAAATAACAAATACACCAGAAGCTGAAAATTTTCCTATAATAAGGGGACACTATATATTCTTTATAAGAGATAATAAAAATTATTTATATGATTTAAAAACTAATACTGAAAAAGAAACAAATTTAGAAGAATGGGATTCAATAAGTGATGAATATCCTTCATCTTATACAAAATATCCTTATTTTTATGGTAGGGGAATAAGTGAAGTATCTCATAGGATCAATAGGTATGATGACCTTTCTGAATTTAATTTTCAAACACAATGTGGGATATGGGATAATAAAATCTTTTTTGAAAAAGCCTTAAAAGGTTATTTGTTTGATATAATTACAAAATCAATTCTTTCTACACATAAATTGGAATTTGGTTGTGGGGGGGTTTCAGGATTCTTTAATAATATTTTGGTTGGAGCAACAGAATATATTTATTTTTATGATTTAAACTCTAGAAAAAGTTATACTATAAAAGGGAATAAAGAACCTGATGAATCATTGGGTTTTGATGGTGAGAAAATTGTTTGGTCTAATAGAATTAGTGATAAAGAGAATGCTGAAAAATATCCTTTGTACAAATTGTATAAAGGTTTTGTTAATAGTGATATATATATTGCTAAAATAAAATTCAAGTTCATAGAAAAAGAGAAATTGCAAGAAATAAAACCAACAATAGAAGAAGTAAAAATACCTTCTGTTGAAGAAACATCTTTTGGACATGTAACACCTGTAATCCAAGGTTGTATAAAAGATTCTCACTGTGAACCCAAATTATGCAATATAGAAACAGGAGATTGTGTTGAGTGTTATAATGGTAAATGTAACTGTAAAGAAGGTTATAAAGAATGTATGAATAATACCAAATGTGTTAAACTAAAATCAAAAAAAGCAGGAGATTATTATGATTGTGAATTTGAATGTGAATCTGGTTTGGGTAAAAATAACCAATGCATAGACCCAATAACAATTAAATTATCTACTGCTAAGAAAATAGTTAAAGTAGGAGAAAATACAGATATTACTATTTCTTTAGATAATGCATTAGATACCAATATAGAAGCAAATTTATTAATCTCTTTAGGCAATGGTTTATCTATTTCACAAATACAAAATTCACAAAGTTGCTCACAAAATATCTGTAAATTATTTGATAAAGTAGGGGCAAAACAATTAAAACAAGTTTCAATTGGTGTAGAATGTGTTGAAGAAATAAAAAATACGCCAATAAAGGGTAAAATAACTTATACTGCAGAGGGATTAAGTACAACCATAGAAGAAACAATTGAATTAAATTGTATTAATAACCTTTCTAAAAAGGGTTTTTTTAGTAGATTATTTGATGTTTTGATGGGTATTTTTAGTTAAAATGAATGTTTCATATTGTTTCAGTATAATAATATATACTGTTTCAAACTATAATTATACTATGAAAATAAAAAAAATTCAAAGGAGGGTTAAAGAATGAAATTTGGAAAGCTATTTTTATTTTTAGTTGTAGGGATGTTTTTGGTTAGCAATGTATTTGCAGCTGGAATGTCTATTCAACTAAAAAGAACAAATCCAGGTGTAGCAGGAAAAAAATCTGCAGAATTAATTTTTGATGTAGTTAATACAGATATGACGCATAAAATAGAAGGATTTATTTGGTGTAGAAGCCCAGATGATGCTGTTGTTTCATCTTCAATGGGTGTAGGCAGTGGAAGTGGAGCTCAATATGTAAGTCCAATATTCACTATGGATTCTGGACCATACCAAAAATCTATGTCATTAACTATTGAAGCAGATACACCAGGAGATAAAAGAGCAGGATGTATAATTAAATACATTCCATACAAAGAAAAGCTTGATGGTGGAGAAAAAACCACTACAGATATAGACTTTGATGACACTATAACTTCTGAAATTACAGATGTTTCTGGATTCCAAGTATCTATGACTAATTTCGTTGCTGCTACCGAAGCAACAGAAGATGAAGAAGCTAAACCAGCAGTTGCAACAATTAAGATAGACGATAAGGAAAAAGAAATAGAAGTAGGAACTACAGACCTTATAGGTATTCTTGAAGTAACTGTCAAGAGTGCAGATGAAACAAAAGCCGAAGTTGTAATTAAAGGTCAAAAAACTACTGTTACTGGTGGAACTTCAACAAAGAAATATCTTAAAATGAATGGAGTATATGTAGATGAGCCTCAAGACATGGATTATAGAGAATTAAGATTGGATAAAACTATACCATTTGTTAGTGATATGAGTAATCCTGAATGTCCAGAAGGAAAAACAAGCTGTAAAGCAAGTGAAGTTGTTGATGTTGGTGGTGTTGGAATTCCTAAATGGGCAATAGTTGTTGGAATTGTAGTAATAGTGTTGCTAGTGTTTTATCTATGGGGTAAATCATCCAGAAGTTAAAGAAGATTTTATATCTTCTTTTTTTATTTTAGGAGATGGAAAATGAGTAGTTTAAATGCTGGAATGGTAATCTTAGGAATTATTTTAATTGGATTAGGATGGATAAGTACATCTTTTTTAGGTAAATATGGGTGGGCTGTAGTAGTTATAGGTATAATTTCTATTTTGAAAGGATTAATATCAAGATCAAATAAAGAAAATCCTTCTGATGAAGATGAAAATAATGAAGATGAAATAGAAGTAGAAGATGAAGATGATGATTTAGAAGATGATGAGGATACTGAAGATGATGAAGACAATGATGACAGTGATGATGAAGAGGACAAAGAATATTGTTCTGAATGTGGTGAAGAAATAAAACCAGGAAGTAAATTTTGTAAAAAATGTGGAGTAAAACAATAAAAAAATGGTAACTCTTAAGAAAGGAGAGGATATAATTGAAGAAGAACATATTGGGGCAGTAGAAGGATTTAATGAATATTTTAAATTAGGTTTTTTATCTAAAGATATTAATCTTATAATGACTACTAAAGCATTAATCTTCGAAAAAAATAATTCTATTTATAGAGTCCCTTATAAAAAGATAGTACATATTAAATTAGAAAATAAAGAAAGATGGTTTGGTAGATTTGGGTATAATAAGTTTATTAATTTAAAATATAAAAACCAAGAAGGGATTATTAAAAACTTTAAATTTATTAGTGAGGAAGCAAGTTATAAGTGGAGTTTAAAAAATAAAGACCCAGATAAACTTACAACTTTACTTTTTAATTCATTAAATAATCTTATAATGAGGTATGGATAAAAATGAAAATGAAATTATATGAAGATGTATTTATTTAAAATAATAAGTTAGGAAATCTTTTTAAAGTTCTTTGTATTATTAATGTTTAGGGGGTGTTAATAATGCCAAGAGACATTTTTGGAAATTTAATAAAAAAAGATATTTTTGGAAGAAGAATATCAAAAAAACAATTAAAAAGAGAAGTAATTGCTGAAAATAGACAAAGAGGAAAAATAGCAGAAGAAAGTGCTGTATTGAATGCAGCAATTCAGGGAATAGAATATAAAAGGACAGGAAGAGGTCATGATTTTAAAGCTTATAGAACAGATATATTGACAGGAAAAAGGAAATTTTTAGGTTATAGGGAAATAAAATCTGGAAATGCTAAACTTTCTAAATTACAACAGAAAACTAAGAAAAAGAAATCTAATTATAAAGTGATAAGAGAAAAATCCTATTTTTAATTAAGATAAATAAAAATGGTTAAAATACTACTTAATATTTTCATCGTTATATTAATACTTTTAGCATTAACATTAAATAAACTTACTATTCCAATATTTATCTGTTTATTAATTATAATAATTATTACTTTTCGTGAGAT
>CAZRVI010000028.1:0-8642 GCA_964603525.1 Candidatus Woesearchaeota archaeon | reverse complement strand
ATGTTATTTGCGATAAGTCCTAATCCTTTAGCAAAAGGTGTACAAATAAAATCTGTTTCTGGTATTGCTGCAGAAAATGGTTTGGAAAAAGGTATGATATTATATTCTATTAATAATAAACAAATTACAAGCTTGGAAGATTTTGAAAATGCTATAGAAGATATTAAGTTAGAACAGGGAGTTAATTATACTAAGATTAAGATTAAGATTAATACTAATAAAGGAGAATTTGCTTTTTTAGATAAAGGTAAGCCAGAAATAGAAGTTGAGAAAGCTAAAAAAAGCAATTTAAAAGTTGGTTTAGATTTAGCAGGAGGTACAAGAGTTTTAATAGAACCAAAATCTGATGAAAAAATTACTGATAAGCAAATAAATGATTTAATTTCTGTGTTAAATAATAGATTAAACGTTTATGGTTTAACTGATTTAAAAATAAGAAGTGCTAGTGATTGGGAAGGTAATAAATATGTTTTAGTTGAAATAGCTGGTGTAACTAAAAAAGAAGTTAAAGAGTTAATAGGAAAACAAGGTAAGTTTGAAGCTAGAATAGGGAATAAAACTGTATTTGAAGGTGGTAAGAGAGATATCACATTTGTTTGCAGAGGAGATGGAAGTTGTTCGGGAGTAAGACCCCCTTGTTCTCAGATAGCTGATGATAAATGGTACTGTAAATTTGAATTTGTTATTCATTTAAGTGGAAAGGCTGCTAAAAGGCATGCTGATGTTACAAAAAATATTCCTGTTAATATGAGTGGTGAAGGAAGAAATTATTTAGAGAAAACTTTAGATTTATATTTAGATGATAAATTAGTGGATAGTTTGAATATTGCTGAAGATTTAAAAGGGCAGGAGGCAACAAGAATTGCTATTTCTGGACCTGGTTATGGTATTAATCAACAAGAAGCTATTAATGATGCATTAAGTAATATGGGTAAGTTACAAACGATATTGATTACTGGAAGTTTACCATTAAAAATTGATATTGTAAAGGTTGATACAATAAGTCCTATTTTAGGAGAGGAATTTGTTAGGAACTCATTTTTAGCTGGTTTGTTTGCATTAATTGGTGTTGGGGTTGTTATATTTGTAAGATACAGAAGATTTAAAATTGTTATTCCTATGATTGTAACAATGATTTCTGAAATATTTTTAATTTTAGGTTTTGCAGCTTTAATACAATGGAATTTGGATATGGCTGCTATTGCTGGTATAATTGCTGCTGTTGGAACTGGTGTTGATGATCAAATTGTTATAACAGATGAGGTTTTGAAAGGCGGTGAAAGATTCTTTAATTGGAAACAAAGAATTAAAAGAGCATTCTTTATTATTATGGCTGCTTATGCTACTACTGTTGCTGCTATGATCCCATTATGGTATGCTGGAGCAGGGTTATTAAGAGGATTTGCTGTTACTACAATTGTTGGTGTAAGTATTGGTGTATTTTTAACAAGACCTGCTTTCGCAAGTTTAATAGAAAAATTATTAGAGTAATTAGGGGTTTATTTATAAACTTCGCCTCTTTTTCTAAATCTTAATAAATATAATATATCTTCTTTTTGATTCCATTCATAGATTAATCTGAATTTTCCTATTCTTTCACTTTGTTTTAGTTTCATGATATTTCTTAAGTACTTTGCTCTTTTTGGGTTTTCTATTATTTTCTTTAATTTTTGGTATAATTGTTTTTTAGTTTTCTTATCTTTAATTTTTTTAATATCTTTAATATAGCTTTTAGATTCTATTACTTTCATTTTTATTTTTCAACCCATTTTTTCAGGTTCTTCAAAAATTGCTTAGCATTTCTAATTCTACACTCTCCTCTTTTTATTTCTTTCATTGCTTCTTCACCTAATTTCATGTCAATTATTTGTTCTTTTAATTCATCCAAAGTTTCCATTTTAAACTTGTTAAGGGGTTTAACAATAATTTCATCTTCTCCTTCAACAATCAAAACTTTTTTACCCTTATGAAATCCCAAATCTTTCCTCATATCTTGGGGAATAACAATTTGTCCTTTAACTCCAATTTTTGTTATATCAATTTCCATTTTTATTATTCCTCCTATTCTTATAAATCTTATAGGTATTACTAGTAAGACTATATAAATGCTTTGGTTTTTTGGAGTTAAGATTCATTTCATGGGTTTGATATTAAAATTAGAGTAATCTTTAAAAAGTAAAAGAAATTAAATTAGTATATAAAATATAATCTTAAAAAGAGGTGATATAATGGCTGAACAAATTGTAAGCTCTAATGTCTTATTATACATCTTACTTGGTGCTGTAGCAGGAATGATTTATTGTTTAAAGAGAATCTTAAGATTGGAAAGAATAATTTTAGAAGTGGAAAAAAGATTAATTAAAAAATTGGGAAGTAAAAGAGCAAGAAAGAAAAAGAAAAGATGATTTTATTTTCTTTGCATTAAATCAAGAGCTTTTTTAATATTAGTGATTAACTTGTTTGCTTCTACCCATAATTTTCCTTCATATTTAAGAATTTCTTGTTTAATGAAATATTCTTCATAAATTTTTCTTAAAAAAGGAAAAAACTTCCATTTATTTTTGTAATCTTTTTCATAGTATGCTTTAAAATATGCTTTTATGTGTCCTCTTAAATTTTTATTAGTTTTAATTTTAAGTTCTTTAACTTTTTTTATTTCTATTAGAATATTAACATTAAATTTTATATAAGGAGTAACTTCTCTGAAACCTGAATATTCTATGGTAAATTCATTTTTTCCTGATTTAACTTTACAAGAGAATTCCTTTTCATTCCAAGCGTATTTATAAGAAGTATACCATTTTTTTATCAAGCTATAAAGTTTATTAAAATTAAATAAACCTTTTTTTTCAATTACCACACCAAATGATTTATTAGTACCAATACCTATTCCTATTTTTTCACCCATAATATTTTAAGAACTATTTAAGTTAATAAATTTAACTAAAAAAGAAAATTAGGCTTTTTTGAAAGCCTTAAGTCCAAGAATTAATATTACTCCAAGGATTATGTATTTGAAGTAATATTCTAATCTAAATATTAAATCAAATGCTGGTTTTATTACTAAAAGATATGAAAACCCTTTGCTTCCAATTGCTGTTATAAATTCAAATATTGCTAGACCTGCAAATATAATAATAAATACTGCAAATAAAGATATTAAACCATTTACCATTTTTTTGTCAAGACTACTTAATGTATCTTTTAACATTGGCAATACTTTGGTTATTGCTATATGTGCTCCTATAATAACAAAAAATATTTTAAGAAGATTTATAATCCATAGTTCTGCAGAAGCCATTTTATATCACCTCTTATTTTTAATTTTAATTATATTAAAGGGATATTATTTATAAAGATTTTGATAGGGTTCTATAAGATTACTAGTTTGTGTAAAAGCTTGTTGTAGAAAAGTTTAAAAATAAGGTTACATTGAGAATAATTATGATTGAAAAAGGGGTATTTAGCAGGTTAATAGATTCGTATAAAAATGTATTTGGATTTAAATTAAAACATAAAGAAGTTTTGCCTACTAAGAATACAAAAGAGGATCATGGTTATATAGTATTCCAAAATGTAAGTAAAAGTTTTAATAGAAAGTGTGTATTAAAGGAAATAAATTTAGAAATAAAGCCAGGAAAGATTCTTGGAATAATTGGTGTTAATGGTTCTGGTAAGACTACATTATTAAAACTGCTTATTGGATTTTATAGGGCAGATAAAGGAAGCATAAGCTTTAAAGGAAAAAGTGTTATAGAAAATATAAGAAATTTTGGTTTTGCTACACAAAGTGATTCTTTTTATGGAAAGTTGACTGTTGCAGAAAATATAAGATATTTTGGTGAACTATATGGGCTAACAGATGAATTTATTAATGCCCATATGAAAAATATTTTAAAATTAGTACAATTATTAGATTCAAAAGATATTCTTGCTGAAAATTTATCAACAGGCATGAAAAGAAGATTGGATATTGCATGTGCATTAGTGCATGATCCTTCTGTTTTAATTTTAGATGAGCCTACTGAAGATTTGGATCCTGCATTAAGGGCTGAAATGTTAAAATTAATTAAACATATTAATAAAAATGGAACCACAATAATTATGACTTCTCATTTACTATCAGATGCTGAAAGAATTTGTGATGAAATTGCAATATTAAATGATGGTAAAATTGTTGTGCATGACACTCCTAATAATTTAAAAAACATATTAAAATATGAAGAAATAATCCTAAAAAGTTATCCTGGGAAATATGATAAATTAAGAAAAGGTATAGAAAAATGGAAAGATGTTATCGGCAGAAGTTATGTTATTGATAATTCATTGGTTATACATGTTAAGAAAGGAGAAAAAGTTTTGCCTAAATTATTGAACTTTATTAAAAAGAATAAAGAAAAAGTAGTAAAATTAGATGTGCAAAAACCAACTTTAAGCGAGGTTTTTTTAAAGGTAATTAAACATGGTGAAATTTAAAAATATAAAATTAATCAAGAAAATCAAAAGCATAATTTTAGTTAGTATTATTTTGGGTTTGATTAAAAAAAATTTGAAATTAATAATTAGAAGCAAAAGTTCTGCATTGATTGTTCTTTTAGGACCATTATTAATTATTATTTTGATAGCTAGTGCATTTAATACATCTAACTTATATGATATTAAAGTAGGGGTTTATTCAAGTAGTTATAGCGAACTTTCAGATTCATTGGTTGATAATTTAAAAGATAAGTTTTCTGTATTAAAATTAGAAAGCGAGGAAACATGTATTAATAATTTGAAATATGGTAGAATTCATGTTTGTGCTGTGTTTCCTGAAAACCTAGATATAGGGAGTAAAGATGATGTTAAGTTTTATGTTGATCAATCCCGTATTAACTTGGTTTGGATAATAATAGATACTTTGTCAAAAAAAGTTTCAATGAAAACTGAAGAAATAAGTTTGCAATTAACCACTGTTATAATAGATACATTGAATGAGGCTAAAAATAAAATAGCAAGTAAAACCGGTGTTTTAGAAAGTGTAAGCGGTAAAAATGAAGAAGCATCTTCCAAAATAGAAGAATTAAGAAATAATCTTGATCTTCTGGATTTTGATGCTGATGATATTAAGGTGGACTATATTAAAGAAAAATTAGATGAGGTAATCAGTTCTGGAGGATTTGATGCTGTAACATTTTCAAGCGTTTATAATGTTATAAATGAAGTAAAAAATGAAACTGAAGAGATTGAAAGTAAATTTGAAGATAGATTAAATGCTAGTGTGTTAAGTATAGGAGAGATTAGTACTACTATAGATGACAATAATATAAAAATTATAGATGTAAAAGGTACATTAGAGGATATTAAAGATAAAATAAATGAGATTGGAGGTATCAGTGCAGAAACAGTGGTTAGTCCGATAAAAACCAGTGTTAAACCTTTAGCTTCTAAAAATACACATTTAAGTTTTATATTCCCAACATTGATAGTTTTAATAATAATGTTTATTGGTTTGTTATTGTCTTCGATTTTGATTGTTAGGGAAAAAACAGCAGCATCTTATTTTAGAAATTTTATAACACCTGTAAAGGACTGGATATTTTTAACAGGAGACTATTTAACAAATATTATAATTTTGTGTTTACAATTAGCAATTATATTTATTGTTGCTATGTTTTTCTTTAAAGAAAATATTATGAGTGTTTTAGGGAACAGTTTTGTTGTGGTTGTTATCTTAGCTAGCGTATTTATATTATTAGGAACATGTATTGGCTATTTATTTAAATCTGAAGAAACCAGTACAATGGCTGCTGTGGCTATTGGAGCTATTTTATTATTTTTCTCAAGCACAGTATTACCAATTGAAACATTGCCTAGATTCTTTAAAAATATTGCACAACTAAATCCTTTTGTTATTGGAGAATCTCTATTAAATAAAATAATGATTTATAATTCTGGGTTAGGAAATGTTATAGAAGGCATAGGAATGTTATTAATTTATATTGTGATATTTGGTTCTTTGGTTTATATAACACAAAAAGTTAGTAAAAGAAGTATTTAGATTTTTCTTAATACTTGTTCTGCTTCTTTAACTATATGCGACATTTGGGAGACAACTAATGCATACATTCTTTTTAATAATAATTCATAAATGCCTTCTTTTAGAGGTCCTGTACAATAATTAAGTAAATCTTTCATGTTATCTAATTCTATTTCTGATAGCTTTGATTTTGGGATTCTACATTTCATAGATTTACCTTCAAGTAGATTTTTAGCATCAAAATCAGAACCGATTGCCATTTTTTTGTTTTTAATAGTTAATATACATTTGTTACTAAAAGATCTTGAGATTGTGTATTTGTAAAGATTATTATTTTGCATTCTTATATATTTACAAGGCGTACAGGTCTTGATGTTTTTATTAAAACAGGAATCTGTTGTACATTTTGGTTTAATTATTCCAAAATAATAGAATATAAAAATTAAGATTAAAATTATGATTATTGTTAATATTATTTTTTTCATTAATAAAAAGAAGAAAAGGATATTTTTAAAGTTTTTTAATTAAAATCTTTGTTTGTCAATAGATATATTCTTGTATCAAAAGGTTTAACTCTTGAGTCCATTGCTACTAAATATTTAATGTTGGCTTTTTCTGCATTATAAACTAATTCTCTTGTTATAATCCCATCAAAGATTATTGCGTGAATTCCAGATCCTAGACTTTTTATTGTTGGTGGGATTTCTGTTGCTGGTACCTTTCCAAGAATATTTAGATTTCCATCAAGAATATAAGCTCCTCTTGTTCCTATTAAATCATATAATAATTTCTTAAAATTATCTTTTTCTTGTTCTGTTAATGTTAATTTTCTGTTTGTTTGTGTTACTCTTTTATGATAAGTTGGTTGTTTTTCTTGTTCAGATATCTCCATTTTTATTTGCTCTATTGCTACCTTGTTTCTTAAAGCTTTATGAATTTCCTTTTTTGTTATTTCTTCAACTTCCTTACCATCTGGTGCTTTTGTTACATAATCAAGCTCTGTTAATGCTATTAATTCCTTTACAATTAGATCACCACCACGGTCACCATCTACGAATGCTGTTAATACTTTTTTCTTTGATAAATCTATAATTGTTTGTGGGACTGATGTTCCATTCATGGCAATTATATTTTTGATTCCATGCTTTAATAAATTTAAAACATCAGCGCGACCTTCTACAGCTATAATTTCTTCAGAATCATCGATATTTGGTCCAGCTGGCAGTCTATCTTTGCCATATTCTCTAATTTCCATCATTCTTACTGAGTGAGTTACTTCATCAGTAATTTCCTGAGAATCAGGCAATATTTGTTCTGTAAGCTCTTTAAGCAAGGATTTGGCTCTTTCTATAACATAATTTCTTTTAGAAATCCTAACATCTTCTATTTTGTCTACTTTAACCTTGGCATTACAAGGACCTATTCTTTGGATGGTTTCTAAAGCAGCTCCTATAATTGCTGTTTCTGCCTTATCTAAAGAACTTGGGATAATTATTGTGCCTTCAGTTTTACCTGCTCTTGTTTCTAAAGTAACTTCTATTCTTCCTATTCTTCCAGATCTTTGTAGTTCTCTAAGCTCTAATTCAGAGCCTAAAAGACCCTCTGTTTGACCAAATATGGCTCCAATTACATCTGGTCTGTCAACAACACCTTCAATTGAAATATTAGTATGAACTATGTATTTATATGATACAGGGCTAATTTTACCCATTTTAATCCCCCCTAAACTATAGAACAAGACTAATTATACTTAATTATAATTTAAACTAATTTTAATGAAATATGATGAATGATTGTAATCTTGTTCTAGTGTTATTTGATTATATTGATTATATTAATATAATATTGCCCGCAGCACTAACTCCCAAGCTCATAGCTTGGCTCTGCCGTAAGCTCCATTGAGTATTCTCACATGGCGGGCTTTTTTAAACTAATATAGGGTTATTTAAATATTTTTCGGAACTACCAGTAGTTCGGAAAGTAAAAAAGTGGGCGGAGATTTGAATATTTTGATGTTAGAGGCTTTCTAAAGCTCTTTTTCTATTGTGAGCAGTGCTAAAGCCTTTTGTAAGCCTCTTTGTCTTCTTATTCTTGCTAATGTTCTTTCTTTTTCTAGGTTTTTTAGTCTGTGTAGTCTTCTTTGTATTTTTCTTTTATCTTTGTTGTTTCTTCTCCAGTTTCTGTTTAGTTCTAGTAGTTTTTGATAATTTTTCTTGTAATATTCCAATCTTTTTTGTCTTTTCTGTTCTGGAGTTAGTTTTATTCTTTGTTTTCTTGGTAATTTTAGATTTTGTATATCTAAGATTCTTTGTAATTTATTGTATTTTCTGAATTCTATGTTGTCTATTTTTATTTGTGGGTATAAGTTGCTGCATTTTGGGCACTTATACTTCATTCGTTTAGGCAGTAGCACTAATTGGTATCCGCATTTAATGCAGGTTGCCACTATGAATTTAATTTTTTGTCTATAGTAATAATACTTAAACACGCTAGTATAACTATAAGCATTTTTAAAATATCAATTTCTGGTTTTGTAAAAATTAAAAGGATAAATCCAGCTATTAAACCTGCAGCTAATGAATCATAAAAATCATCAATATTCTTATTTCTAAATACACGAAAA
>CAZRVI010000027.1:4992-9822 GCA_964603525.1 Candidatus Woesearchaeota archaeon | reverse complement strand
TTTTTGTTCTTACTTTTCTGCCAAAAAGAGTTGTTATATCACAAAATTCACAATTAAAAGGACATCCTCTGGAATATTGAATATTCATAGATGAATATTTTTTTATATTTATAAGTTCCCAAGATGGAATTGGGGTATCTTTTATATTTGGGAATTCTTTAGAAGCATAAATATGCTTAAGACACCCTTTTTTCAAATCTTCTAAAAAAAGAGGTAATGTAATTTCAGCTTCATTAAGCACAAAATAATCTACATTTTCAAAATCTTCATGTTCTGCAGTAAAAAGTGGACCTCCTGCAACAACCTTAACCCCAAATTCTTTACATTTATTAATAATTTTTTTTACAGATTCTTTTTGAACAATCATAGCACTAATAAACACATAATCAGCCCATTTTATGTCCTTATCACTTAATTTTTCTACATTCATATCTACAAGTTTTTTCTTCCATTTCTTTGGAAGCATTGTTGCTATAGTTAATAATCCCAAGGGGGGATAAGTTGCCTTTTTAAAGATAAATTTTAAAGCATATTTAAAACCCCAAAATGTATCTGGATAATTTGGATAAACTAAAAGTACCTTAGGGTCTTTTACTTTACACTTTTTATTCACAGAACGTTTTATTTTTTTCATTTCATTACCAATTTAAATCCATTGATTTTTTACCTTCAACATTAATATCACAAAAAAAACTTGAAACATCTCTTTTACTAAAAGATAAGCACCATTTTTCCACTTTTTTGTCTTAACAGTCTGTTTTAGACCTTTCATAATGTTTTTGTAAATTGGAATATTGTTCCTTTTGCAATAATCATTCAACACAACTTCCAAACCATAACCTTTCACAAGTGGATTTTTCATTACATTTCTGAAAATTGAATAATGCAATGCCCTCTCCCCTGCTATTAAAGGAAAAAATCCATTTTTGTAAAAAAAATTACCCATCAACCCATAATCTCTTAAACCAATAGACATTGCAATTTTTCTATCTCTAAGAGGTTCTATTATCTGATTAACATGCTCTTCTTTTAGATTAATTAAGTCTCCATCACAAAAAAATAAAATATCTGTTTTTAGATTTTTGGCGGCTATTTTAACTGCATCACTTTTTCCTAAGTTCTTTTTTAGAGAAATTATTTTTAGCTTCTTTGATTTAAAACTTTTAATTTTCTTTAAACTTTTATCAGTAGAAGCATCATTTACAACTATAATTTCATCTATTATCCTAGATTTGTTTAAAGTAGTCAATACATTTTTAATTGTTTTTTCTTCATTAAAGACAGGAACTATGGCTGTAGTTTTCATTTTTTCTTCCTGGGTTTTTTTATTGAGGACTTCTTAGATTCTAACATCTTTGAAAAAAGTTCTAACATTGAATTTATTGTAGAATAATCTTTAATTAACACATTCATTCTAGATTTAATTGCATTATCTTTTTCCTTTTCTAGACTTAATTCAAGCAATGAAATTATTGGTCTTATATTTTGCTCCATAAAATTTTGCATTAATTTCCCAAAGAAATCTATGGCTGTTATTGTAGCATTGTATAGTTTTTCTTTTTCCTTTTTTCCGACATCTGTTATCATACCTAAATTTTCTAACAAGTTTATGCTTCGACTAACTAAACCAATACTATATCTACATTGATTCGCGATCTCCTTTTGGGTTAAGGGCATCTTATTAAAAAGAAGAACTCCCCATACTTTTCCAGCAGGCTCTCCCATTCCCCATTGCTTTCCAATTTTACCTACCCTGTATATAAATTCGTTTTTGATTTTGTCTGTCATTTTTAAGTCTAATTTTACATATTTTACTTTTTAGTAAAATATAAGAGATATATAAATATTTTTCTTTAAAGCCTTTAGTGAAATCTTTTAATAGTTAGACCATCCCTTTTTGGTTTTTCCTAAATCTTTGGAAGTTGGTCTATTTATTTAAAGGATTTCCTGAATGCCTAATATTTTTGATGGAAAATATAATTGTTAAAGTTTAATTGTTTAATATACTTAAAATTTAATTTTTATAAATTAAGAATAAATTTAATTATATTTAAATGTATGATTTGGATAGTGCTTCTTTTCTTTTTTTAAGACCATTATAATATTCGTCTAATTCCTCGTCTTCTATATTACAACCTTCAAACTGTATACAAACTCTTTCTTCTAGAATTTCCATCTCTTCTCTTAAACTACTATGGGAACTAGCTTCTTTATCTGATCTAGAAAGAAGGGTGTATATTATATTTCTTAGTTTTAATAAATTTCTATAAAGAAATTGTCTTGGATCTTTACTTACTATTTTTTTAGCTCTTTCATGAAGTCTCTCTGCAACGCGATAAAGATTTTCTCTAGGAGCTTCTGTTACATTACATGAACCACCCCTAACTTTTATTCTTGGATAATAAATACCCACTAACTCTCTTAAAGATTGTTCTGATAATTTAGATAAAGGATTACCATTTAATCTTATTAAAAATCTATTTGCTTTTATTATACTATTAATTGATTTCATTTTATTAAACTTTTAGCGTTTCTATAAATAATTCTCCCTATCAATTGCAATATTCTATAATCTCTTTCTAAAAAGTTACGTAGTTTTTCATTTCCATTTAGGCTTATTATTATATCTACAAGATTTTTTTTAGTCCATTTCATAGATCTCATGTTGCCAACTATTCTTTTAGCAGCATTATAGTCTTTTATAGGAATAGAAATAATAATATCTCCTAATCTAATTTTTGAACTAAAGAGGGGGTTTTGGGAAGCTTGTGGGTATTGAGGAAAACTGTATTTCATTTTTTCTGTTTGATATTGTTCATATAATTCACGTTCTAGAGAACCTTCAGGAAAGCATGTTTTTCCAAGATGATCTGATATTTCTCCAAAAACAATTGGGTTTCTATTTTCAAGAGCTTGATTTCTCAACCTAATTAATTCTTCATAGGTATATTCTTCCAAATTTTTGTGTGTTATATATGATGTCATTATGGTATATATAGGCTTTTATAGTATTTATATGTTTTTCGTTTCTGAAGAGTAGTATATTCTAATATTAACTTTATAATAGAAATTTATTTAAATTACTTATTGGATTTAAGTAATATATGGTTAAGACTAAAGATGCTATAAAAATAAAATATGATTCTATAAAGATTCCAGAAGCTTTAGGAAAAGAGATTGATAGGTTTATTATGAACAGCAAAGGTCTTTATATTAGTAGAGCAGATGTTGTTAAGCATGCATTAAGATTATTATTTGGAAGATATTATTTAAATAAAGGAATAAAAGAAGCTGTTAAAGAACTAATAAAAGAGAATATTTTAAGAAAAAAATAACTTATATATGTAGCTTATATGGTTGAGTTCTAGAAAGCTTACAAAATATTTATATAATGGTCTATATATAGATTATAGAAAAATGGTTGTGAAATATGGGACTGTTAAGATTCCTTTGGATTTATTAAAAGAAGTAAAAAAATTTATTGAGAAAAATAAACATCTTGGATATAGATCAAGAAGTGAGGTTTGTATTAATGCTATTAGAAAGTTTATAAATTCTAAATAGAAAAGAGGTGAAGTGAATGAAAGAAAAGAATACTAACATAAGAAAAAACAAAAGAAAAATATGTTTGTTATGTGGAAATTCAATATTGGAACCTTCCAGTTCTGATTCTGAAATATGTAAAGATTGTGAAGGAGAGGTAGCTAAAATAAGATATTTTAGAAGGTATGCTATTTGATAGATTAAAGTATTTTTAGTTTTCCTGTTATATTATCTATTTTTTTATCTTGATCAGGACCTATGGCTAATACTGTATAAGTTGGTTTTTTGAAAAATGTTTTAGCTGCATCTTTAATTAAAGCTGTTTTAAGCTTAGCTTTTTTAGCTAGTTTTTCATATTTTTTAAGTTCTTTTAAAGAGTTTACTTTAAGAATTACTTTTTTAGAGCCTTCTAGTTGCCATTTTAGAACTTTTGTTTTGTTTGATTTTAAAACAGCTTCTACTGAAGCATGTGAGCATTGTGCAGAAATTTTTCCTGTAGACATTTTTAGGTCTTTTCTTACTAAAATAACCATTTTCATATTTTAAAATAGATATTGCAGAATATATAAAGGTTTTCAATAAAATTAAATAATTGAAACAACATAGAAAAACAGTAATGAAAAGATTGATAATTTTATTTTTGCTATTAATGATTTCCATAGTTTATGCAAGAAGTGTGGATGTTACCTTGAATATATATGATAGCTACTATAAGGAAGGAGTAAATATAACTTTAATGAACATTGATAAAAATAAAGAGAAATTTATTATTTGCGTTAATGGAGAGAAGCATATAGTAACGGAGGATGGAATTTCTAAAGATATATTTACAATAAGAGTTGATGATATAAATAAAAATAATGTTGAAATAGAGATTGATATTGACAATAAATATTGTGATAATTGTAAGTGTGAAGGCTATTGCAATAATAGAAGATGTTTTCCAAATCCAAAGTATGTTCCTCATGTTAAAAAGGAAGATTTAACTGAAAGCGAAGATATAATAAAAGATAAGATTAATGTTGGATATTATGTTATCCCTATTTTTATTGCATTGTTTGTTGTAATTATAATAACTGCATATTATGTAATTAAGAAAAAATATTAAGGTTTTGGGGGATGCCCTTCTGTTTTATATTTGTGTTGTAATTCTCTTTCTAATTTTTGAAATAGTTTATGTAGAGTTCTTCTTAAATCCCAATCTGATGCTTTTGTTGTTAGTATTACTGTAGAACCAGATTCTATTCTTGAATGAAAAGAATATTTACATTTTCATAATATGTACCA
>CAZRVI010000027.1:0-4982 GCA_964603525.1 Candidatus Woesearchaeota archaeon | reverse complement strand
TATTTTTTTGCATCTAGAACTAGTAATGCATCTTTTATATCTCGAAGAATTTTATCATAATATTGCCTTGCTAGTTTTTTAATTGTTTCTGATTCCAAAGTATTAAAGTTTATTAAACCTATAAATTTTATTGGCATAAGTTAGTTTAGAAAAAGGATATTTTTAAATATTTCTAATATATTTTTTATTTTTAGATGGATATTAATTTTAGAATTATAAAACAAGGGGTAAAAGTTAGATTTGATAATAAAAATTTTTATTTGAAATATCCAGAAGAAATATGGAAAGTTTACCCATATAAGGATGTTTTATTAGATAATTTTGCTTATGTTTCTAGTGTTAATTTGCCTTTAATTGCTAGAAAAAATAAATTAGTTTATAATACTGGAAAACCTGTTATTAAAAAGCTAGTTAATAAGATAATTTTAGGAAATATACCAAATTCTGTTGAGGATTATAGAAGTAATACTAACAAAACCATCAAGAGATTTTTAAACATCAAATATATGTTTAGTTTTAAAGATAAAGAAGTGGAATTCAAAGAAAGTTTAAGTGAAAATTGTGTTATTCCTTTTTCTTGTGGGAAAGATAGTTTGCTTACTTTAGGTATATGCAATGAAATAGGTTTAAAACCTGTTTGTATTTATGTTAATGATACTGTAAGTCCTGCTGAAAATAATTTAAAGTTGAAGCATAATAAAAAGATCTCTAAAGAATTTAATCTTAAGAGTATTATAATAAAAAACGAAATTGAGCAATTGAATGATTTTGAATACTGGAATAAAGGTGAGACATGTTTAGGTTATTCCCATATGACAACAGGTTTTTGTTTGTTATCATTACCAATAATGTATTACTTTGATAAGAAATATGTTATTTTTGGAAATCAGCAGGATATGAATTTTAGCTTTATAAACAAAGATGGATATAAATCATATCCTAGTTTTGATCAAAGCGATATTGGTGAAAATCTAATTGATAAGATTATTAAAAGATTAACTAATAACCATGCTGGTATTTTTAGTGTTATAAAACCACTAACTAATATTGCTGTAACTAAGATTCTGTTTGGAAGATATAGTAATTTAGCAAAATATCAAATTAGTTGTGATTGTTTAAATGCTAGTAGTGAGGAAAGATGGTGTCATGATTGCAATAAATGTGCGAGATTGTTTTTATTTATGAAAGCTTTTGGTTTTGATTCTAGATTAGTTGGTTTAAGGAATTTATTCGGAAAAGAATTTTTAAAATATTATAGTTTATTCAAAAAACAAGATTGTTATGAAAAAAGTGAGGAAAGTAGAGATCAACAACTATTAGCTTATTATTTAGCTTATAAAAATAAAGAAAAGGGTTATTTAATTGATTACTTTAAAAGAAATTACTTGCAAGAAGCTAAAGAAAGAGAGGATGAATTATATAATAAATTTTTTAAAATTTATAGTTATGATATGCCTAATAGGGTAAAGAATAAGGTTTTAAGTATTTATAAAGAAGAATTATCTAATGTGTAGCTCTACTATGTCTTCATCATGCAATTTGTGATTTAGTCCGCAATGCTGATTTTGATGTTTTACAGATGTGCCTTGAACTCTTGCAAATTTAAATTTTTTAATAAAATCTTGATGGATTTCCTTTGCTAGCTCTTTTATTGTTGAACCTTTTTTTAAAGGTACTGGAGGAAACTTGGGTTTTTTTCCTGGTTCTTTTGTATATACTTTGATTAAATCTAAATTTTCCCATATTATATCTTTGATGTTTTCTTGGTTTTTATATATAATAAATTTAATATTAATATCCTCTTTCTCTAGTTCTTTTTTAACTAAACCTATGTTTCCTGTTAAAATTAATAGATCAGCAAGTCTTATTATGGATAAATTAAATGGTCCGTTTTCTGTGTTAATATAATTTTCAATTATTGAAGGAATTTCAATTATTTGAATTTTAACTCCTTTATAATCTAAAACTCCTATTTCTGGCTTGGTTGTTGTGTATGGATAATTAGAGATTTTTACATTTGCATTAGTTAAATTTTTTAGTAAAGTGGATTTTCCTGAATTTGTTGTTCCCACTATACAAACTGTTGCTGCACCTTCTTTTTTAATTGCTTGTGTTGAAGATTTTTTTCTTTGTTGCTTTTCTTTTTCTGCTAATTTTTTATATTTTGCAATTTTACTTTTAATTTCTGCTCTTAGATTTTCTGCTCCCTTATGGCTAGGAGCGGTTTGTAGCATTTTATGCAAAGCTGATAATTTTTCAGAAATAGTTCTAGCTTCAGAAAATTCCCTTTCTGCTTTTTGATATTCTATAGTTGGATTAACAGGCATAAGAATTTAAATAGAATTAAGATTTATATTCTTTTTCCCATATTGGTTCTGTTAGTTCAGCCATCTTTTTAGAATATTCATCTAAATGTTTTATTATTTTGGTATCATTTATTACAGAATCTGCTCCATGATGGGTTGGTTTAGCATTACATTTTTTAACAACATTTCTCAGTATATTAGGATTATCAATTATCATACAAGGTCTTAATAAGTTTTCAGTATAAGGTTGTTCATTTCTTATTGCTTTGAAAAAATCTGAATTTAGTGCTTCTATTAATGATTTATTTTTAATATTATCAACTGCAAAATGTACAAATACACATGGTTCAACATCACCATTGCAGTTTATATGAAAATAAGAACCACGACCATGATGTGAAGCTCCAGCCATACATCCTCCAACAAAAGGACCATCATTCCAGAAATCTCCAAAAAAAATCCTTTTTGTTTTTCTCATTTCTTTAATTCTTTTTCTTAAATACTGCCTTTGTTCTGGTGTTGCCATTAATAATATGTCTGGTTTTAATCCGATTGGAATATATTGGAAATACCAACCAAAGGTGCATCCTTTATTAATATAAAAATCAACGAATTCATCTGAAACAATTATATTTGTGTTATATCTTGTTGGTGTTGCAGAAAATCCAAATAAAACCCCTGCTTCTTTTAAATTTTTCATTGCTTTAAGAACTTTATTGTAAACTCCTTTACCTCTTCTTTGATCTGTTTCCTTTTCAAAACCTTCAACTGAAATTGCACAAGCAGCATTACCAACCTCTGCAAGCTTTTTAGCTATTTCTTCTGTTATTAAAGTTCCATTAGTATAAACTTGGAAATAGACATCATTATGTTTTTTAAATATATCAAATAGATGTGGCCATACAAATGGTTCACCACCAGAAATTGTTACAAAATATATACCTAATTTTTCTTTTACTTCTGTAAGTATTCTATCCACTGTTTCAAAATCTAAATCTTCTTTTTGTTGATACATTCCAGCATAGCATCCTATACATTTTAGATTGCATTTCATTGTTGGAGAAATAACCATCAAATATGGAGGAGGATATCCATAAATCTCTTTATACCTTTCACGTGTTTTTGCCCCTATTAGTAAAGAATTTATAAACAGATTAATTGCTAATTTATCCCTACAATTTGGATTCAAATTAAATAAAATGTATTTGAATAAATGTAAAGAGGGGTGGTTTTGTTCCATTTTTTTAATAACAAATTTAACTACTTTTTTATATTTTTTTGATGTTAATCTTTTTGCAAGCTTAAGGATTCTTATTATATTTTTATCAGAAGCATTAGGCAATCTTTTAAGTATTGCTTTTATTGCTAACTTTTGAAAAAAAGTTTTTATCATTTTTTATTATTTATTTGTTTTCTTAATAGATCCCTTAGAAATTCCTGGATATTTGAAAACCCTAAAGACTCTTTCAACTTTTGAATTTTTTTATGTAAATTTTTAGGTAATCTAAGATGAATTGATTTTGAAGTAATTCCCATGGTACAAATTGGTACCAAAAACAAATATATAAAGATTATTATAATCTATAATAAATTTTATAAATAAACTAAATATTTAAGAACTAAAATGGTTAAAAGAGCGTTAATTACTGGAATTACAGGACAAGATGGAAGTTATTTAGCTGAATTTTTATTAGAGAAAGGCTATTGGGTTTATGGTTTGGTTAGGAGAATAAGTAAACCAGATTTTAGTAGAATTTCTCATATTTTAGATAAGATCAAAATAATTGAAGGGGATTTAAATGATTTAAAATCTTTAATTGAGGCTGTTAAAGAATCTGATCCTGATGAAGTCTATAATTTAGCTTCTCAAAGTTTTGTTCCTTTTTCTTGGAAATCTCCTGATTACACTGGAAATATAACTGGAATAGGTGTTACAAGAATGCTAGAGGCTGTAAGATTGGTGAAACCAAATGCTAAATTTTATCAAGCTAGCTCAAGCGAAATGTTTGGAAAAGTTAGTGAAGTTCCACAGCATGAAAAAACAAGATTCCATCCTAGAAGCCCTTATGGTGTTGCTAAAGTTTATGGATATTGGACTACCATAAATTATAGAGAAAGTTATAATATGTTTGCTTGCAATGGTATTCTGTTTAACCATGAATCAATACCAAAAAATTCTCCATTAATTTTAAATCTGAATGGAAAAATAGATGTTCTTCCAATTGAAGATTTATTCAAAACAGAAAAACATAGGTATGAAGGAATACTAGACAAATATAAGGGTGCTTTTGTATGGAACGGAGAATACTGGACCAAGATACTTAAAGGAACTTGTTATAAAGATATTAAAAAATCATTAAGATTAATTCAAACAAGAGAATCCTGCTATGAAGCAACATATGATCATATCTGCTTTGATGAAAAAAATAATGAAGTTAAAACCAAAGATTTTAAAATAGGAGATAAAGTTTTTAAAGTTAATTTTCCTGTAAATAAAAATAAATTAAATCTTAACAAAGAATTAGCTAAATTTATTGGATATGTGGTTGGAGATGGTTTTATTGACGAAAGAGGAAAAATAAGACTTACAGGAACAAACAAACAAGGATTAATTGAAATAGCTAAATTAGTAATAGATCAGTTTGGGTGGGAATACAGATTAAATACATTTGGCCC
>CAZRVI010000026.1:0-10161 GCA_964603525.1 Candidatus Woesearchaeota archaeon | reverse complement strand
ACCAGAAGGAAAGATGCTACAACGATTGTCAATATACTTAAACCTAATTTATTTTCAATTTTTTCTATATTAACACCTTTTTTACCGATTATATTTCCAATCTTTTCTTCAGGAACCTTTATAATTATCCTATTATCTCCAATTAACTCAATATCAATATCTTTGCTAAATCTTCTAAACTCATTTTTAATAACCTGTTTAGCTAATTCTTTAATACCGCTTAATTTTTCTTCACTTACAGGAATAACAACAGTTTGTTCACCATAAGTATAAATTTCATATTCTAATTTTCCTGTATCAAAATCTCTAACCTCAACAACAGGCCTTGCTAAATCGCTTTCAGTCATACCAGTAGGAACTTTCACTAACAAATTCAAACTTAAAACTTTTTTAATTTTACCAGCCTTTATAAATAAAACAGTATCTACAATGCTTGGTATCATTCCAACATCTAATCTTGGAATAAACCTCTGAACAGAATCAATTGGAGAGCTTGCATGAACAACACCTATACATTCGCTTCCCGCTAATCTTAAATCAGAATATAAATTAAAATCCGGTGTATCTCTCATCTCATCAAATATAATATTGTCTGGTCTTGATAAAAATAAAATATCATGTATCTCTTCACTGTCTGCAAAGTTTTTAGAATATTGAGTAGCTTCATCACTAATCTGTAAATCTCTTGGACTTTCTACAGTTTTAACTATTCTCTTTTGAATAATAAAAAATTCTCCTAATGCTTGTGCAAATGTTGATTTTCCTGATCCTGGTTCTCCAGATATTATAATTCCTCTTGATTTTTCTTTTATTCTATTAAACAATTCTTTATTTAAATTATAATCCTCTAATTTTAACTTTTTAATTGGTTTTACTGCAGTTATTTCCCAACCATCTGCAACAGGGGGTCTGACTATAACTATTCTGTAATTTTTATATTGTATTACAGTACTTCCTCTTCTTGAAATTTCTATAAATGTTTCAGGATCAACTCTAGAATTTTCTACAATTTCTTTGCTTATCTCCTGTAATTCTTTTTGAGTTAATTTTTTCTTACCAACATTTACTAGTTCCCATTCACCAGGTTTCCCTTTCTTAGCCTGAGGAAAACAATCTTCTTTTAGATGAATACTCATTGTTTTGTTATCAAAATACTTCTCAAACCTTAATTTCTCTCTTTTTTCTCTTGTTTTAAAATATTTAACTTTTATACCAAAAGCTTTACCAGATTCTGCTTGTACCAAATCTGCTGTTATTAAAATAGCCTTTTCTTTTACAGCAATATTTCTTATATACGCATCAATTTCTCCAGATTTTGCTAGTCTTATCTGCTCTATATTTGGTCTTTCCCCCACAAATTGAACGTTTATTAATTTTCTTAATTCTTGAATCTCTTCTAAGCCAATAAATCCTATTTCTAAACCTTTATTTGCTTGATTTTCCAATTCAGAAACAACAGCATTAGGAATTAATATAGTTCCAGATATTTCTTTCTTTTTTATTAGCTTTGATGCTATTTTTTCTATTACAGCACTTGTATCCAATACATATTTTTCTTTCTTCATTTTCTCTCCTTCGAAAAGTTTATAAATACACTTTTCTTATTATTAATAGATTGAGTAATTGAGAACCAGCATATCTTGATTACTCAATCAAAAGTTATAGTTCTTTTTAAACCTTTCGTTTAATTTTCTAAATACCCTAAACAAATCTTTTTAAAAACACCTTCAAGAATTTCAACATCTTGTTTGCAATGTTCCTCTATTTTTTCAAGTTCATTATTTTTATAAAGCCTTTCAATATCTCTCCCATCAAATCTTTCACCCTTTATTTCAATATTATGCATATTTGCTAATACTGTAAGATTTGGATTAATAAATGTTTCATTTTGGGAAAAAAACAACATCACATCAAAATGATTAGACTTCTCCATATTCCATCTATTTCTGTTGATATTAATTGGAATTTTAATATTATTAATACAACTTCTTATTACCAAAAAAGGTATATCAAATTTATAACCATTATATGTAACAAATATACAATCCTTATGCTCATCCAAAAAATTCCAGAATTCTTCTAATAGCTTCTTTTCTTCGCCAGAGAAGGTTTTAATAATATCGTTAATCTTGATACAAATCATAATAATTTTAGAATAATTAGGATTTAAACTTCTCATATCTTTTGTTATCTTTTTATCCATTAAATACTCTCTAATATCTTCATGTTCTATTTTGATAGGAACAGTTTCAATATCTAAAAACATATAATTTTTCATTTGGTTATATGAAATTGCTTTGAAATTTAAATATTATGGTTATTAAGTACTCTAATATCCGGACTCAATAAATAAATATGATCCCCTTTAAATCTTAGTCCTCTATATAATCTTTGTAAAAATTCTCTTCTAGCTTTATCATAATAAAACATCCAGTATTTGTTTGGATTAGTCTTTTTTAAAACTCTCCAAAATAAATTATTAACATCAGGATAAGGGTATTTTGTAAAAATAATACTATTGCATTTTTCACCAGGGAAATCAACACCTCTAATGCATTGTGTAGAAAATAAAACTTTTATTTCTCCGTTCTTAAATTTTCTAATTAGTTCTCCTTTTCTATATCTTTTTTGATCATAAATTAATTCTTCTTTTGTTTTAAGATATTTAAGATTATATCTCTCATATTCCTTTTTATCAGGTAAGTCTTTGAAGCTATTTATTTGAACTAGGACAGGCTTTTTAGACTTTTCGACACACTTATCTAAAGCAACTAAGTATTCTTTTCTTGTTACTTTATTATTAATAAAATTTTTATATCTAAAGTCTTTTTCTAAACCAGTTTTTATCACAGTAATCTTCCCACTGTTTATAGTTTCAGCTTCAATAATCTTGAAATCTTTAATTCCAAAAATATTCTCCAAAACTTCTTTTGAATGAATAGTTCCGCTCATCATTATAAATATTTTATTTTTATCAAGAAAATCCTTAAATTTCTTTTTAAGGTTTATAGTTACTAAAGTTACACAAGTATGATCTTTTTTGTTTTTATGAAAATAAAGATAAGTTTTATCAAAAAAGTTTTCAAATGATCTCGCTACTTCAAATCCTTTAGTAACATAACTATAATCCTCTATATTTATCAAATTTTCCAATTCAGGATTATCCAAGAAATATTTTAATAGATCTAGAATTTTAGTATCCTTTATCGAATAGATTTCATTCCCATAATCTTTTTTTATAATGTTTTTAATTAAATTATTAATATCATTTATTAAAAGAGTTAATGCTCTATCATTAGTTTTTAAATTAATTAAAGATAGAGATAAATAGTTAAGATCAAGTATTTTTTGATTAGATAAATCATCTAAAAATTTATCACACTCGTCTATAATCTCGAGTTCAGTAGAAGGTTTTCTATTCATTAAATTTTCCAATTCATATTTTTTGCTGTTAAATATTATCACATCAGAATCAGCATAACTATCAAATTGGTCATAATAACTACATCCCTTCTTCCTTTTGTAAATGTGATATATCTTGTTATTAACAGCCTTATATTTCTTAAATGTAAAATTTTTAAAGATATTTATTTTAAATTCTTCAGGAAGTATCGGGGCCCAATAATCACAAGAAGGAGCAATAGAAAATCTTTTTATGTCTTTTATGTTTTCAAAATTTTTTTCGTTCACAAGTTTATTTAGTTTTAAGTATCTTTTTAGTTCATCCGCATTTTCATCTCTAATCTCAATTATGCATGGAAGTTTTGGATTATCTGCTCTGCAATTATTAAAAGGGCATATATGATTATTTCTTCCAGTTATCACATTTATTTTTAATTTCTTGTTGTTTTTAATTAGATACATATCATTAGTGTAATCAGATTCATATTGTTCTTGTAAAGATTTTATTGGAACAACTATTGATGTTTTCCCAATAACCCTTGCTAAATTTAGTGCAATAGAACTTTTTCCTGTACCACACATACCTTTTATAAATATGACTTTAAATCCCTGATTAATTGATTTAATTACCTCTTTTACAATATCCTCCTGTGTTTTTCCATTAGAGTAGACTAATGGTTCTAAAACAGCATTATTTCTATATAAATTCCACATAAGTATTACAAAAATAAATATTTATTCAAATTTTATAAAATTTACTTTTGTTTGTTTGCAATTAAATATTTTTTTGTATTTTTTCCTAAATCAATAAATTCATCAGCAGATTCTTTCAAATTACTACTGCATGTTTTATCAAAAGCTGCTACTTCAACTCTGCAACCCATAGCATGTTTTAAATGATTTACCAAAGGAACAAAATCACCATCTCCACTTACTAGAATCATAGTATCTAATTTGGGTGCTAATTCAATCATATCCATAGCTATTCCTATATCCCAATCGCCTTTTTTTGCCCCACCAATAAAAACCTGCAAGTCTTTTGACTTAACTTCAAACCCAATTTTCTTTAAAGCGGCAAAAAACGTATATTCCTTTAACTCATCAGCTTTAATAACATAAGCAATAGCTCTAATTAATTTTCTATTCTTGACAATATCTCTTAAAATATTAGCAAAATTCACTTTTCTTTTATACAAATTTTTAGCAGAATAAAACATATTTTGAACATCTACAAATACACCAACCCTTTGATCAGTCCTTATTGTTTCACTCCTTTTAATCTTTCGTATCATTATTATTTCCTCCATAAAATTTATATCAAATGTGGGGTACAGGATTCGAACCTGCGTAGGCACTAAGCCAAATGGTCTTGAGCCATTCCCGTTTGACCGCTCCGGCAACCCCACACAAAATATAGAATTAATAAACTAAATTTAATTTATAAACTTTATTAATATACATTAATCACTAATAGAAATATTTATATATCATTTACAGATATATCTATAAGCGATAGAAAATGTTTATTGCTCAAATTAAGTTGTGGGTGTTAAAAGAACTAAATGAAAAAGAGAGTTCAGGATATACATTAATTAAAAAGATTACAGAATTATGTGGGAAAAAACCTTCTCCAGGTTATATTTATCCACTACTTAATGGTTTACTAGAAAAAAATTTTGTTACAGTTAAGCAAAAAGGTAGAAAAAAAATATACTATATAACAAAACAAGGGAAGGATTTTCTTAAGAATTTAATAAACAACCAGAAAAAAACAATACGTTCTTTATTAAAAACTATTGAGCCGATTATAGAAAAGAAAGAAATTTCCAAAATGAATAAATTCTTAAAACAGATTTCTAAAACTAAAGACATTCTTATCCAAGATACAGATTTATTTAATGATCTTCGTGAAACAATACTTTCAATCTACTTAAAAAATAGTAAAAAAAATCGAAACAAAACAAGAAAAATTTTAAAGGAAACAATTAAAAAATTAAAAAAACTAAAATGAGATCCATCATACGATTAGAAAATGTTTGGAAAATTTATCAAAGAGGAAAAATTCCTGTAGTCGCATTAAGGGGAATTGATTTAGAAATAAACAAAGAGGAGTTTGTTGCAATAGTTGGTCCAAGCGGATCTGGAAAATCTACGATGATGAATATAATTGGTTGTTTAGATGTTCCTACAAGAGGATGTATTTACTTAGATAATAAAGATATATTGCTGTATAATGAATCTGAATTAGCCAAAATAAGAGGTAAAAAAATTGGTTTCATATTTCAGCAATTTAATTTGATTCCTACACTAACAGCATTAGAAAATGTTATGTTGCCTATGGAATTTCAGAATATGTCTTCATACGAAGCTCAAAAAAAAGCAATTAAAGCATTAGCTTTGGTAGGGCTAAAAAACAGGCTTGATCATAAGCCTTCTGAATTATCTGGTGGACAAGCTCAGAGGGTTGCTATTGCAAGAGCATTAGTAAATGATCCAGAAATAATACTTGCAGATGAACCAACAGGGAATTTGGATTCAAAAACAGGAAAATATGTTATGGATTTTTTATATAAATTGCATAAAGAGAAAAAGAAAACTATTGTTATTATAACCCATGATTCTAGTCTTACGAAATCTATTAAAAAAATAATACATTTAAAAGATGGACAAATAATAAGGAGGGTAAAAAAATGAAAAAAATATTATTAATATTATTTGCTTTAATTGTTAGTATAAGTACAGTTTCTGCATTGTCTTATGTAGAACTGATGAAGTATGATCCATTACCTGCTCAAGCAGGAGAGTACGTAGATGTATGGATAAAATTTTTGAATAAGGGAAATACAGATTTAGAGCATGCTTTCTTGAGATTTAAACCATCCTACCCCTTTTCGTTAGATCCAACTGAAGAAGCGGAAAGAGATCTTGGTAAACTTAAAGAAGGGCAATTTTCTATTCAAAAATATAAAATTAGAATAGATCCTAACGCCATAGAAGGAGAAAATCCTATCTATTTTGAGTATAAAGAATGTGTTGGGTGTGTATGGACAGAAATAAATCCTATTATCAATATAATAGAAGCACATACAGATTTTGAAATTGTTGTGCAAGAACTAGGTAAGGAAGGTACATCAATTGCGATAGCAAATATAGGAAAAAATCCTGCAAATTCCATAACAATTAAAATACCTAAACAACAAGATATAGAAGTAAAAGGAATTTCTTCAACAATTATAGGAAATTTATACGCAGGAGATTACACAATAGCTACATATAATTTGTTACCAAAAAATCCTGAAAATAATTTAGAAGTAGAAATACATTACACAGATTCACTAGGTGAAAGACACATAATTAAAAAAACAATACCATTCATGTCAAAAAAAGATTTCTATGAAATTTATAATAGAATACATGGACTAAACAAAAATAAAGGATATAGTTTTTGGTTTTATATAACTCTAATATTATTGGCATATATAATAGTAAAATTCATTAAAAACAGAAGAAATAGAAAAAAAAGAAAATAAACAATGGATTTGCTTAAAGCTTTCAAACTAGCAATAGATGGTTTACTTCACAGTAAGCTAAGAAGTATTCTATCAATAATTGGTATTATAATCGGTGTAGCATCAGTAATTGTTATAATATCAATGAGTTCTGGTTTACAATATTTCATAGAAGATAAATTAAGTATGATGGGTAATGATCTTATCATGCTTACTCCAGGTTATAGTAAGTCAGGACAGCCTGCAATGGCAAAAAAAATGATGGGTGGAGCAATATCTCCATACAAACCATTAACAAAAAGAGATATACAAGCAATTAAATTACTTCCGAATATAAAATATATTGGTGGTGCAATATATGATAAAGTAGATTTAAAATATTTATCTGAAAAAACTTCCGTATTAGTGCAAGGTTTTAAACCAGAAGTTATGAGGGCTATGTTTCCTATAGATATGGATAAAGGAAGAAATCTAAATTATGGTGATAGGAATGTTGCGGTTCTAGGTTATAATGTAGCATACAAATTATTTGATAAAAAAATACGATTAAATAGACAGATTTACCTAGATAATAAACCATTTAGAGTTGTAGGTATAATGGAAGAGATAGGTGTTGGTACTGATGATGATCAAATTTACATTCCACTAGAATCTGCTATGGAATTATTTCCGGATATCCATGAAAATGAATTTGGTTATATATTAATTAAAGTAAAAGATGCAGATATAGTAGATACTACAGTTAATTTAATTGAAAAAAAATTAAGAGCAATAAGGGGGGTAAATAAAAATACTCAAGACTTCACAGTAATGTCCTCACAAGCAATACAAGAGAGGGTTTCAGGTATCTTCTCAGCACTAACCTTTTTCTTAGGAGCAATTGCAGGAATATCATTATTGGTGGGATCTGTAGGTATTGCAAACACAATGTTTACTTCTGTATTAGAAAAAACAAAGGATATAGGTATAATGAAAGCAGTAGGTGCAAAAAACAAAGATATATTATTAATATTTCTATTAAATTCAGGATTAATTGGTTTAGTGGGTGGAATCATAGGAATGTTAATTGGTGTTGGAGTATCACAAGGATTAATTCCCTTTATATTATCTAAATTCACAAATCTAGAAATCAGACCAGTTGTAAAAGTTTGGTTAGTATTATTTATATTGGTGTTCTCATTCTTAATAGGTGTGACATCAGGAATAATACCTGCGTATAGAGCATCAAAGAAAAATCCAGTAGATGCTCTAAGGCATGAATAATTTATATTCTAAATGGTTTTAAAAATTTTAAAAATAAATTCAATCTTATTTCAACGCCATTTATTTCTTCTGCACTAGTAAATTTCTATGGAACAGGTAAACTTACAAAAATAAAATTAAGTTTTCTACAACTTCACCCAAACTTTTAGTATTTTTTATTTTGGAGTTCTCGCTCCATCTATTTCATGCCAGTCTCTTGTTTTTCTTATTCTTAAATTATTAATCCAAATACTTTTTAAGAAATCAACATTTACTCCTAATTCCTCAGCCCTTCTAATCATAGCAACCAAATCCTTAGGAAAGCATTTCCCTCCAAATCCCCTAACAGAAGTAACATCTAAAGGAACATTCTTTAATCTATGATCTGCCTTTACAATGCCCTTAACTTCTTCATAATTTATACCTAAAGCATTACATATATCCTGCATCTGATTTCCTAACATAATTATGGTTGCTAAAGTTATATTTGCCATATACTTAGACATTTCAGCAGTTTCTGTATCAGTTAAAAATAAAGGCGCATCTTGAAATCTATTTCTATAAAGCGCTTCCACAATACGTTTTGTATGAGCATCATCAGCACCCATTACAATCCTATCAGGATTTAAAAAGTCTTCATAAGCTGTTTTCTCTCTTAAAAATTCAGGATTAAAACAAAATCTAATCCCTTTATATTTTTCACTGTAACCTCTTGTAGTTCCTGGAACAATTGTTGATCTTATTATTATAACTTGTTCTTTATCAAAGATATGTTTAACAATCTCTTCAATATTTTCATTCATAATACTTAAATCAATTTCTCCCCATTCAACTTCAGTATTATTTATTTTTTCTCTCTCAGTAACTCTATATGGTGTAGGTAAACTTACAAAAATAAACCTAGAATTTTTAACCACATCTTCTAAACTTTCAGTTCTTTTTTTAAATCCTCTTATATCAACTTCTGTCTTAAATTTATCATAAATTCTAATATCATCTCTAGTGCAATAATTATTATGCAAAAAACCATATAAGGTAGCAGAACCAACAATACCGCAACCAATAAAACCCAACTTAGGCATTTTATAGATTATATTTCTTTTTTAATTCCTCCAAATCATGCTCGACCATTATTTTTACCAGCTCCTTGAATGTTACTTCTGGCTTCCAGCCCAAAACATCTCTTGCTTTATCATAGCAACCAGTTAATTCATTAACTTCGGCAGGTCTAAAGAATTCCTTAGATACCTTTACTATAACTTTGCCAGTATTTTTATCAATTCCTTTTTCATTTACACCTTCACCTTCCCATTTAATATCAAAACCTAACACTTCACATGCAGCTTCAACAAATTCTCTTACACTATGAGTTTCTCCTGTAGCAATAACATAATCATCAGGATCATCTTGTTGCAACATAAGCCACATAGCTTTAACATAATCTTTAGCATAACCCCAATCCCTTCTAGCATTTAGGTTTCCTAACACTAATTGGGAAGCTAAACCTAACTTGATTTTTGCTAAAGTATTAGTTATTTTTCTTGTTACAAATTCTATTCCTCGTCTTGGGCTATTATGTATTTTAAATAAATTAGGACCTGTTGCAAAAGTTTGGGATTCTGTTTGGATATCAAAAAACCATCCATCTGGAGATTTTGTATCAGTTATTTTAATTATCTCATTTAAATCTTTCTTTAAATGTCTGCCTTTCTTTGTTGGAGATGATGTTCTGAGTTGAACATAATAATATCTTCTTCCTTCTCTATAATCACACTTACACTTTACTCTTTGATTAGAAAATTCTTTAAATATTAAGATAAGTCCTAAACATAAGGTTGCAGATTTTGTAGTAAATCCTTTATATTTATATCTTTCATGACCTTTATTTCTTCCATCTGCTAAATAATATCCATCAAAAAATGCTTTTTTAGTTTCTATATCTGAATTTAAAATAAAAATTGGAACTTTTTTTTCTTTACTATGTCTTGTATAAATATAATCTTTTAGC
>CAZRVI010000025.1:0-10833 GCA_964603525.1 Candidatus Woesearchaeota archaeon | reverse complement strand
AAGATATTTCCAAGTCTTAGAGGTCTATGCTGATAAAGGATATAGTAGCAGGGAAAATTATTCTTTTGTAGAAGCTTGTGGTGGAAAAGCTTATATTCAATTTAGAAAAGGTACAACAAGCAGTTCGGATGGGCATCCAGCTTGGAATAGAATGTTTAATTTAGCGAGATATTATCCTGAATTCTTTAATGATAGATACCATAAGAGAAGTATAATAGAAAGTACTTTTTCTTCAATAAAAAGAAAATATCTTGATTATGTAAGAGCCAATACAGAAGTAGGACAAGAAATTGAAATTTTATACAAGATTTTATGCCATAATATTTGTTGTTTGATTAAGGCTAATTATGAGTATGGGTTATTTAAATGATTTTATTTTTTTTAAGTATAGCTATAAACTCTTTTCTATTTAGTACTTGGACTTTTTTAATGAAAACATTTTTTAATTTATCTCTAAAAATATTATAGAGTATATTATCTCTTGTAACAAAATACTCACAATCTTTAATAACATAAGAATATAGTAAATGGATTGCATCTAATAAAGAAATTCCCTTTTTACATATCTTTTCTATGAGTTTTAATCCATTTTCAGGCATATCTCCTTTATGATATATTGAAATATTTTTAATATCTTCTATCGCTTTGTTAATAACAAGCATTTCTTTTGAGGTTATTGGTAATAATTTTCTTCCTTCATTAAATTCTTGTAGAGAATATCCATTTTCAATTAGTTTTCTTTCTGTTACTAATTTTGCTACAGCATCTCTATATTCTAATAAGTTCCATTGGGTTACAAAATTTTCTATTTTTTTATTTAATAAAGCTCTATAAATAATCTCACTTTTTTTAAGTGCTTTATGTATTGGTTGTTTTCCTTTTATTTTCCATTCAATTAAAAGAAAATCTACTAAAATATTTGTATCTAACATTATTTTTAAGACACCATTCATCTTCCAAATAATTCTTCAAGAATTCCTTTTCTGAAAATTTTCTTTTTTTTAGGTTTCTTAGCTCTCTTTACCCTTCTAACTTTCTTTATTTTTTTCACACCTCTTTTTCTTGCCATATTTATCTTTTTAGTAAGATTATTTTCTTTTAAAGTTTTCTTCTTACTTTTAAGTGATTTATTTTTCATAGTTCTTCCTCCTACTATTTTAATTTGAGGACAACCGAAAATATTAAATTCTCGGAAGTCCTCTGTATCCTTGCCAATTTTACAAGGAAAATGAGCAAGAAAAGGAAAAAGAAAAAGTTTGATAAATTTAAAGAATTAACTTATATTGTGTTATGGATAACAATTGTAGGGGTTACAATAGGAGTCTTATCTTATTTTCAAATAAGGGATTTCGTAATAGGTGCTTTAATTTTGATTAATGTATTATTATTAATCTCAAATTACCTCAAATCAAAAGAAATAGAATCTCTAAAAAAATGAAAAAAAATAAAATAATTAAATGGTTAAAAAATAATTTGGGTTATATATTCACTCTTTTAATTATTTTAATACTTGCGATGTTAGGTTTAATTTATGGATTGAAATGAAAGATATAAGTATTAATGAATTATCAATAGTAATTTTGGTTGTACTAATCATTTATATAATTGGAAGATTATCTGGTTGGTGGTAAGATAGAAAATGAATAAATTGGGTAGGGTAGAGGAGATAAGTATTATCGGAATAGTTTTATTTATGATTTTTTTAGTCCTCTTTGGTTTAATGATACAAAGTAATAATACATCAACAAATCCCGATGCAAAGGAAATGGTAAACACCATAGGGAATATCTTCTTCTGGTGTGGAGTTTTTGGAGTTATTATTTTAATTTTGATTGGCTTAATCTGGATTATTAAAAAATTTTCTTGATTTTATAAAAAATAAAATGGTTTTAATTATTTTAGGATTAGTTTTTGAATTTTTAGGAGTGTGTTTAATATTTATTGCTACTAGGAGAAGTATGAAAGAAGGACTCTTAGATTTTTGGTGTGGATTTAATAAACAAAATTGGAAATCAAAACATTGTAGATATAAAACTAAAAAAGATGGTACTTTGAAAGAGAAACCACGTCTTATGGTTGTAGAATTATATTCTGGATTTATTTTAATCTGTATTGGTCTTTTATTTCAAGTAGGAGGATTTATTTTATAAAAAAGTATGAAAATGAAAAACCAAACAACAATTAATAGATTTAAGAAAATAATGATTGAGATGTATAGAGGTTATCCTGATTATATTTTTTATGGTTTATTTCATGATGAGTTTGGACAAGAAAGAGCTGAAAGAATAATAAATCTATTGCAAGATGATGGTCTTATCATTTATGGTCTAAACAGAAAAGGACATCCCTCTTATAAACTGACAAAGAAAGGAGTAGATTTTGCAATTGCTATGATAAATCTTAATCTCTCTCAAAAGACATATAAATTTAACAAAAGAATATATGGGTTTACATTAGCAATAGTTATTTTTACTTGTGCCCTTATTTTGATAGGAATTATACAAATTTTAAAATAAGTAAATCCTACCTCAACCCAAAATTAACATTCTGGATTCCATTAGTAGGTTGACTTAAAGTATCAACCTTGGGCATAAGAGCCACTTTTCGTACAGTGATTACTATTTTAGTACATTTTTAAGAAGAGAAGTGTTTTTATACACAGCCTATTTTCAAGGCTTTGTATTAAAACTATAGTTTTTGTACGAAAATTCATTCTAAAACCCAAGATTGTACGAAAATTCATTCCTTTAATACTGAAAATATAATGGATAGTGTAGCTAATGCAAAACATAGATAAGTCCCAATATTATTCTTTTTATTATTTTCTTTTTTGAAAACCGAAAAGATTTTAAAATACAAATTTTACTTAAGATTTTATGATAACTCAAAAAAGAAGTAAAAGGAAAAAATCTGGTGGAAGATATAAAAAGCAGGTTAAGAAATTAAGGAATAAAGGCAATCTTCCTATTTATACTAAAATAGGCAAGAAAAAAGTAAGGAAAGAAAGAGGAAGAGGAGGAAAAATAAAACAGAAGTTATTGAGTATAAATATTGCTAATGTTTATGATCCTGAAACTAAAAAATATTTTAAAGCAGATATAGAAAGAGTTTTGGAGAATCCTGCGAATAGACATTATGTAAGAAGAAATATAATAACTAAAGGAGCAATTATTAAAACAACGAAAGGAGAAGCAAAAGTTTTGAGTAGACCAGGACAAGAAAGTATTATAAATGCTATTTTGATAAAGAAATCTTCTTAAAGTTTCCGAAAGATTTATAAAGAAGAATATTTAGTTATATATAAATGTTATTATATTTTTATTAAGTAATAATTTTGGGGGGATTTTTATGCCTAAATATATTAAAAAATGTCCTGAATGTGGTTCTATAAATTTAATTTATGATAGAGAGAGGGGGGAGATAATTTGTAGGGATTGTGGTTTAGTTGTTGAAGAAAAAATGATTGATTTCAGCCAGGAATGGAGAGAATTTGATCATGAACAAGCAGAAAAGAGAAGAAGAACTGGTGCTCCTCTTAGTTATACTAAGTTTGATAGGGGTTTAGGAACTGATGTTGGTCAGAAAGGTGATCTATTCAAGCTAACTGGAAAAGGCAGAAATAAATTTTTTAGATTAAGAAAATGGCAATACAGAATAAGTACAGCTATTGAAAGAAATTTAAAATTAGCTTTAGCTGAATTAAAGAGAGTTGCAAGCTTTTTGAAATTACCTAGGTCTGTTGAAGAAGAATCAGCTAGGATTTATACTATGGCTGTTCAAAGAGGTCTGGTGAGAGGTAGGAGTATGGAGAGTGTTGTTGCAGGTGCACTCTATGCTGCTTGTAGAAGGTATGATGTTCCTAGAACTTTAGATGAGTTATCTGAGGCAAGTGGTATTGATAAAAAAGAAGTTGGTAGAACTTATAGATTTGTTACTAGAGAATTAGGGATAAGAATATTACCAAGCAATCCTGTTGATTATATACCTAGGTTTGCTAGTGCTTTGAAGTTAAATGCAGAAACACAATCAAAAGCAGTTGAAATATTAGAGATGGCTGAAAAAGCAGAGCTAACTTCTGGAAGAGGACCTACAGGTATTGCTGCAGCTAGTTTGTATGTTGCTGCTTTGATTAATGATGAAAAAAGAACACAGAGAGAAGTTGCAGATGTAGCGGGTGTAACAGAAGTTACAATTAGAAATAGGTATAAGGAGTTATTAGATAAGTTGAATTTGAAGGAGAAGGTTAAGAAATTAAAGAGAAAGTAATTTATATTTTAATTTTCATAAAATCCTTTGCACAGATTGTATTTTTAAATATTTTTTTTGCTTCTTTTTGTAATAATTCTGTTGTTTTGTATCTTTGTGAGAAATGAGTTAAAATAAGTTTTTTAGATTTTGTTTTTTTAGCTATTGTTGCTGCTTGTCTTGCTGTAAGATGTTTATAAACATTAGCTTTTTCTTTTTTATCTTCTGCAAATGTAGATTCGCATATTAAAATATCAGATCTTTTTGCTAGTTTGATTGCATTGCTGCAATATGCTGTATCAATTATGAATGTTATTTTTTTTCCTTTGAGAATATATGTTGCTTTTGAGGCAAGTATCTTTTTGTTGTTATAAATTATATTTTTTCCTTTTTGGAGTTGTTTCAGTAAGGGATGTTTTGTTAAACCGAATTTTTTTGTGTAGTTTATGTTAATTTTTCTTTTAGGGGTTTCCTCTATAGAATACCCGTATGATTTTATTGTATGATTTAGTGGTATTGCCTTTATAATTAGATCTTCTGTTTTAATAATAGTTCCGGATTTGATTTCATTGACTTTTATTTTAATTTTTCCTAATACTAGTTTAAGAACATTTTTTATTAAAGTTTTAGTTCCTTTTGGGCCATAGATTTCTAATGTTTTTTTGTATTCATTTGCGTATAAATTTTGAAAAAGCCCAGGTAGACCGTTTATATGATCTCCATGTAAATGTGTTATTAAGATCCTATTAATTTTGGTGGGTGAGAAATCTGCTATTTTTAATTGTCTTTGTGTTCCTTCTCCACAATCTATTAGAATATTTTCTTTATTGTGCTTAAATAAGATTGAGAATAAATTTCTGTCTTTTGTTGGATGCATGGCAGATGTTCCTAAAAATATTATTTCCATTCTAAAATTATCAAATAGAAATGTTTTTAAATAAATTTTGGTTTTTAATTTTTATGGTTAAGAAGATAAAAGCCTTGTTTTCTAAGGAAAGTGTATTGAGTGAGGATAAAGAAGCTATAGAACTTTATAATAAAAGCAGGTTTGGTGAACCTGTTGGTAAAAAAATACAATATTCTTTAGTTGAAGCTTTGTATTTGTTAGAAAAAAAAAGAATTTTAATTAGAGATTTAAGAAAAAAAAGAATTGATGTTAGTGGGTTTATAAGAAGAGCTAAAAGAGTTGAACCTAATTTTTGGGTGAGATATTGTGTGTTTAAGGATATGAGGGATAGAGGTTATATTGTTAAAACTGCTTTGAAGTTTGGTGCGGATTTTAGAGTTTATCCTAGAGGTAAGAAGCCTGGGGAAGAACATGCTAAATGGTTGTTGTTTCCTGTTCATGAAAGATCTGGATTAACTTGGTATACCTTTTCTGCAATGAATAGAGTTGCTCATAGTACTAGAAAAAATTTATTAATTGGTATTGTAGATGATGAGTCTAGTGTTACATATTATGAAGTTAGTTGGTTAAAACCATAGTTAAGTGAAATAAAAACTGGGCACGCAATGATTATGCCATATTATTTTATCTCTTTTTGAAAATAAAAAGGAACCTAAATTTATTCTTCAAATTCTTATTGTCCAGGTTGCAGGATTAACAACACCTTTTAGTTCATCAGCTTCTTTTTCAGGAAGAAATTGTCTGTTCCAATATTTTCTAAACTCTTCTCCTCTTGGATGGAAATATGCGATTATTTGGGTCATGCATCCTGCCTGATATCCGGTAATACCCATTCCGTAAGTTTCTTTTTCAGCCTCTTCAGGAGTTTTCCCTTCAGAAAGTTTTTTCATTACTCTTATAGATGCATCAACAACTCCTGCTGAATAAAAATCTTGAGTATTTTTATTTACATATTTTTTCCATTCTTCGAGCTTATCTTTTCTTACTAACGGAGAACTTTCCATTAGATATTTTTCCAAATTACTTCTTGCTTCTTCATTTAATCTTTGAACCTTTTCTTCCCATTCCTTTCTCTCCTTTATTCTTTGCTCCTTAAATTTATTCGCAATTTCATGACCAAAAGATAGAACTCTGAGTTGATCTATATCCTCATCCCTTCTTAAATCATAATTATGAGGAATTAATGGATTTTCATATAAAACTTTGCCATTTTCTCCAAGAATTCGTCGAATTGCTGAACTATATCCAATAAATGGAATTCCTGCACCTTCAATTTCTATATTTACATAATCCCCAACATTTCTTAATGTACTTTCTTCTTCTTGAGGAACGCCATACCAAACATATTCTACTCTAACTCTTTTACCAATGTTATTTCTAAGTGCTTCAAAATATTTTTGGATTTTGGTTTCTATATTTCCATTGGATTGGTTATTCAGATCATTCACCATAATTTTAATGATAAGTTGATATTTATAAGTCTTTCGTTCTTTTACTACTCGTTAGTTTTACAGATGGAGTTTTAGCTGATTTAATGCTAATATTATAGATGATAAATATAAAATATCTTCTGAGTTGAAAGATTTTTCAAGATATGATCTTTCTGTTACTATCTTTGGAATTTCTGTAAAGGTTTTCCTGAGAATATAATTAGGATTAAAAATTGAAATTAAATCTTAAGACATATAAATCTTTAAATATCAAAATAGTTTTTATTAAAGTTATGAATTTAAAAGAACAGATTTTTAATTTTGTAAAAAGTCAAGGACCAGTGTTACCTGTTCAGATTTCTCAAAAGTTTAGTTCTAATACTATTTTCGCTGGTGCTATTCTAAGTGAGTTAGTTTCTAATAAACTAATAAAAATAAGTTATGCTAAAATCGGGGGAAGCCCTTTATATTATGTTCAAGGTCAGGAAGATAAATTGAGTAAATTATATGATTATCTTCCAAGCAAAGAAAAAGAAGCTTATAATTTATTAAAAGAGAAAAAAGTTTTAGAAGATCAAAAATGTGAACCTGGGATAAGGGTTGCTCTGAGAAATTTGAGGGATTTTGCTTTTCCTTTTAAAATTAATGAAAAAATATTTTGGAGATGGTATTTGGTTAGTTTGGAAGAGGTAAATGGGTTGTTACTTAAACAAAAAGAAATTTCTCTAAGGAAAGAAGTGGATAAGGAAAAAAAGGTAGTAAGAAAAAAAGCAATAAAAAAAGAAAATGAATTGTTGAATGAGGTTAAATTATATTTAAGCAACAAGAAAATCGAATTAATTGATCTTAAAAATATTAAGAAAAATGAGATTAATCTTGTTATTAAATTTAAATCTGATTTGGGGGATTTAAATTATTTTTTGTATTGTAAAAATAAAAAAAGAATAAGTGATAGTGATTTAAGGTTAGCTTATAGTAAGGGTCAGCAGAATAAACTTCCTGTTTTGTTTTTAAGTAAGGGAGAACTAAATAAAAAAGCTCAAAAATATTTGAGTGATATGAAAGGATATTTAATATTTAGAAAACTTTAAATATGGGTTTAAATGAAGTCAGTAATATATGGGAAGGATAAAAACAAAGTTAATAAAAAGAATAACTTTGGGATTGTATAAAGAGTATAAAGATAGATTTAAAAAGACTTTTAAAGAGAATAAAAAAATAATTGGAGAGATTGCAGATTTTCCATCTAAGAAAATAAGAAATATAATTGCAGGTTATATTACTAGGCTTGTTAAGAGTCAAGAAAAATAACTTAAATTACAGGAGGTTTAAAGAATGGTAGAAAATAAAGATGAACACACAGTTTTTGTCGGTAACAAACCATTTTTGTGATAGAGATGCTTTAAGCATACTCGCATAATGGAGATGAATTCAACCAAGTCATGTGCTTGTTGACATCTTTTATGTTACCGGCTGCGTTATGCAATTTACTACACAGGGAGCAAAGGAAGTAACAGTAAAAGGAAGAGGGAAGTTTATTAATAGATGTGTGGATGTTGTGGAAGTAGTAAGAAAGAGATTTTTAGAAGGACAAGTTGACGTAAAGGATATAAAAATTGACAGTGAAGAATTTGAAAATAAGGAAGGCAAGAAAGTAAGAGTAAGCACTGTGGAAATAGTATTAGTAAAGAAATAAATTTTCTTTTTTTTATTTTTTTAGAAAGTTTTAAATATTTATAAATAGATTTTTTTAAATATAAAGAGGTGAATTAATGTTAAGTAATTTAGTTTCTAGTTTACAGACAAATGCTTTATTTGATATTGCTATAATTATAGTGGTTGCTACTTTTATTGCTTATATTATTAAATTATTAAAACAACCTTTGGTATTAGCTTATGTTTTGGCAGGATTTATATTAGGTCCTGTTTTCTTGGGTTTAGTAAGAGATCAACAGATAGTTTTGATTTTATCTGAAATTGGTATAGCTTTCTTATTGTTTTTTGTTGGTTTAGAAATAGATATTAAAAAGTTAAAACAGATTACAGGAGTTTGTTTGGTTGTGACATTAGTACAAATACTATTTACTTTTTTAGCAGGGTTTTATTTGTCTTTATATTTCGGTTTAAGCGTTATTAGTGCTTTTTATATTGGTTCTATTGTCGCATTTAGCAGTACTATGATTGTTATTAAGCTATTTAGTGATAAAGATGAGCTTGATACATTACATGCAAGGATTATTTTAGGTGTTTTATTAGTACAAGACATTATTGTTATATTTTTATTAGCTATTTTGAATAAAATAAGTGTTAATTTCACATTTGATTTATTGTATGGTCCAATATTAAAAGGAATAGTGTTGTTTAGTTTAGCTATTTTATTGAGCAAATTTGTGTTTGGTAGGATATTTGGTTTTGCTGCAAAATCTCGAGAATTACTTTTATTTTGTGCCTTGGCTGTTTGTTTCTTGTTTTCTTTATTAGCAGCATCTATGGGTTTTTCAATTATAATTGGTGCATTTATTGCTGGTTTAAGTTTAGCAAGTTTGCCTTATAATATTGATATTGCTGGGGAGGTTAGCCCCTTAAAGAATTTTTTTGCGTTGTTGTTTTTTGTTGCTTTAGGTATGCAATTGGAATTAAGCGGTTTTGATTTTTCATTAGGTTTTTTAGGTTGTTTATTATTGATTGTTGTTGTATTTAAACCTTTAATTATTATGATTGTTTGTAGTTTGTTTGGTTATGATAAAAGAACTAGTTTTTTGAGTTCAATGTCATTAGGACAGATTAGCGAATTTTCTTTGATTTTGGTTTTATTAGGGTTAAGATTAGGGCATATTAGTAAGAATATATTTTCTTTAACTGTTATATTTGCTATAGTAACAATGGTATTAACTTCTTACTTTATATATTATGATAAGATTATTTCTAATTTATTTGCTAATATGTTGAATATTTTTGAGAAGTTGTCTTTAAAGAAAAGAAAAATTCATTTGTTAACTAAAAGGAAAAAACCAAGGATAATTATTTTTGGTTGTCATAGAATGGGAAGTATTTTTTTAAAATGTTTAGAGAAAATAGGTAAAAAAGTTATAGTTGTTGATTATAATCCTGAAATTATTGAAGAACTGATTAAGAAAAAGAAAGATTGTTTGTATGGAGATATTATGAATCTAGAAGTTTTAAAATTGTGTGGTATCAAGTATGCTAAGTTGGTTATTTCTACAGTTAAAGATGAGGAAAGGACTATCTTTTTATTAGATTATGTTAAAAAATATAATAAAAAGGCAAAGGTAATAGTTACTGCGAGGTATATAAAGGAAGCTCTGCAGTATTATGGTAAAGGAGCTGATTATGTTATTGTTCCTCATATTTTAACTGCTGAAAAAATTTCTGATTTCTTAAGATACATAGTTAAAAAAAGAAAATATAATAATATAAAAAAGATAAGAAAAATGCATATAAGACATTTAATGAGACTCCAGATATTTGGTAATTAATGTCTTATTTACCTAACATTCTGCAAACTGTTGTTGAGCAATGTGGACATTTTCCTTTCATCATTCTAGTTCCTCTTTTTGTTTTAGTTTCTTTTTCGTCTTCCATTACTACTTTCTTTTTACATTTAACACAATATGCTTCAGTCATTTTACACCCCCCTATAATAATATACTTAATTGATGATAATGTTTTATTTTAAAATGCCTCTGCTGGGGATTGAACCCAGGACCTCGAGCTGGCTCATAAATGAAGTTTATCATGAGATTCGCAATAATTCTCGCGCTCTACCAACTGAGCTACAGAGGCATATGTTTTTTAATTTTGTTTAAAGTTTCTCTCATCTTCTTTTCTGATGGTTTAGGATTAAGAGGTTCTTTAGGTAATTCTCCAAGACCATCATTCATTTTTCTAGGAAGCAAATGAACGTGAGTATGTTTAACACCAATTCCTGCTATTACTTCTTCTACCCACTTTGTATTAAATGCTTTTCTTAAAATATCTGCTAAAAAATATACTTTTTCCATTAGGGTTTTATATTCTTTTAAGTTCATATCCCATATCCATTTGGAATGTTTTTTAGGGATGATTAAAGTGTGGCCAATAACATAAGGATTAATATCTAAAAAAGCCAAGACATCTTTGTCCTCATAAATTATATCTGCAGGGATTTCTTTTTTTATTATTTTACAAAATATACAATCTTTCATAAAATGGAATATTGAAATTGTTATTTAAATAATTTTTCTTTGATGG
>CAZRVI010000024.1:0-12229 GCA_964603525.1 Candidatus Woesearchaeota archaeon | reverse complement strand
AAAGAAAGAATAAAAAAGATTTTTAATAATAGTTTTTAAAAAGATATAAGAAATTATATAAAGTATATTTTTTGTAAAATATATTTAAAATTATTTTTTATTTATTTTGAAATTTTTTGTTAAACTGTTTTAATCAAACATAGAAAATAATCCTTTTTTTGGTTCTTCTGGTTTTTTAAATTGTTCTGGTTCTTTAATTAAACCCTTTTTTCTTAATATTCTCCATAATGGTTTTTGTTGGTTTTCTGTTAAAGGTTTTTGTAGTGTGGATGTTATTGAGGGTTTTTGTTTTGTGGTTATAGAAGAGATTCTTGGAGTTTTAAATAAAGCAAATGTTTTTGGTGGTTCTTTTTTGGGTGAGAAATCAAATTTTAATTGCTTTTTTATTTTTTTATCATGTTTTTCAACTTGTTTTAACATGCTTTTTAGGAAATCTCTTTTGTGTTTTTCCCTTAGTTCTTTATTAGTTAATGGTGGTTTTTCTTTTCTTAATTTTTCAGCGAATTCTTTGGCTTTTTTAAATTCTTTCTTCTTTTTGATTTTTTTCTTTAGATGTTTTGTTAAGAATAATAAAATTAATAATATAAGAATAAGTGCTATTGGGATTAGATAAAAAATTGTGTATGATTTTGTATGAGTTATAGGGATTTGGTTGAATTCTTTATTGTTAATTAAGATATCGTAAGTTCCTGTTTTTACATATTTTCCTAAATCATAAGTAACAAATCCTGTTGGTTTAATTCCAAATAAACCATGTTTTATTGTTTTTGTAAGTTCTGTTTCTTCATTTTTAAATGTAATTTGTATTGGTTCTTTGTAGTTTATATTTCCTGTATTTGTAACTTTTAGTAACTGTCCTTCTAGTTCTATATCAATAGATGAAACTTCCTCTACTTTTATTTGTTTTTTTGTTTTAAGTCCTGTGGAATAACCTGTAATTGTCCATAGACCAGGAGAAGCTGATTTTGGAATTTCTATATTAATCTCTTCTTCTGTTTTGATTTCTTTTTCAAGTATTTTTTGTTTTTTAGGATTTTTGAGTTCTATTTTAGTTTTTTGTTTTATTGGATCTGCAGCTTGATCATAAACAAAAGCTGTAATCTTAAAAGTTGATTCTGGTTTTATTTTTTCATGCGAAGCTTTTATTTCTAGAACTGTTGGAACTGGTATCACTGTAAAGGATATTTCCTTTTGTGCTGTGTTTCCAAAATTATCTTCTATTGTTGTGTGTATTGTGTGTTGTCCGGATTTTATTGTCTCTGGTATTGATATTTTTTGTGAGAATTTTCCTTTTGAGATTTCTGTTAGATGTAGTTGATCTTCCAATGAAATTTTAACTTTTCCTGTTTTTACTAGATTGTTTTTTATGTCTTTTACAGTTCCTGTTAGTTTGAAAGTTGAACCAGGAAGAATTTCTTGTTTTTCTATTTGCAATTCTAAGATTAATTGATCTATTAGGTTGAATGTTAGTTCATTTGAGAGATATTTGTTACTATAAATATCTGTGGCGGATATTTCTATTGTATAAGTTCCAGAAGGTTTAGAGGTTGTATCAAATTCATAGTTTATGTTTCCATTTGTTATTTCTAGAGTTTCTATTGAAACAGTGTTTTCATTTGTTTTAAAATAAATATTAATTATTCCTTTTAAAGGTGTGTTGTCTTGTTTTGTTATTTTTCCAGTTAGAATTATTTTTTCTCCTAGTTGAGCTTCTTTTTTATTTACCTCAAAATTCCCTATTAATTCGTTTGAAATTATAAATGAAGATGATTGGGTTTGGTCTATAATTTTTTCTCCTGACTGGATTGATGATACTATGAAGCAAGTTCCTGTTAAAAAAGGAGGTATTGGTAAATTTTCTTCTAAGGAATAAGGTTCATTTGGTTCTAGTGTAATTGTTTTCATTAGTAAAGGTGAAGTGGTTCCGCAGTTTAGTTCTATTTTTAATAAGCCATGTATAAATTCGTTGTGTATGATATTTAGTTTAATGTCTAATCTGTCCCCTATATTGTATATGTCTTTAGATGGTCCTTCTATATTTATTGTTGCTTTTGCTATTGGTATTAAGAGCAATGTTATAAAAATTAGTATCCAATATTTTTTCATAGTATTTAATAAATAGAATATGTTTAAATAGTTTATTCTTTTAAAATACATTTATCTTTAAAGTAGATTTTAGATTAAGTAGTTAATTTTATAGGTTTTAAAATATAAACCAAAATGTTTATATATATGGACAACTGTCCATTATAATGGACGGTTGTAAATTAAAATGGATGAGATTTTAAAATGTTTTATGGAGGATACAGAAAAAGAATTTTATGTTAGAGAGATAGCAAAACTTGTTAAAAAATCTCCTACTACTGTATCAAAATATCTTGATAGACTTAAAGGAAGAGGTATTTTGAGATCTAGAATAAAATTTAACCATTTATTATTTAGAGCAAATAAAGAAAATTATGCTTTTAAAGATTTAAAGATTTATTATAATATTAAAAAATTAAGATCCTCTGGATTGATAGATTATTTAGTTGAGGAATTTAATAGTCCAGAAGCAATAGTTCTTTTTGGATCTTTTAGAAAAGCAGAGGATATTCCTGGAAGCGATATAGATTTATTAATTATAACTCCCATTAAAAAAGAAATTAAATTAGAAAAATTTAAGAAAAAATTAGGAAGAGATATTCAATTATTTTTGTTTTCCAAAAAAGAAATAAATAAAATGAAACTTAGAAATAAGAATTTATTAAATAATTTAATAAATGGAATAGTTTTATGTGGTTTTTGGGAGTTGTTTTGAATGAGATTGTATGATTTTATAGAGAAAGGTTATGTCAAAAAAATATCAAAAGATATAGCATTAGCAAAATCTTTAGTTGCTACAGCAAAAAAAGATTTAGTTTTTTTAAAAAAATTAAGTATTGACAAAATTTCAGCTAGAAGAATTTTGGGTAATTATTATGATGTATTAAGGAGTATTTTAGAAGCTATTTCTGTACTAGACGGATATAAGATTTATTCTCATGAAGCATTTACTTATTTTTTAAAAGAAAAAGGAGAAAATTTGATTGCTGAGAAATTTGACCGTTTAAGAAAAATAAGAAATTCTATTAATTATTATGGTAAAAATGTATCGGTTGAAGAAGCAAGGGAGAATGTTGATGAAATAATTAAGTTAATTAAATTTTTAATTAGGAGGTATTTAAAATTAAGGATATGAAAATAGAGACTTTAAGGCATTCTGTTGCACATATATTAGCACAAGCTGTTAAAAGACTTTATAAGAATGTGAAATTAGGAATTGGTCCTTCTATTAAAGATGGGTTTTATTATGATTTTGATTTAGATGAGAGTTTTAGTTTGGATGATCTTAAAAAAATTGAAAAAGAGATGTGGAGAATTGTAAAAGAGAATTATAAATTTGAAAAAATTAAGGTTCCTAGAAAAAAAGCAAAGGAACTACTTAAAAATGAGCCTTATAAATTAGAGTTATTAAAAGAATTGAAAGATAAAGAAATAACTTTTTATAAGGATGGAGAGTTTGTTGATTTATGTAAGGGACCACATATTAGAAGTACAGGGAAAATTAAAGCTTTTAAATTATTAAAAGTAGCTGGAGCATATTGGCGTGGAGATTCTAAAAATAAACAATTGCAAAGAATCTATGGTGTAGCTTTTGAAAATAAAAAGGAATTGGAAAATTATTTAAAAATTTTAAAAGAAGCAGAGGAGAGGGATCATAGAAAATTGGGCAAGCAATTAGATTTGTTTAGTTTCCATGAAGAAGGACCTGGATTTGTGTTTTGGCATCCTAAAGGTATGGTTATAATAAATGAGTTATTAGAATATGTAAGGAAAGAAATAAAGAAAGATGGTTATTTGGAAGTTATTACTCCTATTTTATTGAATAAAAAATTATGGGAGCAGAGTGGGCATTGGGAGCATTACAAAGAGAATATGTATTTTACTAAAATAGATAAAAGGGATTTTGCTATCAAGCCTATGAATTGTCCTGGAAATATTTTGATTTATAAAGAAAGATTGCATTCTTATAAAGAGTTGCCTTTAAGATTAGCTGAATTTGGTTTAGTGCATAGGCATGAGTTAAGTGGTGTGTTAGCTGGTTTATTTAGAGTCAGAGCTTTTACCCAGGATGATGCTCATATATATTGTATGGAAAGTCAGATTGAGAGAGAAGTAGTAAAAATGATAAGATTAACTGAGAGAGTATATAAAACATTTGGGTTAAAGTATAGTGTTGAATTAAGTACAAGACCTAAGAAATATATTGGGACTGTTAGGATGTGGAACATTGCAGAAAAAGCGTTAGAAAATGCGTTGAAAAAAGTTAAATTAGGTTATAAGATAAATAAAGGTGAAGGGGCATTTTATGGTCCAAAGATTGATTTTCATGTAAAAGATTGCTTAGGAAGAAGTTGGCAATGTGGAACAATACAGTTAGATTTTGCTATGCCAGAGAAGTTTAAATTAACTTATGAAGGCAAAGATGGAAATAAGCATAGGCCTGTTATGTTACATAGAACTATTGTTGGCAGTTTGGAAAGATTTTTTGGAATACTAATTGAGCATTATGCTGGTAAATTTCCTTTATGGTTAGCTCCTGTTCAAGTTAGTTTGGTTACTGTTAATGATAAATGTGTTAAATATGCTAAAATTGTTAAGGAAGAGTTAGAAGATAAGGGTATTAGAGTTGAGTTAGATGATAGAAGTGAAACTATTAATAAGAAGATTAGAGATTCACAATTACAAAAAATTCCTTTAACTATAGTTATTGGTGAAAAAGAAGTTAAAAATAAAACTTTGGCTGTTAGAGAAGGTTCCAAGGTTAGATTTGGGGTTAAGATAGATAAATTTATTTCTGAGGTTTTAGGTCTGATTAGGAAGAAATTTTAAAGATCCATTTTTTGCACAGCAAATAATAAATTATAGCATAAGGTATAGATACTATTACTATAGATAAAATGTAATTATATTGAAATTTTATCAAAACATTTAGAAGGCTTGTTATTAAGTAGATAGAAATTATATTTGGGATGTAAATTGCTGTTGTTAATAATGTAAACTTTATTAAATTTAAAATTAAATTTTTTCTTTTTATTTTAAAGGTTATGTACTCATTATAAAAAAATAAGGCTATAGTTGCTAATATTAAGGAAATTGAGTAAGATATAATGTAAAATATTTTTAATAGTTCTGTGAAAATTAATGTTAAGGATACTTGTAACAAGAATGATAAATTATTACCTATTGTGAATATAATGAATCTTTTAATTTTTCTAATAATTTTTTTCATAATTTAAGTTGAAAATAGAGAATATTTATAAAGGTTATTGGTTTTTGTTTTTTAATGGATCTTAAATGTTTAAAAGAAAATGTTAATATTATAATCAATTCTGATATTTTAAAAAGTTTAAATAAAAGAATATATTTATGCAGTTGTTTTGCTATTGATGATAATTGGCAGTATGATTTTTATGATAAAAAAACTAAAAGAATTACAAGTTTTAGGGTTGATGATGAGGTAAGATTGTTAGATCAAGATTCAAAAGTTTTTCAAAAAGAAAGTGTTGATTTGGAAAAATTGAATTTAAATGATATTAAAGTAGATTTGAATGAAGCATTATTAAAAGTTGATTTAATAAAAAAGGAAAAAGCAGGTGGTGAGAGTATTAATAAGAAAATTATAATTTTGCAAAAGATAAAAGTTCCTTTGTGGAATATTAGTTTTGTGACATCAGGGTTTAATATTTTGAATGTTAAAATAAATGCTATTAATGGAAATATAATTTCTGAAAAATTTGAGTCTTTATTTGGATTTAGAGTAAAGTGATTATTTTTTCTTTTCTTTTGAAACCAGATTTTATTAAGACTTGTTTTTTGAAGTGTTTTTTAAGAAATTTAATTAGTTCCAAATTAGCTTTGTTTTTGGTTGGTGGTGATTTTAAAGCAATGAAATATATATTATTTTCTTGTTTAATTATTTTAGTTTCTGGTTGCCTTGTTTTTACTTTAACTTTTATTTCCATATTTTTAAAAATTCTTTTTCTTTAAAATTTAATTTTGCAGGTATGATTAAACATTGTGGATATTCCTTTAAATTGAATTTTATATTTAGATTTCCAATTTTTATTTCTTGTTTGTATGATCCTAGGGCTGAACAAGCTATAATTATCTTAATTTTTAATTTATTTTTTTTAAGATATTCAATTGCTGAATCAACTGTCATGAATTTGTTTTTTTCTGGTTCTAAATCTAGAAGAACTAGTGTATGGAGATTATTTTTAAGATTGTTTTTAATTACTTCTATTGGTGTTTTAATGTTTTTGTTTTCAAATGGAATTGATGTTACTTTTCCAAATTTGTAGAGAGAGAGGCCTGTTATTCCTATTGCAGTGAATATTGAAGCGTTATTAATTACTTTAAATTTAATATTTTGTTTTTTGCATTCTTTTATTAATTCGAAATGTGTTGTTGCTGCAAAGACATCTCCTGGGATTAAAAGAGAAACTATCTTTTTTTTGGCTTTGTTTAATATTTCTTGAGAATTTTCTATAAGGTTTCTATCTGCAGGTATTATTTTTTTATTATATAATTTTTCTAGATCTTTAATAGAGCATTGTAGTTTTGAGGTATAAGTTTCTATATATATTAAATCAGATTTTTTAATTGCTTCTAGTCCTTCTAAAGTAATTGATTTTTTGTTTCCTAATCCTAGACCAATGAAATACATCATTTTTGTATGAAATAGTTAAATAAAGAACCTGCGGAGATTCCTATTAATAAATCAGTAGGTATGAATTTTGTTAGTATTAATGGTATAAAAAATAAAAAATATTTATATGAAAATTTTTTAGGTAATATGTTATAGATAAATGTTAGTGTTGAAATAGTTAGAATAAAGTTATTTGTGTATAAAAATGAGATTGCTAATGGAAGTCCTAAAAAAAGATAAATTGTTATAAACATTGCTAAAAGGAATCCTATTAATACGCCTGTCGTTAGATAGAGATAGTTTTGTGTTGGAATAAGGATTATTGCTATTAGTAAAAATAAAAGAATTTTTTCTGTTATTTTAAAATATTTTTTTCCTGGTTTAAGTTCTTCTGGAGCTATTTTTTGGAGTAATAAGTTTATGAAAAATCCTAAAAAAATTATTATTGGTATTATTGATATTAAGGGTTTCATAGATTTGATTAAAGGGAAGGAATATAAAAATTTATTGTTATTTAAAAAACAAAAAGCTTTTAAATTAATATTTTATAGTTTTAATTAGATAAATTTTTTAAATTCATAGATTGTAGTTTAAAAGGAGGTGAATAATGGATAAAGATACAAAGTTGGTTTTGGGAGTAGTTATTGCTTTGTTAGTGTTAGTATTTGTGTTTAATTCTGGTCTTACAGGAGCATGGTGGTTTAAGATTTCTAAATTAAGGCTTTCTAGGTCAACAACACCTATAGTAAAACCACCTTCTACAAATATACTTCCACTGGTTAAGTTAAGTATGTGTTATGATAGTGATGGTGGTAAGAAATATTATACTAGTGGATATTGTAAATCAGGAAATTTGAATCCTGTATATGATGAATGTGAAAATAATATATTAAGGGAAGCTTATTGTTCTATTAATAATACTTGTTTGTATGAATACGTACGTTGTGCTAATGGTTGTGCAAATTCTGGAAGTTGTGTTTACGTTTGAATATAATATATAATATTAAAGGAAGAGAGAATTTAGTAAATTGGAATTTAGTTTAGTAAGTATATTTAAAAAAGTAGTTCTATATTAAGTTTTATGAATTCTTTTTGATAATATTAAAATAATACGCCGGGACTGGGAGTCGAACCCAGATGCCCAAAAGGGCCTAGCTTACAGCTGAAGTAATAGCAGGCTAGTGCGATACCATTACGCGATCCCGGCTTGTTTGTGTATTTAGTAAGAATAGAAATATTTTTATTTTTAAACTTTCCTATAAATTTTTTATGAAAGGCTTATATGAAACAAGGAAAGGATTCAAGCATTATATAATTGAGGCTTTTGATTGCGATTTAGATTTAAATAATAATGAATTATTATTGAGTATTGCAGAAAACATTTGTGATAAATTAAAGTTAAATATTATAGAGAAATTTGTGTATGAATTTAAGCCTTATGGTTTGACATACTGTTTTGTTCTTTCTAATTCTCATTTTGTGGTTCATACTTGGCCTGAATATAATTATTTGACTTTAGATGTGATGAGCTGTTCTGGCGGAGAATTTAGTAATTTAAAAGATTTAGTTAAAGATGCTTTTAAGCCAAAGGAAATAAAAATAAGGGAAATTAAATACAATTAAATTTATTACCAGATTATTTTTAGCGTTAAATATAAAAAGGAAAGTGTTCCTAATCCTAAAGCATAAAAATAGAACATAATTCTTGTTAATACTGTTACAACAATAGCAATATCTGGATTAATACCAAAGGTTAAATAAAGGACAATCATAAGACCTTCTATTAAACCTATTCCTCCTGGTAAAAATGAGATATCACCAAATAATAAGGATAAAGTAACGACAATTATTATTGGAATAATGCTAATTTTTTGTCCTAAGGAAAGAAATATAAAATAAACTGATAAATAAGTGCAAATCCAAAATAAAATGGTTATTGTAATACATTTTGCTGTTATTTTTTTGTTTCTTAGAACTTTTTTTAAAAATCTTAGAAATTTATCAAGTTTTTTTACAACATATGATTTTAGATGATCATAAGATTCAAATTTGTTAAGAAAAGTTTTGAACAAATAAAATTTATAGACTAAAGGAAGAATTTTGTTTGTTAAAAAAGTTCTAAGTTTATTGTTAAATATTGCTATTATCGGGAAAATTAATATTAATGCTACAAGGCTTGGTAAAATAACTAAAATTATTTTTATATAAAAATTAATGTGTGTGTTAAAGGCAATGAATAATATTGAGAATGAGCATAAAGCAAAGAAAATAATAAGATTATATATTTTATCTGCTATTGTTGTTGCAAATGCTTTTGATCTGCTTAATTTATATCTTTTTGCTAGGTAATAAGTTTTTATTGGTTCTCCACCCATTCTTCCACTAGGAGTTATTGTATTAATTAATAAACCAGTTAAAAAAATTGGGAACATGGTTAGATAATTTACTTTTTTAAGCTGTTTGATAATAATGTTCCATCTTAAAGCCCATAATAGAAATCCTATGCTAATTATTAAAAAAGAAATTATTAAGTAAGTATGATTTGCATATTTAATATGTTTGTAAACTTCTATAAAATCAATGTTTTTGATTATTATGTATATTAATGTGAATACTATTATATAAGAAAATAATTTTAAAAGGAATTTCTTCATAATTAACAAATTAAAATTTAATTATATAAATATTTCTTATTTTTTAATTAATTTTTCTGCTCTTTTTATCATTTCTTTTTTTAATGCTATAAAGCAACCACCTGGTTTCCCTTTTATGAATGTAATTTCTCCTGGCTTTATTATTTTTTCTAGTTCTTGGGACTCTAGATCTATGTGTGTTATTCTTGCGTTTGATTTTCCTTTTTCATGAATATAGCAGTTTACTTTAATTTTCTTTTTACCTTCACCTGGGCCTGTCATGAAAATGATTTGTTTTTTATTATTATAAAGATTTTGAAATATTAAGTGGAATGTAAAGGAAAGTTTTTTAAAGTAAAAGTTTAATTCTTTAGTATAGCAAGGGATGAGGTTATATCTGACTGTTCAGCGGGAACTTTTAAAAGCTGTAGTGGAGCAGTCAGGAGTGCTCGTCGAAATTCAGAAGTAATGGTCTGAATTGTGAAAGGCTCATAACCCGGAGGTCGCTGGTTCAAATCCAGCTCCCGCTATCATCCTTTGCATTTATATTTTAGGGTATATACTTGCGCGACACTGTCGTGGAAAGCGCGCAAGGTTTATAAACTAATTTATCTTATATAGAAATAATGAAAATAAATTCTGTAAAAGAAAATCATTATTCTCCGAATTATTTAAAGAAAGCATTGTATGATAAATTAGATAGTATTTATACTTCTAAAGAACTTGCTAAAATTTTTAATAGAAATTATATATGGATACAAGAAATTCTTTCAGAATTAAAAAGAGAAGGCAAAGTTAAATATACTAGAGTAAAAGATAAAATTTTTTGGGCTAGGAATGATATAATAGAAAAGTTTTTATTAAACCAAAAATTAGATTTGTTAAAAGCTTTTAATTCAGTAAAAACCATAACTAAATTAACAGAAAATATTAATTTAGGCCCCAAGGCTGTAAGAAGGAGGTTAAGAGCATTGGCAAAAGAAAATTTAGTTCGAAATAAAAATCAAAGATGGAAGCTTACTAGTAAAGGCAAAAAATTGATCTGCGGAATTGATGAAGCAGGAAAAAAAGTTTAGTAAATTATTTTTATTAATCTTTTCCTAGAGGTCCAGTCATCGGTCCGCTTATAATTGCTGGAGTTGTAATAGATAAAAAAGATATAATTAAATTAGAAAAAATTGGTGCTATTGATTCTAAATTGTTAAGTCAAAGACAGAGAGAATTAATTGCTGCAGAGATTAAGAAAATTGCTAATTGGAAGATTATAAAAGTTGAGCCAATGGAGATTGATGAGGCTATAGATGGAAATAATAGTTTAAATTTAAACTGGTTAGAAGCAAGAAAAACAGCTGAAATTATAAATGATTTAGAGCCTGATATAGCTTATATTGATTGTCCAAGTCCAAATATTGAAGCTTATACTAATTATTTAAAAAAATTATTGAAAAAAGAAGTTAAATTAGTTGTAGAGCATAAAGCAGAAAAATATGCTGTTGTAGGTGCAGCAAGCATATTAGCAAAAGTTGTAAGAGAAAATGAAGTTAAAAAAATTGAAAAAAAAGTTGGTGAATCAATAGGTACTGGTTATGTTAGCAATCCAATATGTCAAGAATTTTTAAAGAAGAATTGGGACAAATATTCTAATATCTTTAGGAAATCTTGGATAAGTTGGAAGAATCATAAGATTGCTAAAGAGCAAAGAAAAATAGAAGATTTTGAATAATAAACTTTATAAATTTTCAAATTAAAATTTCTTATAATGACAATAATAAAAAGTATTAAATTAAAGGGTTTTAAGAGTTTTGCTAATCCTACAGAGCTTCCTTTTGGAGATAGATTTAATGTGGTTATTGGGCCGAATGGCAGTGGGAAATGTTTAATTTATAATGAATTAGTTCAATTAGCAGATGGTTCTTTTAAAAAAATTGGTGAGGTTGTTGAGGAAAAGTTTAAATCAAATAATATAGAAAGGATAAATGATGGATATATTATAGATGGAGATGATACTGAAGTTCTTTCATTAAATTTTAAGGATCTTAAGATAAAACCTAAAAAAGTTTATAAATATATTAAAAGGAAATCACCAAAATATTTAATTAAACTTAAAACTAGATCTGGAAGAGAAATAACTGCTACAGAGTACCATCCTTTATTTACATTTAAAGATGGGAGAATAAGAAGTGTTAGAGCAGAAGAGCTTAAGGAAGGCATTAAAATTGCTGTTGCTAGGGCAATTCCTACTAAACCCAAAACAAAATATTTTTATGAATTAATAGATCTAATAAAAAAGGAAGATAATATCTATGTTTCTTGGAAAAAGGAGTTTTTAGATATTTTAAAAAGTTTGAAGAAAACCAGTTGGAAAAATCTTGCTTTTGAAATAGGGATTCCTAAAAATGTTATTGATGGTTTGTTAAATAAGCAATCTATAAACTTTTATTATTTAGTTAAAATATTAAGAAAAGCTAAGTTTAGTAATAGTCAAATAATTAATTTGATTAGTGAAGTAAAATCCAGGAATGGTAAAAAAGTTAGTATTCCTTGGAAAAATTCAAAATCCTTTGCTAGACTTTTTGGATATTTATTGGCTGAAGGAAGACTCCCTCCACTTGTTGATCAAATTTGGTTTACAAATGGAACAGAAGAAATAGTAAGTGATTATGTTAATTTAATGAAAGAGGTATTTAGTGTTTCTCCTACGGTTAATGAATACAGGCCTGGTTGTTGGGATGTTTTGGTTTATTCTACAGTTATAAGAAGGATATTAAATAAATTTGGGTATATTGAGAGAATAGAAGAAAAAGAAATTACAAATTTGTTTTTGAGTCATGCTAGTAGAGAAGAACTATGTGAATTATTAAAT
>CAZRVI010000023.1:9980-12282 GCA_964603525.1 Candidatus Woesearchaeota archaeon | reverse complement strand
TCCAGAACGTTTACTTGATCCAATGAATCTGAGCATATTTAAACATCACAGGAGGAGTTGGGGTTGGGAGGAGGATTGAGTGAAAGAAGAAAAAAAGTATTTGAAATTGAATAACAATTCTTGTCAAACGTTTTTACGATATACATCAACTCAGAAATTAATTTGGTCGTTGAGATTTTATTTAGTAATAGGACTTATAATTGCACTATTGTTTGTTATATTTGTATTGGGCAGGTTATACTGTCCAAATTGTGGGAATATTAGGCATACATTATGGCAATCTTAAAGAGAAGCTTGTAGAAATTGACACCACAGATTTTGAGTTGGAGGTGGTATAAATACTCCAGAAAAGGCAGGTATGAATTTCAGAGAGCTTCGACCGAAAAATATATAATTCAAAATTGAAATAGATATATTGGTGGTTAGATGGATAAAAAAGTAATTGTTAGTTTCACCACAATCCCATCACACATAAAATACATCAAACCTATGGTTGATTCTGTTTTGAACCAATCATATACTAATTTCAATTTCTATTGCTGGATACCTAAAAATCCCATAAGGGAAGAGGCTAGTTTCATGTTATTTAAAGAATATTGGTGATTTATATGAAAAAATTAAATATAGGTTGTGGAAACGATATTAAAGAAGGGTTTGTTAATGTGGATATTAGGAAAACAGACCCAAGAGTGCTTGTCTGTGATATACGAAAATTGCCATTCAAAGATGAAGAGTTTGATTACATATATGCAAAGGACATAATTGAACATGTAGGTAGGCTGGAGGTTCATGATGTGCTCAAGGAATGGGCAAGAGTATTGAAAAAAGGTGGTGAGATATTTATCATGACCCCTAATTTGAAAACAATAGCCCAAGCATATCTAGATGGCAGAATTGATGCTAGAGAAGCCTCTAGGCTTATGTTTGGACAGCAGGATTACAAGTATAACTATCATTATTTTATCTTTGATGAGAGATGGGCACGTGAGGAGTTGGAGAAGGTAGGGTTATTGGTAAAAAGTGTCAGAAGTGTCAGCACCCAGAATATGCAGATTATCTCTGTAAAAAAGTAGGAAAAAAATAGTTTTAAAAAGGTTTTTATACAATATTTATATATAAAAAATTAGATTATGGGTGAGGCATATGGCAGGTGATCTTATAAAGATGGTGGATGAGAAAACTAATGATTTTGAATTTACTGGAGTGATAAGAAAAACTTTTTCAGAATGTGGGTCTTATTATATCACAATACCAAAAAAGTATTGTGAATTATATGATTTATCCAAGGGTGATTTTGTTAATGTTATTATTACAAAATTAGGTAAAAAAGAGGTGAAGAAAAATGTCAGTAGGTAGGTTAGGCGGTGGTCGATTTAGAGCACCTAATGGATTAGGTCGCAGAGGAGGTTATGCATTAGGTCCATATGGTGAATGCATATGTCCCAGGTGCGGGACAATTGTAATTCATAGTGTTGATGATCCTTGTTATTTGAAAAAATGTCCTAGGTGTGGGGCATATATGACCAGGAGATAAATGTAAGAAAATGAGGGAGGGGTGAGTTAAATGTTTGGATTTGGAGAGAAACTTGGAGAAAAAGTAATAGGACTTGGAAGAAAATTAGAGGGATTAGAGGAGGAAATAGAGAAGATTAAGAATGGCATAAAAATATTAATAGATAATATAGATAGAGAACCTCCATATTATGTAGCAACTAAATTGCGAAATGAAGAAGCAGAAAAAGAAGTAATACGTAGGATAAAAGAACGACTAAGAGAGCGATTTAGTAAAGATGAATATCAGGATGAAACAGAGAAAAAAATTATAGAACTAGAAAAGGAATATTATAAAGATATTAAATGCAAAATAGCTTATTTAGCAATAGGAGGTTATTCAGAATTAATTGAAGGTCATTCAAGATTAACTCGGTTCAGGAAGGAGGGTCCAGAAGTTTTAGAAATATTTGATGTGCCTAGTGATGTTTGGGTAGCTCTTATAGCAGTTAAACCAAAGTATTCTGGAAAACCTTGTAAAATAACAAGGGGAAGAGGAAATATAGTATATTATATGCCTGAATATGTAAGTAATGATGAAATTGTTGTTATAGAACCTATCTATTTTGGTCCTTATGAATCAATACATTTTCATAATGCGGTTGGATATTTTGTTGTAGGAGATCCTGGGAATAGGTATACGTTAGAATCAATAATAATAAAAGAAATAATTAGATTAAAAAGATAAATAAAAGGAAGGGTGAGAAAATGAGACAGTATATTTCAAAAATAGAGGAAATAGATGAAAGTT
>CAZRVI010000023.1:0-9970 GCA_964603525.1 Candidatus Woesearchaeota archaeon | reverse complement strand
TGGAGGAGGAACTTTGGAAAGGTAGTAATAGATTTTAATAAACCCTAAAAAAGGTTATCTCTGGAATGTCTACCGACAGTTTGGAATAGATATTTCTAAAGGGTCTAAGGATATACCAAAGGGTAAGTTACTCAATGTCGAGGCATTTTATATGGCTGAGGATGTTGAAAATGAGTTTATTAAACTTCTTGCTAAAAAGAGTAAGAAAAGTTTAAGAAGATACCGAAATGAAATATGCTGGGAGATGTTAGATGGTGGTCCTACTAATTCGTTAGAATGTTGGGAAAAAAATAAAACAAAAGTGTTTGTTGATAAAAAAGAAGAGGAGGTGAATTAATATGGCAGAAGAAATAAAGAATAAAGAAATTTTGGAATTGGAGGAAGACAGTGAGTTAGAATTTGTCGTGGCTCCAGCCAAGACAATTCCAGAGGGACCACATAAGGCAGTAATATCAGGGATAGAAATTAGAAACACTCCACAAGGGTTTAAATATGTGGATTTCTATTTCAAGGTAACTGATGTGGAGGGAGAGCCAGAGGTTAAGCATGGATTTCCACATAATACAAGTGAGAAAAGCAGTTTAGTGCAATTTGTTAGTAGATTAATGCCAGTGAAAACAGGTGAAAAATTAAACTTAAATAATTTAAAAGGTCGTAAAGTGAAGTTTGTAACTTATAATCAGAAAACAGAAAAAGGTGAATTTGCTCGGATAACTCCTGAGAGCATTCAACCTGCTTAAAGGATGGTGATGGTTATGGCAAAATACATTATAGATATATCAGAAGAAGGAGAGAAATTGTTTGATGAGGTAATGGAAGGAATAAATGAACAGATTAAGACTGCGGAGAAAGAAGGTAGAAAAGTCCCATATATGAAGACTGATAAACAGGGTTGGTTGAATAGAGTAGTCAGGGACTGGATTAAGAGCAGGGCATTTCATACCAGACTTGCTAAATATCAGAAAGATATGCGGGATGAAATAGACAAAGTCAAGATAGTTGAGGGACAGGAATGAAAAAATTAAGAATCAAATTATATGAGAATATTGCTCCTTTTTTAGGAGCAATAAATCTCAGTATTTATAATGAGAAAAACAACACCTGGATGAATATCATACATACAGAAATTGGTAAATTAGAATTTGATAAGCTGAGGAGTTATTTTGATTTTAAAAAATCCTTCCGTGGTCCAAATAGTAATAAATATACCTATGTTGTGGAGATAGATGAAAAGGTGAAAGAAGATGAATGATGATGATTTTCTCATTCTTTTTGGGTTTACAATGTGTTGGATAATTATATTGACTTATGTGATAATTATTGTTTTTCCTCAAGATTATACTAATAATTCAACAGATATTGAGTGTAACTTTACTATTTATCAAGACCAGATAACCAATCTGAATACTTCTTTGGAAATCTGGAAGGAGAGATACTATAAATTATATTCAGAAAATTATGCTTTAAAATCCAAAATTAAAAATTATACAAGAGAATTAGCCAATTGTGAATCAGAATTGATGAGTTGTAATGAATCATGCAATAGGATAATTGAATATACACCAATATATGATTTTGATTGTAATGATTGGTATCATAAGGAGATAACTAATCATAGGTGTGTTTGGGATTTGAGGCAATTAGATCATCTGGGCAGATTCTATCATCCAGCTGAAGCATGTCAGAATAGACTTGGTCATTTCTGGTTACACTGTGCTTGTGCGGAGGAGTTGAGTAATGAATAGGATGATACTCAGACCTTGTTATAACCGACCTGCTATGCTGAAATTAAGCTTAGAACTACAGGAGAAAGCAGAAGGAGTTCAAGATTACCTAACTGTTTTCTGTGTTGATGATAGTGAAGAAAATGAAAAAAACCTAGAAGTTATAGATGATTATCGATTTTCTAAAAAAATAATAAAAAGAAAGGAACATTTTGGATTAACTAAAAATATCTTAGAAGGGTTGAAATATTGCTTTGAAGAATCAAAGGCTGATTATGTAACGGTTATTGAAGATGATTGTGTGATTTCAAATGATTACCTAAAATATATAGAATACTGCTCTACTCATTTTTATGATGATGATGTTTTTGCTATCTGTAGCATTAATTATATTATCAATTCACTTAAAGAGGATAAGACTAAGGTCAGAAAAGTAGCTTGGTTTTATCCGCTAAGTTATACGATTAAAAAAGAAGTATATGATAAATATATTTCTCCCCATGTGGGTAAAAAACAATATTATGATGACCCAATTAGTTATTTGAATACACATTTTTCTGAATATCAGGGCAGGTTCTATGATGTTGCTGGGTTGTTTCAACGCATAAGAGCACATTTTGATTTAGAATGTATAATCCCCTATGTGATAAGGGTCAATCATATAGGAGTATATGGTAGAAACCAGGGCGATTCAGAATTCAAGGAGCTAAGCTTTGAAGAACAATATAAAATATTAAAATCCTCATATAAAAGTCATAATAAATTAATTAAACTAACTAATAACAGATACTCTAATAATTTTTGGGATTTTAATTCTAATTTATTACCTTTTAGTTATTTGGTGATGATTTGAATTATGCATTTTTTGATATTGGTGAATTGGGCTGGAGCTTATATTTAATGGGTCATATTAATTGGTTACTTAAAAGAGGTCATAATGTAGCACTTTTTACTTCTAATGATAGAAAATGTTTATATCCTGATTCCATCCAATTTTTAGATATTCCAGAAGAATATTATCATAAATATGGTAAAGAACAGAGAGAAATGTTTGGATTGTATAGAATCGATTTTAATCAGATTAAATCTTTGTTTATTAATTATTTACCAAAAACTTATAAATTCCCAGATTATTTTGTAATCAATAATAAATTAAAAGATAGATGTATATTTAAACCTCTTAAACCTACTAATTATTATCCACCCAATATTTTAGTTTTTCCAAGATATAGAGCTACTAAGCCATATAGCTCAAAAAATCTACCTAAAGAGTTTTATCAATCTTTGATAGTTAAGCTATGTGAAACATTTCCTGATAAGTATATTATTTCATTTGGACATTCTTCTGGTTCTTATGATATAAATCTGGAGTTTAAGAATTATATTAATGATGTTAGAGATAATCAAAATTTACAGGAATTAATAAATTTGTGTTATAGCAGCATTTCTGCTATTGGTAGTCAATCTTCCCTACCTAAAATCTCTTTATTACAAGGAGTTCCAACATATATTATAGGTCATGAAAAGAATAGACATCTTGATGATGATAATTGGATGAAAACTAGAGGTAGATATTGGGAGATAGGGATAAATGATTATAATAGCTTTAATAAGGATGAATGTATAAAGGATATTATTGATTTTGTATTTAGTGAGAATGGTGATTAAATGTATGTAAATCTTAATACTGATTATGATTTTTCTCAAACAAGAACCTACCCTATTTGTGGTGGATATTTATCGGAAGTGATTGTATGAAAAAGAGAGTTAATTCAATAAAAAAAGGCAAGAAGTTTGAATTAGTGGTTGCTAAATATCTGAGTAAAATCACTGATGAAGAATGGTTAAGAGTGCCCCAGAGTGGTGGTATGGCTACTAATTATAATCTAAAACAGTTCAAAGGTGATGTGATAAAGAAAGCTGTATTTGACGGTGGTGAGAAACAGAAATTAGTAATAGAATGCAAGCAACAGAAAGAAGCTATTAAATTATCTGATTTAAATAATCCAAAGAGTAAATTATTTGAATGGATTGACCAGTGTAAATCTGAATCTGGTAATATGCCATGGATGTTATTCTTTAAATGGAATTTCAGTCAAATGTTTGTATTATGTGATCCTGGTTATTATCCATGTCTTATAGATGTTTTAGCAAATAGTGATTTTGTTTGTAGTATTGAAACAGAATCTTTAGAAAAATATGATATTCGTGTTTTACATTAGAATTAAGATTTAAATATTTTTGTCAATATGGTTGTGATTATTGTAGATAGGCTAATTGCCACACCAGAAACACGCACCAGTAAGGTAGTGACTCTGTTGTTTACCTCTTTAACAAATGTTTCAACTTGTGATAGTCTTACCTCTTGTTTAATTGTTTGGTCATTAATCATGTCCATTCTCTTTTCTATCTTATCAAGCTTCTTACAGATATTGATTTCGAGTTTGTTAACCGAATTAGTAAGGTTGTCTATCTTGTTGTTTAATACTGCGATTTTGACCCTATTGTTTGATTTGTTCATCAGAAAAATATATATACTTTAACATTTAAATAATTTTAGGTGGGACTTATGGAAGATGAAAAGAAGATAATACTATATACTGGTGAGGGGTGTCCTCCTTGCCAACAAACAAAAGATTATTTGAAAAGTAGAGGAATAGAATATAAAGAAATAGATTTAACAAAAGAAGAAAACATAGAGTTAGCAAAAAAAATAATAGATGAAATAGGTGGGATAGCCATTCCTATTATTAAAACTAGGGATAAATATATTGTTGGTTTCAACAAGAAGGAAATTGATGAATTAATTACTGATACTGATTAGACATCAATCAAGAAACACCCGAAAAATTTTCCTTTCTCTTTTTTAATACCTTCGCTTTTAATATCCTCTTTATGTGTTTTCTTAAATTTATCCATTTCCTTTTTATTTTTAAAACAGACAACTGCCTTTTCAAATTTATTCTTTTTACCAACAAAAACAAGAATATTTTTCCTATAGGAATCAAAATCTACTTCTTCTAAACATGCTTCTATTCGTTTAATTGTTTTTTCATCTAAGATAATATCTTCTTCATCAATGATTGGAATGCCTAAATTTCCACCCATGAATAATTATAGGTGGCAAAAAAATAAAAAAGGATAGGTGTTTAGAATAATTTAACGTTTGAATAATTTAACGTTTGCTGCATGTTTTTTAGCACATCTCCTAACTACTTCTCTTATTTCACTAACTTTCATACCTTTACTGACACCTGCTTTAACACAAGCACCAACTTTATGACCTATTTTTTCTGTGAAGGCTTTTTGAACTTTTCCAGATGTTACAACACTACTTATATATGGAGTTAATCTCTTTCCTGATGCTCTTAGTTTAACTTTTAATACCATTTTATCACCCATTCTTTTTTAATACAAAACTCTTTTTAAAGTGATTTAATTAATTTTTTATTAAAACCAATAAATATTGGATATTTGTCTTCAACTAAAAAAAGAATACCTGGAATTGATTCTCCATTTATACAAATTTCAATAACAAAATTGTTATTCAACGAATATTTGGAGGTTTTTTTATGTTTAGTTTGATATAAAAGACCACTTTTCTCCATAGTTTTAATACGATAGCGAATAATTGAATCATTTTTACGGAAGTCATTAATATCCTTTGAATCCAGAATATTTTTGGTAATTTTTGAAGTAGTGCTATTTGGATTTATATATAAGTAACTTAAAATGTTTATATTTAATTCATCAAACTCGATAACTATCACCTTTTTTTCCTAAGTAATGCGATTAAACTTATTATTCCAGCTATACTCATGAGAATTGAACCTAATATTTTCAGGTTATCGCTTATATTGTCTAGTTTATCTTGACTTACTGGTATTTGACTACCACCACCTGAGCCACTTTCAATTTTATTATTCATTCAAATCACTTCTAATCCTAATTCATTAGTATTTAATCTCATATCACCTTCACCAGGGTTATAAAACACATTATCTTCATCTCTATATGCCATATCATAAATTATATCTTCTGATTCATTCATTATTATACTTACTATCTTAAACCTTTTTAATATTGGTGGATTATAATCTGTTATTAAAATTGCAGAATCAAAATGTGTTGGATTCCAAAGAGTTACTGGAGTATAATTAGATGTTATATATTCTGGTGATTCAATTTCTCCAATTACAATACTACTCCAAACATGAAGATTAGTTCGAGATGAAATATTTGAAATTCTAGTGGATGTTCTAATTCTAAAACTAGGTTTCTCAATTCTAATGAGTCTATCTCCACATCCTCCCCACCCCCAACGATCCCACCAGTTCCAAATTATTTGCATTCCTCCAAAAAATATTACCTCAATATCAAACTCTACAGTTACTTCTGAATTACTATCAATTGTTCCATATTTTACAACTTGTTCTCCTGGTCCAGTACCATTAGTGTGTAGAGTATATCTTATTTCTACTCTGTATAGCATCCGTTCTTCCGAATAATTATGGAATGTAACAAATATTGTTGTTGTTTGAGTTCTGATACAAGGTCCTACACAAGTAGTTCCAGATAAATCAAGGTCATAAGCATATCTTATATCGGTGACAACAACATCTTCTTCTGGCATTTATTTCACCCTCTTCTTAAGATGGAGAGCAGTACCCAATAGTAATAAGGAAGCTGGGATAATGAGAGGTAATAAACTTGGTTTTCCGACCTGAGATTCTTCTATGAGTGAAATTCTATTATTATTTTCAAATGCTATTAAGCCTCTTTTATCCATGATAAGAAATGTGGTTGTTAATTCTGCGAGTCTATCATCGATTGTAATCCAATGTTCGATGGCAGCATCATATTCCTCTATGGTTCGGTCATATGCTTGACTAAAACTCCTGCCATTAACTACCTCAATAAAGAACCTATTTGCTGGTTTAAAGAACCAGCTGGAATAAATATCACTCTCACTGCCTGGTATGTATGGTGGTCTGACTGTCCAGTTGAATTCTGTCACATATCCTGCGATATTGCTACCCAACCTGCCTATGTATGGGATTAGACTAGCACCACATAAACAGGATAATAGATATGTATCAACATTAGCCAGTACTCCTATATTAATATCATCGTGTGAATGTCCACCGCAACTGCCATTAACCCAATATAAATCTTCACCCAAATAAGTAGTGGTAATATATTCGCACCCATGTCCCAGGTGATAAAAATAATCATAAGCCATGGTTTCTAATTCTGCATCTATTTCTGATGCTTCGCCATTTTCTATAAATGTTATATCATGACTCTGTCTTTCCAGCTCTTCTGCCATAATCCTAGCCCAATATAGCCCATACCTAGTAGATTGTTCATAACCATTTGATGATATTAATACTTTGCTCATTGTTTCCCACCACCTGTTTTTTTCTCTTTCTCTTCTGTATCTTCTGGTGGTTTTTCTGGTTCTTCTTGCTCTTCTGATCTGGCTTGCTCCATTCTATTAAGTGTATCTAGCCGTATTAATTCGCTGATAACAAATTCTCTGCCAAAAACAGTGTGTCTTTTTATCTCATCTATTATCTGGTCAATATTCATCATCTTATTACTAAGTGTCATGACAACTGGTAAATCCTGTTCATTTTTAGGCAGGCTCTTTTTTATCCTAACCAGTTGATTTATTGCATGGATTTCAGCTTTTGTTAACATTATCATTCACCTAATACCTAACTCTTGGAACTTCCTTTAACCCTTCACCAATAATAAAATACTTATAGATAAAATAGCCACCAAACAATACAGCACCAAGTATAATTATATTTTTAATTAACTTAGTAAATCCCCCTTCTTCTCCATCTTCATGTGCATGATAAACTATTTCTTCTGTGCCAGGTCTTATTCCTTCAGCACTGCCCCATCGATAAATTATTGATTTTTCCACCCATTTGTTTCTAATATAGGTTGCTATTGCGGCTGTTACTAATCCAAATATTATCGCACCGATAAAATAGATTGCTATTGTGGCTAATGGAATAACCAACTCTGCTCTATATGGTTCAATATCTAAACCCATTCTCCTTAGACTTAATACTTCATCATAAACTTCTCTTGTGGTTAACCAATATTCAGCTTTCAACATAGGACCTGGTCTGTGTGTTCTGTCAACATACATCACATAACCTAATAAAACAGTTTCTATTTCATGTTCTCTTTCATATTCATCCTGTGCCTGTATAATGGCATCATAGAGGTAGTTTTTTATTTCAGCATCACCAGGGTCACTTTCCAGTTCTACTTTTACTATCTCACCAAACCCAGGACCATCATCAAAGTCAGGGTTTTGTCCTTCACTAGTAAGATATCTTTGCAATACTCTGTAAGTCATAATATTATCACCTCTCAGATAATTTACTAAATGTAAATAATATAATTATGAATATTAATAAAGGTATCCCATATTTTTCAATTATTTCCATTATTTCTTCTTCCTCTTCTTCTTCACCATCGCCATCTTCGCTTCTGATTACACTGACAAAAGAAGGTGAAAACCTTTCTGGACCAGGGAAACAACTAATTGGCTCAGCACCAGGTTCTATCTCCCCATCTACTATATCACCTATATCATAAAAACATGCCTGAATACCATAACTACCAGTGGAAGCAGTTCTGGGGATTTCAATTTCTATATCTCTGGTTATATTTGTTTCATCCCAACCTGGCATGGTGCCAGAAATCAAATACAAGTATGGACCTACTAATCTACCTGTATCTGTGTGTTGTAGTGTGATTGCTAGATAATACCTATATGGGCTTCCTCTTGGTAACCTAATATTAATACCAACACTACAATCCAATACTTCTCCTTGACTAATTCTACGTGTTCTTGCTGAGATATTAGTCACACTAATCATCTCAGTTGGTTCTTCTCGCTCCTCAGCATAAAGCACAGTAGTCCAACCTTGAAATGCTACTGGAGGTATATGATCAGGAACCTCACCAGAATCTATTTCTCCAGGGGTTAATTGTTCTCTTACATATAAATAGGCTTTTGCTTCATACCAACCTGGTTCACTAATTTCAAAATTAGTAGTTGCATTCCATGTCCCATCTCTTCTATCTATTCTTACTAGTTGATTAGCCCTATGTGTTATATCTGTATCACCCAACTTTCGTATAAAAGTATTAACATAATATATATTTTCATCTTCTGGGTCAATTTCACCTTCTGGTTTAATTTGAGCAGTAGCATATCCACCAGGGGGGAGATAGACAGTGGATGGGTCAGCTGTTATATTAGTTACACTAGGTGCAGCAATTCCCATTCCCACTACTAATACGTTCCAAGCAAAACATTGGTAGACTATATGTTCCCTTCCAAATATGTCTATATCTGTAATAAATATATTAAGTAGATAATAACCATCTGGAATATCATCAGGTATGGTTATAAAAGTATCAATTGTTCCCACACCACTTCTAGGTAACTCAGACCGAAATTCTTCTATTTCAGTAATACCAAAGACTATTCCTGCATCATACCCATTTCTATGATTACTATTCTGTTTATAGAACTCAAAGTATAAAGTAGCATTTCCTCTGAATATTCCAATATTTTCACATTGGTCAAATTCGATAATGACTTGTGTAGTTCCTCCTGGTCTTACTAATCCAGGTGTACATGTAACTTGTGTTATATTGAATTCATTTGGTCTTTCTTCTTCTATTACTTCTATTTCTGTTGACATAATATCTATTTTATTCACATTAATTTAAATAACTTACTATACTCTAATACTAATACTTATTTGATTATATTGTATATTAAGCTGATAGATAATTTTAAATATGCACATGTGGATAATTTATTATGGATTATTCATATAGGGTAAATAGGAAGATAATATTCACAATGGTATTAGAGAATGGAGTAATAACATATCATGATTTAGTGGATACCTTTGGACATGATAGAACTACTGCATCACATATATTGAGAAAACTACATAAACAGGGTTGGTTAAATCGGCAGAAGGCTGAGGACAGTCGACTATATTATTATACTCCTTCTTCTCATCTAATAGAGAGTTATGAAGGATATATGCAATTACCCGAGGAGTAAAAGGAAGGTTTATAAATGGTTTGTAATATAACAATATTGTAAAAATATAATGACCAAAATAGAGCTGGGATTATATTTTGGTTATACTATATATAATAAAAACTGTAATTATGGGTGATGATATCGGTTATTG
>CAZRVI010000022.1:0-12312 GCA_964603525.1 Candidatus Woesearchaeota archaeon | reverse complement strand
CTGTTGCTGCACAAGTAAAGGAAGAGAAAAAAGAAGAAAAGAAAGAAGAAAAGAAAGAAGAAAAAGTAAGCGAGGAGAAAGCAGCTGCTGGTTTGAGCGCATTGTTTTCTTGAAATAAAGTGAAAGATAATGAAACCGGGGAAAGTTATTAGCGAATTAGCAAGAGAGGGGATTTCCTTAGCTAGTAAACTAAAGAAAATTGATACGCAGAAAGAGTTTTGGTATAAAAGAGCAAATGATCTTAAGAGAACCTTGCAAAATCTAATTAGCAAAATTAAATTTTTTAAAACAAAAAGAGATATTAACAATATTAAAGTTAGAGAATATAGAGAAGAGAGAGATAAATATAATATAAAAGTTAAAGAGTTAATTACAGAGATTAAGAAATTAAATAATGAGAAAAAGGATTTAATTAAAAAGTATGGTATTAAGTTTGATCCTGTTTCTATCAAATCGAAAATTGAAAAATTAGAATTAAAAATAGAGACTGAACCGATGAGTTTGGAAAAAGAAAAAAAAATTATGAAAGAAATTAAAAGATTAAAGGGGTTATATGATAAAAGTGATGTTGTAAAGGATGTAGTAAACAGAATTAGTAGTTTATCTAAAGAGATAGATGATGCTAAGAAAAAATCAGAGGAATATCACAGGAAATTGAAAGAACATTTTAAAGAGGTTAAAGATTATGATGAGTTTATAGAATTGAGTAAGAAGATAGATGAAGTTAAAAGAAAACAGGAAAGTGCGTTTAATACTTTTAGATTATTAAAAAAAGAATATGAAGAATTAAGCAAGAAATTAAATTTGGAAAAGGAAAAAAAGATTAAAAAGAAAATAAAAAAGGAAGAGAAAAAAAGAGCTATAGAAAAGAAAAAAATTGAGGAAAAAGTAAAAGGAGTGGAAGAAAAATTAAAGAAGAAAAAGAAGCTTACTACAGAGGATTTGTTGGTTTTGCAGAGTAAAGAAAAAAATATTTAAGTTAGCTAATAATTGTAGTATTATGGTTGTAAAACAGGGAATATTGATTTTGTTTTATTTGATTTGTCTTTTGTTAATTATTAAGGTATGTGTTTCTTCTGATTGGATAATGCTTATGCATGATTTAAATCATACTGGTGTTAGTTTAGATAGTGGTCCAAAGACAAGCAATGTTTTATGGAAGTTTAATGCTAGCGGTGTTGTTTATTCTTCTCCTATAATTGTTAATAATATAGTTTATGTGGGTTCTGATTTAGGTAGTGGTGTTAGTGGAAAATTTTATGCTTTAAATTTAAATACAGGAGAGAAGATATGGGAATTTTCTGCCAAGGATAAAGTTGATAGTTCTGGAGCGTATTATAATGATGTTGTGTTTGTTGGTTCTAGGGATAGGTATTTTTATGCTTTAAATGCTAGTAATGGAGAGCAAATATGGAATTTTAGTGATGGTTGTAAAGTGTATAGTTCTCCTGCTGTATATGATGATAAGGTTTATTTTGGAACATATGGTTATGTTGCTGATTGTAATTTAACAGGAACTGTGTATGCTTTAAATGTTAGTTCTGGAAAGCAAGTATGGAATTATACTACTGGTGATAGGATTTTTTCTTCTCCAGCTGTTATTAATAATATTGTATATATTGGTTCTTATGATAAGAATTTTTATGCCTTGAATGCAAGCAATGGAAGTAAGATTTGGAATTTTACGATGTTAGATTGGATTTATTCTGGAAGTTCTTATTATAATGGTGTTGTTTATGTGGGTTGTAGGGATAATAGAACATATGCTTTGAATGCAAGTACAGGTAAAGAAATATGGAACTTTACAACTGGCTGGAAGGTTTTAATATTTCCTGCAGTTTCTGAAGGTATTGTTTATATTGATTCTTGGGATAATAGAACATATGCTTTGAATGCAAGTACAGGTAAAGAAATATGGAACTTTAGTACAGATGATAAAGTTGAATCTTCTCCTGCTGTTAGTAGTAATGGGATAGTTTATGTTGGATCTATGGATAAGAAGTTATATGCTTTGAATAAAAGTACTGGTGAGTTGATATGGAGTTATGAGGTTGGAGATAGGCCTGATCAAGGTACTTTTACTGGTATTTTATCTTCACCTGCTATTTCTAATGGGATTGTTGTTGTTGGAGCTTATGATCATTATGTGTATGCATTTAAAGATGTTGTTTCATCTAGTGGTGGGGGTGTTAGTAAAGGGGGAAAGAGAAGTTATAATATTTATGATTTAGGAAATATAGATTCTTTTGGGAATAATGAAGGTTTAAATAAAGAGGATACCGAGAAATTTTATTTTGTTAAAAGAAAGGATATTATAAGATTTAGTTTAGGAGGAGATAAGCATAAAATTCTTGTTAAAGAGGTTAAAGAAAATTATATTTTAATTTTAATCAGTTCAGAAGAAAAGAGAGGATTTAAAATATTTAATAAAAAATTTCAAGAAATTGATGTTGATTTAGATAATAAATGTGATCTTATAATTAAAGTGGAAGATATAATAAATAATCTTGCCTTAATTAGTATTCAAATAAATGATATAGAAGAAGTTAGTAGTGGAACGATAGAATTGAATGAAAGTTTATTAAAAAAAGAAAATTTGAGTGAGATGGATATGAATGAAAGCAAGTTCCTCGTTGAGGATAACAAATCTAAAATTAAGTTTATGTTAATAGTATATTTGTGTTTATTGATCTTAGTTTTTTTGTTATTAAAAAAGTTTAGAAAGGTTTAAAAGTTAGTTTAAGATAAAAAAGTTTATGAGCATTACTGGAGCTATTGTTTTAAGCGGTTTGCCTGTATCTGAGTTAAGAGGAGGAATTCCTTTAGCTGTTAGTTCAGGAATGAATCCTTTTTTAGCTTTTTTGATTTGTGTGTTGGTTAATATCTTAATAATTTTTCCAATATTTTTGTTTTTGGATTGTTTTCATAAAAGTTTTTTGAAATTTAAATTTTATAGAAAGAGTTTTAATAAAGTAATTGATAGAAGCAGAAAGAAACTTGAGAAATATGTTGGAAGCAAATGGGAGTTTTTGGCTTTATTGTTGGTTGTTGCTATTCCTTTTCCTGGAACAGGAGCTTATACAGGTTCTTTGTTAGCTTGGTTTTTTGGGTTAAATAGGAAAAAATCTTATCTTGCTATTGGTTTGGGAGTAGTTATCGCTGGTATTATTGTAAGTTTGGTTAGTGTTGGTATGTTTAGTTTATTTTAGATAACTTTTGTTTTTGTTGAAGTTTTAAAATCTTTTTCTTCTTTAAATATTAATCTTTTTATTGTAGGTATAATCATATATTTTGCGAATTCTAAGGGAGAAGTTAATTTTTCTTTTCTTTTGAAATTGCCATTTTTATATTGTTGCCATCTCCATTCTTGGATTTCAGATCCGGTTGCTTTTAATAAAAAATCTAAACTCTCTTCAGGCAATAAATTTCCTGTTTTTCCTACAGGGTTATAATGTTCATCTCCACCTGCTAATTGAGGTACATAGATGCCATTTCTTTTAATCCAATTTCTTACAAAATTTTTAGCATGTGTGTTTGAAATAGCCATCCATAATGTGTTCATGCTGTTAAATACTTCAACCCCATCTATCATATATAATAACTCATGCAGTAATTTTATTTTTTCATGATCAAGATCAAAATTCAATAATCTATATTGGATTAAAACAGCATCAAGTGTAAATGGATGTTCGAGTAAAGCTTTTCCATTATATCTATGTATTAATTCCACAGTTTTTCTTGCATCTAAACCTTCTTCAATTGTTTTATCACAACATTCACCAGTTATATGAAATCCCTGTTTTGTTCTTATTTCTTGTGATACATAGATTATTGTTGATAAATCCCTTATTTTTAAAAGGTATGTATTATTTCCTATTGGTTTAAATTTAATGTATTTTCTTGGAAGAGAAGAATTGGCTATTGTTTCTAGATCTGAAGGACTTAGACATTTTTCTACTCTGTTAGCAAAATGTGTTGCAGAAAGGAAATCTGTATTTCCTGCTATTTGGTATAAAAGAATTTTAAGTTCTTCCCAGTTTTCTGGTTTTGGTAGATGTGCGTGTGGGTTATCTAGTTTTGTGTATTCCATTTTGTTTTTTTATAAATTTTTAAGTATATAAATATATCTCTTTGTTGTTATTGGTTAGTGGTATTGCTTGTTAGATAATATTTATTTGATAAGAAACCGAAAATTTAATATTATGTCTTTTTTAGTACATGTATATGGGAAGAAATAAAGATTTTAAGTTTATATCTTTAGGATTAATAATTTTAGGAATTTCTTTTTTGATTGATACCTATTTAGTTAGTTTGGTTCCTTATTTAAGGATTGCTTTTATGAATGATTTTATGTTATGGATTAGTTATTTTGGTACTACAATAGTTGTTTTGATTATAATGAGTTCTTTGTTTATGTGGCAAGAGAGAAAAAGAAAATGGATTTTACCTTTGTGGTTAAGTGTTCTTTTAACAAGTTTAATTGTTTATATATTAAAGATTTTAATAGCAAGAGAAAGGCCAGATATTGCTCCTTTAATTTTAAAAAATAATTTTAGTTTTCCTTCAGGGCATACTGCAGCAGCTTTTTCAACTTTAAAAATTTTGGATAAAGAATTTAAAAAGTTAAAATGGTTTTGGTTAATTATTTGTTTTTTAATAGGATTTTCAAGATTTTATTTAGGAGTTCATTATTTGAGTGATGTAATTGGTGGGGGTTTATTAGGATATTTTGTTGGTGTTTTGATTGTTAAAGTTAGAGATAGATTTAGAAAAAGGAAACTTATAAAAAGAAAATAGTTTAATTATTTATTGAAAGCAAAAAGAGGGATAAAATGAATATTTTGTTTGAGAGGTTTATTGAATTATTAATTGTTCCTTATACTAATCCAGAGGTTTTGTGGACAGTTATTCCTTTATTATTAGCTATGTTGTTTGTTACAGTTTATTTTGGAAGATACAAGTATGAGGAGTTAGGCTGGAATAGTGCTTTTAGTAATAGTCTTATTTTAATATTTGTTTCTATAAATTTAGTGCATAGGTTGTATAGCGAAGGGATTTTGGGTTATTTGGATTTTAAGAATTTATTGGTTTTAGCTGTTATATTTGAGAGTGTTGCTTTGTTGATGATAAGTTTTTTTCATTTGTTACCAAGAAATATAGCTTTTAATTTATATCAAAATGTTCCTATTAATGTAATTGCATATGCTGCTGTTGTGTTGGTTTATTCTGATATGAAGATAGATGTATTGACTGTTGTGTGTAGTGTATTTTTAGTAATAGTTCTCACTTTTGTTTTAAGCTTGATTAAGAAGTTAATTCCTAGAGCTGTAGAGTTATTGCCTTGGGAAGTGGAAGCATATAAAAAAGCTCCAGAACCTTAATTTTAAATATATATATTAAAGAATAATAAAGCTTTTAAATATGTTTTTACTTTGGAGTTGTTAATCTTTATGGTTAAATTATTATTTGGGGGGTTAAATATGAAGAAAGTTTTATTTGGTATTTTAGTTGTTTTATTAGTTAGTTTAATGACTAATTTTGTTAGTGCTGCAGGAGATATTGATATTAAGGATGTTACATATAGTCCTAGCAGTGGTGGCTATCCTGGGGATGTTATAACTGTAAGTTTTAATGTGACTAATAATAATGCAACAGATAGTAAATGGATAAATTTTTTAAGTACTCCGTTGATGTTTGATACAGGAGATGTAACTCCTTCTATAACAAGTGTATATGTTGATAATAAAAGTTCTGAAATTGTAAGTTTTGATGTTAGTATTCCATCAACATTAGCTGGTGGGTACACCGCAATTATAACTGCTGCTATTGATCAAACAAATTCATCTAATAATGCTACTTTAGGCTATACAATAGATGTGTTACCTAAGGATGATATGGAAATTAAAGAAGATTCATTTGAGATAAAAGGTCAAGAAGATGAAAGTAAAACAGGAAGCTTTACTGTTAAAAATACAGGAAGTACTGCAATAAGTTTTGATTCTGATATTACGAAAGCTATAACATATAATTCTGAAAATTTTACAAGTGGAACAAAAAGTGTAAGTTTGAGTTTTAGTGGCTTGGGAACAAGTTTAGAGCCTGGTGAGGAGAAAACTGTAACTGTTACAGCAAGTATTCCAAAAGGAATGAGGGAAAAGACTTATGAAGGAAATATTACAGTAACAAGTTTAACTGCAGGTTTAGTTGATAGTACAAAATTAGTGTTAACAGTTCAACCAGAACTTTGTGAAGAAGGAGAAGTAGGAAATCTAGATTTAAGTATTGAAGATCCTGATGCTGGTGATGAATTTAAGCCAGGAGAAGAAATAGAAATTGAAGTTAAGGTTTGGAACAATGATGATGATGACATGGATGTTGAAGTTTATGCTTTCTTATGGGATGTAGATGAATCTGAAAAAGTAGCTGATGTAACTTCTGATGCTATTAATATTGATGATGGTGATAGTGAAAAAATAGAATTAAAATTAAAAATTCCAACTAATGATGATGTTGATGAAAGCCATGATTATATTTTGTATGTGAAGGCTTATGAGGAAGGACAGGAAGATGATCATTGTAATGAAGATAGTGTTGAAGTTGAAATAGAAAGAGATAAACATGATGTTATAATAACAAAATTTGATGTAACTCCAACTCTTGTAAATCCTGGAGAAACTGTTGAGTTTGTAATTGATGTGGAGAATATAGGTACAACTGATGAAGATGATATAACTGTTAAAGTTGAGGAAAGCGAATTAGGTTTGAGTTTAGAGAGTGATACATTTGATTTGGATGAAGCTGGAGATGATGATGCGGATAGGACTGTGAGATTTTCATTTACAATACCAAGTAATGCTGTTGCTAAGACTTATAGTATATTTGCTGGAGTTTATGATGAGGATGGGGATTTATATGATAAAAGTGATGATGCAGAGAAATTTATTTCTTTGATTGTAAGCGGTGGAGGAGCTGTTTTACCAACTGAGGAAGTTGAAATCAACGTGTTGAGTGTAACTGATAAAATTGAACCTGGTAAGTCATATAGTATTCCAGTTAAGGTTACTAACAACAAAAATGTGCAGGATACCTTTACTATTAAATTAATTAATATGGATGATTGGGCTGTTAGCGGAACAGAACAAAGATTAACATTAAAAGCAGGCCAAAGCGAAACAGTGTATTTGTATATTAAATCTAATGAGGATATTGGTGAAGGTAAATTCAGTGCTACAGTTCAGGTAAGTGATAGTTTAGGAAATATTGCTCAAGAGGAAACAGTAACTTTGGGTGCTGAGAAGAAAGCAAGTTTATTTGGTGAATGGGATTCAAAAACAGTGTTTTATACTATTGGGTATATAATATTGATTATTATAGCGATATTTTTTATTAAATTGATTTTCAGTAAAGGAAGAAAAATTAAAGAAGTTAGATTATAATTATTTCTTTTTTATTATTTTTGAATTCTTTATTTTAGAATTTTCTTTAAATCTTTTAAATTAAAACAATAAACCTTCTTGTTGTTAAATTCTTTAATTTTTTTAGTAAAACTTTTAGCGAATATACAAAAATACTCTTTTCTTTTTTCTTTATGCCAATTCACATAACTTAATTTATTAATTAATTCTTTGCAGGTTTTTTTAGGATTAACTTTAGATTGCCATTTGCATTCACAGGCAAGAATTTGTTTTTTATGTTCATTTACTGCTAGTATATCAATTTCTTTATCTTTATGCCACCATTTATATAATATAAGCTTTCTTTCTCTATTATAAAAATGTGGTAACATAATTATTATAATTTATTAACCACTATTTGAACTTTTAATTTAGTTTTTTAAATCTTTTAAATTCAAAAATTCTTTTGTTAGACTTTTGGAGAGAAGAAAAGTAATAAAAGGCACCGGAGGGATTTCCGTATTTTTCGAACCCTCAAATGCTCGCTCTGCAGGCGAGTGCGTTAAACCATTTCGCCACGGTGCCGAAATGGGCCTGGCAGGATTTGAACCTACGACCTCTTCAGCGAGATAAATTAAACCCAACTTTTATCTCTCAGCTGACTTCCTCAGAGGATAGAAGGTTCAACATTTTAAATTCTGTTGCTCTATCCAGACTGAGCTACAGGCCCTTTACTATGATGATATATTTAATTTAATATTTATAAAACTTTTCAATAATCTTTTAATAATTTGTGATGAATTAAAATTAGATGAGGAAATTTGTTTTTTATTGGTTGCCTTTAGTTCTTTATTTGTTATTAATATTTTATTTATCCTCTATTCCTGGTTTAAAACCCATTACTACAAGGATTGTATTTATAGATAAATGGGAGCATATGTTGGAGTATTTTATATTAAGCATTTTGATTTTTAGATTAGGTAAAAAATATAATGTTAAGAAAAGGTATTTAATTGCTCTTAGTTTTGCTGGTTTGTATGGTATAATAGATGAAGTGCACCAATATTTTGTTGTTAATAGAATTTGTGATTTAGGAGATATGGTTGCTAATTATATTGGATGTTGTTTTATTTTGTTTAGGAAGTTATTCAAGAACCGCTTTAATTCTTCTTATACCGGCTGATGAAGATTCTTCTTTTATTATTTTGAATTTTCCTAGTTCAGATGTGTTTTTAACATGAGGACCCATACAGATTTCTATTGAAGGTCCTATAATATATATGAAAACTTTATTTGTTTTATATTCGAATGGGGATATAGCTCCTAATTTTTTTGCTTCTTCTAATGTAACTTGTTTTTTAGTTACTTTTATTTTTTGTTTTATTAGTTTGTTTACTAGGTTTTCTATGCTTTCAAGTTCTTTATTAGTTAATTTTCTATCAAAGTTAAAATCAAGTCTTAATCTTTCTGGTGTGATGTTTGAGCCTTTTTGCATTATATTTGGGTTTTTTAATATTTTTCTTATTGCATATAATAATAAATGCGAAGCTGTGTGTAATTTTGTTGTTTCATGTGATGCATCTATTAGTCCCCCTTTAAATTTTTTTTCTGCACCCTTTCTTGATATTTTTTGATGGTTTTTGAATTCTTTTTCAAACTCTTTTAAATTTATTTTTATGTTTTTTTCAGAAGCAAGTTCTTGTGTTATTTCTATTGGAAATCCAAAAGATTGGTATAATAAGAATGCTTCTTTTCCAGATAGTTTTTTCTTATTTTTTATAAATGATCTAAATTTATTTAGACCTTTTTCAAGAGTTTTAGAGAATTTTTGTTCCTCTTTTTTTAGCTCTTTTATTATAAAAGGTTGTTTTTGTACTAATGAAGGATATCTTTTTTTGTAAATGTTTATTATTATTTTTGCTATATCTTGGATTATTGGTTTATTTATTTCTAGTATTTTTTGGTGTCTTATAGACCTTCTTATAAATCTTCTTAGAATATACCCTTGGTCTAGATTAGATGGTATTATTCCTTCTGCTAAAATGAATACAGCAGCTTTAATATGGTCTGCAATTATTCTTATTGATTTTTCATTAGGTTTTTGTGTGTGTTTTTTAATATGATCTATAATAGGCATGAATAGTTCTGTGTCATATACTGATTTTTTTCCTTGGAGTATTGCTGTTGTTCTTTCTACACCCATACCTGTGTCTATGTTTTTTTGTTTTAATTCAATTAATTTTTTAGATTTTGTTTTGTTATATTGCATAAATACATTATTCCATATTTCAAAGTATTTTCCGCAATTACATCCTGGTTTACAAGTTTTTGAACATTTTTTAATTCCTGTATCTATGAATATTTCTGTGTCTGGACCGCATGGACCTGTTTTTCCTATTGGTCCCCACCAGTTATCTTTTTTAGAAAGAAAATAAATATGGTTTTTTGGGATACTTAATGATAACCATATTTTTTCTGATTCTAAATCTTTTTTAGAGTTTTTATCTCCTTTGAAGAGAGTTATATAGAGATCTTTTTGATTTATTTTTAGGACTTTTGTAAGAAATTCATGTGAATATTTTATTGCATCTTCTTTCCAGTAATCTCCTAAAGACCAATTGCCTAACATTTCCATAAATGATAAATGTGTTGAATCTCCTACTAGTTCTATATCATTTGTTCTTATACATTTTTGTACATTAACAAGTCTTTTACCTTGTGGGTGTTCTTGTCCTAGTAGAAAGGGTATTAAAGGATGCATCCCTGCAGTTGTAAATAATACTGTTGGATCATGCTCTGGTATTAAAGAAGCATTTTGTATTTCTTTATGATTTTTTGATTTAAAGAAATTAATATACTTTTTGATTAGTTCTGAAGCTTTCATAATAAAGTTTAAAGAGAAGATATTTTTAAATTTTTAGGTTTTCTAGTTTTTCTTTTATGCTTTCTAGTTCTAGTTCTAATTGTGTTTTGGTTATTGGTTTTTTTAAATCTATTTTTATTTCCTTAGTTTTTTTTGATATTTTTTGTTTTTGGGTTTTGTATTCTGGTAGTTCTTTGTATTCTAAGTTCTTAAATAGTAATTTTATTTCTTTTATTGTTTTATTAAACAAGGCTTTTTGTTTTTCTTTTTCATTTCTTATTGATTTAAAATCTTCATATTTTTGAAGTAGGTTGGTTACTAGTAAAGCTGATTCTAAGATTTGTTTTCTGTTGTCTATTGGATTAAAAAATTTAATATGAAGTCCTTTTGTTGTAAGCTTAGGCATTTTTATATTTCAAATAAGTTTTTATCTACAGAAAGAAGTTTTTCTTTGATTTCTTCTATATCAGATCTCCAATTTTCAAATTCTTCATTCTCTTCATTTTTTAGTTTTCGCAGATTGTTTAATATCTTTTCTGCTTCTATTAATTTAGATTTAATTTCTTCTAGAGTTTTAATTGCTGATTTGTATTTATCTATTTTAATGTAAATTGGTTTTTCTTCTGTAAAAATTGTTTTTGGCTTTTCTATTGGTAATGTTGGTGGTTTAGGTCCTAATTCATGTTCTATTCTTGATAATTGTGGTTCATAAACAGGAAATTCTTTAGATGCTTCAGCGGGTTTTTCTTCTGGTAGTAAAGGTAGTTCTCTTAATTTTTTCTTCTTTTTTTTAGAAAATAATCCCATTTTTATCTGTATTTTATTCTTATTTTTCTTCTTATAAGATTTTCTTATTATTTTGATGTGGTAACTTTATTAAATATTAATTTTTTTATAAATTTTATTAAGAAATGTATTATTAAATATAGAATTATTGTTAGTATAGATAAAGGTAAAACTGCATATAGTAAAATATCATGTTCTAGTGGGATGAATAAATATAAGTATTTTAAGATTGTTATTTACTAGATTCCTTATTAAAGTAAGAAATTAATTTTATGTGCTATAGGAATTAAACGTTTATTATTTTCTTTTAGAGTAATTAGATTTAACCCTTCTAAATATTTAACGTCTCTATGTACTGATTCAAAAGGTCTATTAAGTTTTTTTGCTAGTTCTGAGATTGAATGGATTTTAGTTTTTCTTGTTAGAAATATCAGTCTTAATCTTTCTGGTGTAAATGTTTTACTAAAAGTTTTAGGTGTGAAATAAAGTGTTTTTTCTGTAGCTCTGATTTTTTCACCTTTTTTAATTTTTTTAAAAATCTTTTTTCTTTCCAAAATTTCTTTTTTCCAATCTTCTATGATTTTAATTTTCATTTTTAATTTCCTCCTTTAATTTTAGACCAAGGTTAATAATATACTCTTCAATATCTTCTAATGGAATATTTATTTCTTCTGTTATTTTGCTTCCAAATTTATGTATGTGTGTTCTTCCAACAAATTTTCCATGTTTATGGTTATCAATTCTTACAATATCTTTCCATTCATTATCCTTAAATACCATAAATTGAAATTTAAATTTATAACCTTGTGGGAACTCTTTAGATTTTTTGACAAGCAATATTTTGCTTACTAAACGCCAATCTTCTACAACAAAATCATCATCTTTGATTATTTTAACCATCTTTGATATAACTTATTTAGTTATATAACGTATTTGGTTATATTTAAACCTTTCTCTTTCTAATAAACTTAATTAAGAAGTATATTATTAAATATAGAACTATTGTTATTATTGCTAATGGTAAAACTGTATATAGTAAAATATCTTTTTCTAGAGGTATGAATAAGCCTATTATGATTAATGGTACTGCTATGAAAATAAATCTTCTTAATTTTTTGTGTTTATGAAGTTTTTTGTGCGAAGATAATTTTTAACTTTTAAAGAATATATGATTTTTTAAAAGAAATTCTGTTCTTGTTAGTTTATTTATTTAACTCTTTGTTGATTGAAAATATTGGTCTAAATTTGGTTTTATTTTTTTCTTCAAAT
>CAZRVI010000021.1:0-13042 GCA_964603525.1 Candidatus Woesearchaeota archaeon | reverse complement strand
GCTTCACCTTCTCTCTCCACGCCTTTTTTAGGACAACCAGCTTGCCCACTCACAAAAAACAAGCTAATTACAAAAAAAACAATTAAATATTTTAACCTCATTTTTAATCCTATTTTATATCTAATTATTCATCATTTAAATAGTTTATTCTTCTACAGGTTCCAACATAATCTGCTTTGTTGCGATAAACCTATAAGGATATTCAAAATATATATTAAATCTTTCATCTGCATACTGAACAAAATCACTAACATCCAAATTAACAATACAACTAATCTTCCTTTCTTTATTTTTTAATTTAATCCTTTTTCCAAACAAACATTTAACACTTGTTGCTCTATCAAAAGTTAATTCAAAATTATCTATAGCCCCCTCCTCATTATTAATAAACCCTCCACCAACATCCTTAACAAAAATATCAAACTTTAATTGTGCAGTATCCTCACTAACACTAACAACTTCCTTTTCAATTTTTGAAACAGTAACAGGCAATGTTAAAGCTCCTCTTCCTAAATCCTTACCTGAAATTCTTGAATTCTCTTTATTACAGTCTCTAATTGAATCAAGTTTACTAATACAAATCTGCTTACTAACATCAAAAACATAATCTGTATCTATAGTTACATAGATAGAAGCTCTTGTACTCCCCTCATCTCTAATAGCATCATAACTATAACTAAAACCTTCAAACTTAATAATTTCCTCACTAGGAACTATTTTTCCTTTCTCAAATTCCTCAGCAGCATCTATATAAAAAGATTCTTCCCCATAAACACCATCATAATGCTCCGCTAAACTATCTGATACCGAAATAAAACCAGAAACAGGTTCAGTACCATAATTCAATAACCTTAAAGCAACATTAAAGGGTATGCTATCCTCAGTAACATAAATCTTATCTGGTGGCTGATTAGGTAAAAACTCTATAATCAAACCAATTCTACTGATAACATCCTTACTTTTCCTTCCCAAAGGACCCTTAACAGGACAACCAGAAATACCGCTTACAAAAATCAATATCAAAATTAAAATGAGTATTTTTGTTTTATCCATATTTAAATTCAAACTCTATAACTTTAAAAAGATTTTCATCTTAAAAATTAATTAACAATAAAGCTTTATACACCCTTATACTCTTCTTCCTCAACTAAAGTTATACTAGAACTTTTACTAAACTCATAATCATAAATTAATTGTGCTCTGATCATAGAGGCTTCAGGAACATCTCCAGCTGTAACAACACTAAAATCGCAAAAATATTTTAAATTATTAATATCATTAACTTCAAATTCATCTTCTTCTAATTTTTTATTTATTTTACTAAAATCTTCCTCCACTAAAACTAAATCTTCATCCAAATCACAACTTTCTCCTCTAACTATAGTTTCAGGATATATCAAACTTAAATATTTCAACTTCCTCAATTTTCCACCCCACCATAAATTATCATTATATAATCTCATTCCAACAAAATAATCTACATCTTCTATAAAAGGCTGCTGAGTAGGAATATTCAACCACAATTCAACCGGTGCATTAACTTCTTTATGAGGAATAGCTATCCCTTCCCTATCAATATTCCTTCTATCATTAATCCTAAAGTACTTGAATGGATCAACTTCCCCAATTTGTTTTATCACTTCACCTTTTAATGTATAAACAATAATATTTGCTCTTGTAACAAAATCAGAATAAATTGCCTTAACTTTAACTTTTCTTATATCATTCTTTTTAACTGACTCCATAACACCAAAATTACATTTTATTGTATATATCTTATCTTGACCTCTAGGAACAAACACCTCATTAGTTTCTTCACCGAAAACCTCAACACTTTCAGCTTCAATCATATTTCCATCAAAATTCTCTATTTCACAACCAAATTTTATCTTAGGACTAATACTCTTTAAACCATAAACCTTGATATTTGCTCTAATCTCAACTTCATCCTTATCAGAAATAAAAAACCCCTTTGAAATAATATCTTTTATCTTAACACCAACAGGCTTTTTCTTTTCAACTACTTGAGGATTCTTCCATTCTCCATATCCATATAACTTAGCTTTAGCCAGATTAGACCATTCATTTATTTTAGCTTTAATAGCACTTAAACTTAAATCCCCTAAGCTAATCCATCCTCTTTTGGCAACTCCGGTTTCTCCAGTAAAATAACCAAAATAAATTATTGCTCCTACCAAAGCAATTATTAAAAGCGCTCTTGTAGAACCACCTCTAAGAGGGATAATAAGAATAACACCCAAACCCACAGAAAACACAATAGCATATTCCAAACTTAAAAAACTATTTAACACAAAAAAAACAGCAATACAAACTCCAATTACAGAAATATAATACAAAAAAGACCTTTTATGATAAATCCCATCAACCAAAATTCACACCTCTTTAACCTTTAAAATAATTTTATTTATATATAAACTTTACTAGAATCGGCTTTGCTGACATCCTCAATATTTCAGTATTCTATGTCTTCTAAAGTTAAAATTTAAAATCTCATATAAACTACTATTATTTTATTCTGATGGCAATTAATTATTACATAATAAATTTTATCTTTATTTGGGATTAAAATATGGTGTTGTAAGCCTTAAAACATTAAAATTCTTAGGTTATCAGTAAAGCCCTAGAATCAGGCTCTGGTGAAATCTTTATGAACCTACGACGGAAAAATATTATATGAACCTTTTTCTTATCGTCTATGCTAGAATAGGATTTCACTAAGACCTAAAATCAATAAATTATAAAACTCTCAATTTAAATATTAATCACACATATCCTTCGGTTGCTCAGTCATACTGCGTTCTCGGGCTTCGCTCCAAGGATAGATAACAGCGATCGCATATGATATCAAGTCCAATTGCCGAGTTTTAACGGAAATAGTTGGATCCTATTTTGGAGTAATATCTACCAAACCAGAAGCCACAGTAACGTCATAATCAATTCCTTGTCTTGCCCTCTGATAAGTAATATTACCATTAACTCTTCTTGGTATAAACACATTGTTTTGATTTAACGCCTCCAAAAGCCTCTGTCTGTATTTAGAGTTTGGATTTGTTCTCCAATCTGGTTCAAAATCAATACCAAAATATTTTTTTAAATCTTCTTCCCAAGAGAAAAGAACTTCATCATTTGCTAACCAGAGTTCCCAATCCGTTCCATTTTTTCTTAGATCTTCACATAATTTTTCCCAAGCTTCCAGCATTTCTTCTAACCTAGAATTAGTTAGAATAATAACATAAGGCTGTTTTCTTTTCATATTTTTAAGTATATTTATCATATTTAAATAATTTTCTAAAACCGATTTCCTAACTCGACAACTCCTTCGTTTTTGCTTCGGTCAAAGAGCATAACAGTGCTTAGCATTTTATTCTATTAAACTGAAAGAAAAGACTTTTATCTTTTTAAATTCCAAAAAATTTATCTAATAGGTAAATTCCCTAAAAAATAATCTTCTTCTATTCTTTGTTCCAAAATACCTATGCTACCATTAAATCGTTTTAAGTCTATTGGCTTAACAGTTGCTCTTTCATTAAAATCTTCTGCTTTTTTAATTAATCCAATAAGTTTCTGAATCATGCTATTAGCTTCTTCCATAGATCCATAATTTCTATCATAAATATTCCAAATAGATTCCCTTATTTGTCTCCGGATTTTATATCTTTCCATACAATCTGTGAAATATTTAATTACTTTTTGAATCATAAAAAATAATAGATTGCATAAATTATTTAAAATTTTCCGTTTGATAGCTATTATATCTATTCTCTAGTCAGGATACATAGAAATTTTATTTTTTTCTATCAACCAAAAGTCTATAAAAATCTTATACAAAAACTTATTTAACACCAAAAACTTCTAAATGCAAAATCTCAAATTCAATCTTAGGAATTATTTTTATATAATTCTCACCTTCCCTTAACCATTCAGAAATATCTTTTTCATATTTGTTTGCTTTAGTATCTAAATAAATCTTCTTTCCATTCACAATAATAGTAGCTCTTTTAGTAACATCATATTCAAATTCCATTTTTAACTTAATATCTTTATTTACTTCATCTTCATCTAGCATAAAATAATATGTAGGAAACTCTTTACTCTCTAATCTCAATTTCAATTCTATCTGCTCAATAATATAATCTCCTTTATCAATCTCAAATTTCACCAAATTATTCCCATCAACCAAATAATCCAAAGGAATATCAATTTCTCTTAAACCAGCATCACATACAATTCTGCTTGTATAAACATTAAATCTATTAACATCAACCTTCAAAGTACCTTGATCATAACCTATCTCCAAACAATTCACAAAAAAATTCAAATTTGCATCATTTACTTTATCTTTATCACTCAAAACAAAATTTCTTACTTCTTTCTTATTTTCTACTTGATAATTTTTAATTATTTTAACATCTCTTAACTCATAATAATTTCTTGTCAAAAATTTCCAACCAGGGGAAGTCGCCTGTATCCTCAAAACATTCCTCGTCTGTAAATACGACACAGGCAACTCAACTGGTAAATCATACGCACCTCTTATTTCCCCAGAAAATATCATAACATCATTCAAATATATATTTAAACCACCCTTATGACTTCTTACATCAAAAAACAAATCCAATTTCTTCACACTCTCCAAATCAGCTAAATCAAAAACTAAATCCTGAGAATTTTTACCAAAAATACTGCTTGAAACATACAAACTATTAGCCAAGGTTTTAACATCAGTCTTCAAAGTACTAAACAAATTAACAGAAGGTATTTTCTTTACAGAAGTCTCTTTAGTGTATGGATAAACTCTACCAGGGCTTTCCATTAATATAGTCTTAACAGTCTTTTCTCCTTCTTCATACTCACTAACCACTTCTTCACCCAACAATTCCTGTTGAGTCTCCTTAGGCAACAGAAAAAAATATAAAACTAAATACAATGCTAACAAAGAAATCAAAATAGCTACAAATTGTGTTGATGATTTGGGTGCTTCCCCTTTTTTTTGCATAATAAAAGAATAAGTTTATTAATATATAAAGTTTACTAACTTCTTATGAAAATCATTTTTAAAAATCTTAAAAAAGGAGAATTAAAATTACTTATAGAAAATCTTGATGACTTATGGTGTTTATCAAACATAATAGACAAAGGAGATTTAATTAAATCAAAAACCATAAGAAAAATAAAATTACAAAAAGAGGCACAAAGAAAACCACAAATAACAAAAAAACCTGTAACACTAACATTAGAAATTGAAAAAATAGAATTCCATAAATACTCAGATTCTTTAAGAGCATCAGGAAAAATAATCCAAGCACCAGAAGATATACCAAAAGGATCCTACCACACTATAGACATTAAAGAAAATTCCATTATTCTAATAACAAAACCAAAATGGTACTCTTACCAATTAAAAAAAATAGAAGAAGCTTCAAAAGAAATAAAAGCAAAAATTCTAATAGTTGTTTTTGATAGAGAAAATGCTTCTTTTGCTTTATTAAGAAAATATGGTTATGATCATCTAACAGATATAGAAGGAGAAGTTCCTAAAAAACAAACTCAAGAGAAAAAAGAGAATATATTTTACAAACAAATCTCAAAACAAATCCAATCTTATGTTAAAAAATACAACATTAAATACATAATAATAGCATCTCCTGCATTTTGGAAAGAATATTTACTAAAAGAAATCCCTGAAGAACTTAAAAAAATAATAACTCAAGCAACTTGCTCCAATGTAGGAAAAAAAGGTATAGAAGAAGTTCTTAAAAGAGATGAGGTAAGAACTGTACTAAAACAGGATCAAATAGTTAAAGAAATAAAATTAGTGGAAGATTTGCTTATAGAAATCGCTAAAGAAGAATTAGCACTGTATAATATTAAAGAAATTAAAAAAGCCGCAGAATACGGAGCAATTAAAATATTGTTAGTTACAGATGATCTAATACATAAACTAAGACAAGAAGACAAATTTGAAAACCTTAACAACATAATGAAAACTGCTGAAAAAACAAAAGCAGAAGTCCATATAATCTCAACAGAACATGAGGCAGGAAAAAAACTAAAAGGTCTTGGGGGAATAGGAGCAATACTAAGATACAAAATCAAATAAATAAAAACTTTAAAAACCTAGGCTCTCTTAAAATTAATTTCCAAGCATATTTCTTTAAATTGTCTCTATCATATTTTTCCAATAATTTTTTTACTTTATCTTGTTTAACCAAACTTAAAAAATAATTATAATCTCTATTATTAAACCTATCAAATATTCTTCTAACACGCAAATGTTTCCTTAATTCTTTGCCAATTTTCTTTCTCCATAATTTTTCATAATCTTTCTTTTCAATTATAGATCTTGCCAATTCTCTTGCAGATAACATTCCCATTATAATGCCTCCATAAGTACTAGCCTTAACTTGTCCTGCAGCATCACCAACCAAATAAACATTATTTTTTTGTGTTTTCAAATTAGGATCATAAACAGGGATTAAACCAGAGTTATACTCTATTATTTTACCCTTAAATTTTTTTAAAAAATTCCTGAAATAATAATTAATATTTTTTTTAGCAATTAAAGCAATTCTTGCTACACTATCATTCTCTGGAATAACACTGCCACAAAAATCCTCACATAAATAACCAGATATTACATCTTTGTCAAAATTTTTTTTAACTCTTGCTTGCAAACAAACAACATATTTTCTATTCTTATTTAACCCAACAGATTTAGCAACAGCACTCATAGGACCATCAGCACCAATTAAGATCTCACTTTTCTTTAAACCCTTATTAAAGCTTAACAAACTTTCTTTAAAACCCAAAAATTTATAACCTAAATAAAACTTAGCACCCGCATCCTTTGCTTTATCAGCTAAATATCTATCAAACTTCATCCTATCAAAAATATAATTAGTATCCTTTAAATTAATATCAACAAAATCTCTATTTGGAAAATAAATTCTTATTTTCCTAATTTTATTAACTAAAAATTGTTTTCTTATAGGAACCAATTCTTTAATCCTAGAAGAAACAACACCAGCACATTGTACAGGCAATCCAATTTTATTATGCTCTTCATAAACACTAACTTTTTTTCCATTCTTAGCTAGCAAATAACCCAAATAATTACCAACAGGACCTGCTCCAATTATAGATATCATTTTTTTCTACAATATAAAAATATTTATAAATTTAGCTATTAAACTCAAAATAATGATAGATATAATTCTAATAACAATCACAATAATAGCACTAATAATTGCAACAATAACAGACATTAAAACCCATGAAATTCCTGACTATCTAACTTATTCCTTGATATTCACAGGATTAATAATAAAACTGATTTACTCATTACTATCCTATAATTTAAATTATATTTTATATGGAACCATCGGCTTAATATCAATGTACCTTATAGGCTCCTTATTCTATTACACAAAACAACTAGGAGGAGGGGATATTAAGTTACTAACAGGCCTAGGAATAACAATAACAACACCAACATTCATACAAACACAAATACCTTTTTTATTAATTTTATTTCTGAATATAATAATCATAGGAGCAATTTACGGATTCATCTTTGGAATAATATTAGCAATAAAACATAGAAAAAAATTTATTTTGCAACTAAAAAAATTATTTAAAATTAAACTATTCAAAAAACTTGAACTAATAATCTTCTTATTATCATTAATATTCATAATCTTAATTTTCCAAACTCAAGAAAACAAACTCAAAATCTTGTTTTTAATAATATTTATTTTATCAAACTTATATATTCCATCATTGTTAATAAGCAAAGCCATAGAAACAACAGCCATGTACAAATTAATCTTAACAAAAAACCTAAAAGAAGGTGACTGGTTAATTAAACCAATAACCAAAAACAAAAAAATACTATTAAAACCAAAAACAACAGGATTAACAAAACAGGACATAAAACTGCTACTCAAAAACAAAATTAAAAAAGTTCTAATAAAAGAAGGAATACCTTTTGTACCTGCTATAGCATTAGCCACAATATTAACTTTAATCTATCCAAGAATATTTTTCTTTTTCTAAAAAATTAATTCAAACCAAGACTAATTTTTATAGCAAGATCAACTTTATCCATTAAATATAAATCTAATGAGCCAATCTTTTTTATCAATCTTGTTTTATCAATAGTTCTTATTTGATTTAACAGGATCGTTGAATCTCTATCTAAACCAGAATCTGTTTTAGAAATAAAAACATTTGTAGGATATTCCTTTTCATAAATTTTTGAAGTAATAGCTGCAATTATCACTACAGAAGAGAATTTATTTGAAATATTATTTTGGATTATTAAAACAGGCCTTATTCCACCTTGCTCTTTTCCTTTTTTCGGCTCTAAATTTGTAAGAAAAATATCTCCTCTTTTAACCATAATCTTACCACTCCCAATCATTCAAATCCTCTACCATCTCAAACTCTTTTGTTATTTTTAAATTATCTTCACTCATCACTTTGCAACTCTCTATCAAAAGATCTTTTTGTTCTCTTTTATACTTCTCAACAGTTTTAATTAATTGAAGAATAACCTGCTCATAAGTTTCTTTACTCTTTTTTAATCTATCAAGTTGATTTTTCACACTCTCTCTTATTTGAATTGTTGTTACCATAAAATCTATAGAAAAACTATAGTTTATAAACTTTATCTTTCTCTAAAATCACAAAACTATCTAAAAATAATTAATATTTACAAATAACTTCTAAACCAATAAATTAACCAAAAGCTCTTGTTATAGAAACAACTTCTGTATTACCCACACCATCTATCTTTTTAATAGAATCCTCTAAAGGATCTAAATTGCTTTTTTTCTCATCTAAACTAAAGGTAAAAATTAAAGAAACCAAACCAAAACCAATTGGCTCTTCTTCTACTTTTCCAACAACACCACCAAACTTTTTAATCTCTCTTTCTATTTTATCTTTTATATTACTTAAAGAAGTTTCAGGAGATTCAGGCATTACCTTTAAAGTTACTATAACATTTACCATTTTAATTAGGACCACTAAATTTACAGGATTCACAAATATAGGTTACACCTAATCTTCTACACCTTTCACATCTTATTATTTCTATCTTTCCACATTTAGGACACTTAAACCTAGTACTTCCCAATATATTACTTATCTTTGTTTTACAACTTGTACATATTATACTTTTATTAACCATAAAAGAATTCAGATAGATAAATATTTATAAACCTTTTTCTTTTTTCTATATGCTCCCATAGTTCAAAGGAGAGAATATAACCTTGCGGATAAGCTAGGCAAAAAGGTTAAGATCCAGGTTCGAGTCCTGGTGGGAGCATTTTTACCTTGAAAATTAAAAAACTAAACATCCCTTATCCCATGCTCAGTTATCTTAAACACTGCTTCTGCTTCAGGCAAATAACTACTATCAATCAATTTAGCAACTCTTGTACCTTTCTTACCTTTCCTTAAATATACTCTTGGATTAAAACCGTGTCCAACAATATGCCCTCCAATAGGAGCTGTTGGATCTCCAAAAAAAACATCAGGTTTTGCCATTACTTGATTAGTAACATAAACAGCTATATTATACATATCTGCTAACTTCTGCAATACATGTATATGCTTATTTAATTTTTGCTGCCTATCACTAAGCTGACCTCTTCCTGTATATTCAGAACGAAATAAAGACATTAAAGAATCAATAACAACCAACTTAACAGGTAATTTATCTTTTTTAATTAAATCTTCAACCTTCTCTGCAACCAACATTTGATGATCTGAATTAAAAGCTCTCACAATCTTGATATTTCTTAAAACTTTCATAGGATCCAAACCAGCAGATTCAGCCATTTGCATTATACGTTGGGGTCTAAAAGTTGATTCAGTATCAATTATAACCGCTATTCCATTCAAACCCCCTTTTTCTTTAGGCAACTGGACATTAACCGCTAATTGAAAACCAACCTGCGATTTCCCACTTGCAAAAGGAGCATAGAACTCTGTACAAGTACCAGTTTCAATTCCTCCTCCTAATAAAGAATCCAAAGCTTTGCTACCTGTACTTATTCTTTCCACTCTTTCTGTTTTTTTTAATAAATCTTCTCCAGACTCAAAACCCATATCCAATTTATTTCTTGCAACATTTATTATCTTTTTAGCTAAAGCTTCACCAATACCTGTTCCCTCTGTAATCTCACCAGGACTTGCTACTGCAATACTCATCAAGTTATCAAAACCAGCATCTCTCAATTTTTCTGCAGTTGACACACCAACACCAGGCAATTCCTCAATAGTAAATTCCTTCTTTTTTTCTTCTTTTTCTTCCCTAATAACATCCTCTTTCTTTTTTATCATTTTTACTCCTCCTCATCTTCCTCACTTTCCTTACCAGAACTAGACATTAATAACTCTTCCTGTGCTTTCCTTAAAACAAGTATCGCTTTCTGCAGATCATTTCTTCTTAAATGTATAACATCACTTCTCCATAAATCTTCTCCCTTCTTCCTATAACTTCTTGTCAAACTAACAGTCTTAAAATTAACTTCTGTATTATTATCTAACTTCCTTTTATTCTCCCAAATAGCAGCCTCTATATTTTGGCATCTAAATTTCTGTATAGGTCTATTAGTTTGGTTTCCCATCTTATTTCACCTCCAAAACAAGTTTCCTTTCGGATTTTATTTCAATACATTTTATACTATTACTAGCTTATTTATAAACTTTGCGCGTATATCATGTCACAGTGTCATTGTCACACAAAGTTATACTAAAAAATATATATTAAAAAATACACATTAACAAAAAACAAGTTTTAAATATCCTTTCATTACTTAAAAGTTAATATGTTAGAAAAAATAATTGAAGGCTCTAAAACCTTAATTAAAAAAGGAAAAAAATTAATTAAAAAAGGAAAAAAAGCTTTACTTATAGGACTAACAGGATTAACTTTATGTTATGCTTCTGGATGTGGAACTATAACAGGTAGAAAATGGGTAACAATAGATACATATAAAGAAAGAGAAAGTGAAAAAATATATAAAAAAATTAAACTTGTTTATAATATTAAAAAACTCGATAAAGTGAATAGAACCTTCTTTGTTCCAGTAACAGAAGCAAGAACTATTGAAACTTATAAAGAAGATACAATGGTTACTAAAGAAAAACAAAGACTTTATGAAATATATAAACAAGAAGATGGAGGAGTTCCTGGGTTTCTAATTGGAGCATTAATTGGGGGAGTAATTGGAGGTACTATAGCAGAAAAAAAACAATCCCCTCCTGGTGAAGGTTTGGGTATATGTATTGGTATGGACCTTTTAGGTATGAGTATTGGTTATTTAATAGGAAATGATCTACATCCTGAGGAAATAAAAAGAAAAGCAACAAATCAACAAAGAACAATTATCGTAAGTAAATATACTGATACAAACAGAATTAATATCGAAACAATCCACCACAACAAACCAAAAAACATCAAAGTACAAGCATCACCAAAAGAATTATTTGAAAACTATTTAACAAAAACAGGTAATCAAGGCATAGCAACATTCTCATTAAACCTAAAAAGATTACCATTTAACAAAGCATTCTCAAAAGAAACTTTAGAAGAAAAACTAAAAAACTCAGAACTAGTTAATGACATAAAAGAACATATTAGAGATCAATTGCTAAAAGAATTCTATAAAAGAATAGTAAAATATCCACTTGAACTTAAATTTGAAACAAAAGAAGAAGCAATATCAGAAGAAATACTAAAAGTAACAAATGATTCTAAAAAAACAAAAACATCAATATATACAGTTCCAGAAGAAAAAATCTATATGGTTTTAGAAGAATACATAAACAAAGAAATAAATTCTAAAATAAAAGAAGTAAGAATCAAAGTAAAAGATGCAAGCACCCATACACCAGTTAGAAATGCTAACTTAGAAATCAAAACACAAGCACCTACAAAACTAGACCTAGCAAAAAAATATTTCGAAGATGAATTACTAAACTGGAGCTTAAGAAAAATTAAAACCTATATTACAGGAACAGAAACAATAAAATATGATGATAATGGAACAGCTGTATTCTCAGCTTATATTTTAAATAATTACAAAACAGAAACAACACACCCAAAATATAGATTTGTAATATTAAACTTTGACTTCTCAAACAAAAAACTAAAGAAAACAATCTACATGTCAAAAGATCCTAAACTAATAAAGATAGTAGACGAATAAACACAACTTCTCAAAAATTTACTTCTAAAACACAAAACCATAAACCTTCCAAACATCCAAAACCAAAAAAACAAAAAAGAAAATATATTCTAAAATACTCCCTGTTCTAATAAAACCAGAAACTTTTGCTTTAAAAGGATGTAAAAAATTAACACCAGTAACTGTCAAAGCATCACTCATTAAATGGCTTATATAACCAACAGCAATACCCAAACCAATTAATTTCAAATTAAAAATATAAACAAATACAAAATACAGAATTACAGCAGGAAAAATACTATGAAAAAAACCTCTATGACCAAAAACATTTCTTATCAAAAAACTTAAAACTTTAACTTTATTTCCAATCTTGCTGTTCTCATGATCAATATCAGGAAACAAAGCAGCCAAACCAACAAAACTCAAAAACAAATACTTATTTCCAGAAACACCAAATAACAATAAATAAACAATACCAATAAAAATTCCAAAAACCAAATGTGATTTATACATCATCGTTTACTTTTTCCTTAAGAATATTTCAATTAATCTTAAAATTTCATCTTTTTTCTCTAAATTAATAGAAACCTCTTTACCATAATTTGTAGGTTTTACAAAAAAGAAACCTTCCTTAACCATTTCATCTGCTATACCTTTCACTCTTCCCCTTATATCCTTAGGAAACCCTTTTGGTAAATTATCTATAGAAGTATGACTCGCTTTAAATTTTCCTAATCTCATTAATTTATGTAAAATTTTACCTTTAATTTCCTCATCAGTCCACATTAAAGTCCACCAATTTATACTTTAATTGAAAAGAT
>CAZRVI010000020.1:0-14151 GCA_964603525.1 Candidatus Woesearchaeota archaeon | reverse complement strand
AAAGGAGCTTCATACTATAATATTGATAATGAGTTCTTCTTCCTTAAAGAACCAGAGGGATGGGCATCATCTATTCTAAATAGGCTTAGACCCTTAAGACAGGAATATAAAAGGAAATCTAAAGATCATTCTATCCCAGAGGAGGATAGGAAGTTCTACAAGACCCTATCAGATGCTACTAAAGCTGTAATTAACTCTGTATATGGACTATGGGCACATGCAGGAGGAGAGTATGGAGATAGAGAAGTTCTATCATCTAGGTTGTATAAACCAGAGGTAGCTGCTGCTACTACTTATGTTGGTAGGACTTTAACTAAAGAGTGTATAGTACCCTTCTGTGAGAGGAATGGATTTAATATAGTGTATGGAGATACAGACTCTATCTTTATTCATATAGATGGGGAGACAGATAAAGAACTTATAGAGAATGCACTTAAGCTGGAAGATAAAATAGCAGAGGCAGTACAGACATTTCTTACAACTAGATGGAATGTTAGATCTGATACGCTTAAGATGTCCTATGAGAGGGTCTTTAAAACTTTGATCTTAGTTTCTAAGAAAAGATATATTGGTAAAGCCATAGGGGAAGAGGAACCTGTAGTTAAGGGATTAGAGATAATACGTAAGAATACTGCTGATATATCTGGAGAAGCACAGAGAGCTATTGCTGATGCTATATTTGAGGGGAAGAGTAGGGAAGAGATAATTAAGATCTGTAGAGACTTAGTGCATTCCTTTGAAGAGAAGGAATTAGAAGAGGTAGCTATAGCACAACAACTAACTAAGCCTATAGAAGATTACAGTACCCTATCTGCACACCTTAAGGCATTCTATTATTCAAGGGAGATCTTAGGTATTCCTCTAGAAATAGGTAAGAGATTCTATACAGCCTATGTTGATCCTAAGAAGATTCCAGAGAAGTATCCTAAGACATTTAAGATAATGGATCCTAAGAAGAGGGAACTTAGAGAGTTTACAGTAGAGATGGTAGCATGGGATAGAGACTTCGATCTACCAGAGGACTTTAAGGTGAGTATAGATTGGTCTACTATGCTTGAGAAGACTATTAAAGACAAGATAGAGGATTTCTTAGATCTTCTACATATTGATTTCTATAGAGATGTTATGGGGAAACTACCCAAAGATCCAAAAGAGAGGAGACAGTATATCCTATCCCTGTATAAGAAATTAGACTGTGAGATCAATAGGAAGATGTACAACCAGCTTAAGAAAAGGAACTTTAAGTGTTTCTGTAAACTAGATCAGGAGTGTCCATGCAATGACCTAGAACGAGAGCTAGAGGAGATGGGTCATTGCCATTGTGGACTGTTCTTCAGGAAAAAAGAATATACTGAAATAAATACCAAAGAATAGATCTGTAAATACTATCGGACTCTTGTACATTATTCTTGTCCTGTACTCTTGTTCTGTACTTGTCCTATACTCTTGTCCTATGTCTTGTTCTGTACTCTTGTCCTGTTCTGTGTTTTAGTCTTGTCCTACTTGTGGAGGTTTATAATGAGAGCAGTTGCGATGATTAAACCTGAATATTGGAGTAATGTATACTCCATTTTAAGAACAGCAGATGGTCTAGGTTTAGACTCTGTTTATATAGTGGATTATGAGAGGAAACTGGATAAAAGAATAAAACAGAAACTCTACTCTGGTAAAGAACCATGGAATAAATTACAATTTGTATCAATGGACTTCTTTATCAAGGAAGTCCTATCTAAGTATAATCCAGTAGCTCTAGAGATAGTAGATGGAGCTACACCAATAGATAGTTATACTTGGAAGGAGAACTCTATTGTTATATTGGGACCAGAGAATGGAAATGTACCAGATGATATCTTAAGTATCTCTGATTGTGTTGTAATCCCAATGTCTGGTAAGACTAGATGTATGAATGTAGCTTGTGCTGGATCTATTGGTATCTGGAGTATGGTTTCTTCCCTAAATAATAATGTAACTGGTGGTAACATTATAAATGAATAATGTTACCAAAGTTATACATTATCACTTTCTTTATATTTCACTTCAGCTTTCCTATATCTAGTGAGATCATATGAAGCTAGTACATCCATATTATCCAGAGGGAGATGCCTGTAGGAACTGTGGACATCAAGTCCGTATAGTGAAGATACCACCTAATGCTGAAGAGGCTATCTGTGATCATTGTGGTTGGACATACTACAGGGAGGGAGAGTGAGTATGGATGATAATCTTCCTGAAAGAGTAGCCTCTCTGGAGGCTAGATGTGATGAAAGATCACTTGCGATCTTTAAAACTATGAATAGATTAGAAAAATCAATTGAAGAGATTAAGAGAAAACAGGATCATATTATTGAGAAACAAGCTGAAATGGATAAGTCCTTAACGAGATTGTGTAATGGTTTTAAGTATTCTAAGGAGTACAATATCCAGAAATGGTATTTTAAAGCTACTGTACTTTCAGCATTGATTTCAACAATAGGAGCAATTATATCTTATTACATTAATTATATAGCTGGTGTTTAATATGTTTGAAGAGTTCTGGAAAAGAATTAGGAAAAAGAAGAATGTAGTAGGATACTCTAAGACACTTAAACCTAGAATTAGAAATGGGGTTATAGTACCAGGAGAACAGGTACTTAGAGTATATGTTAGTAAGAAGGCTCAATCAATCCAAGAGTATAATGAACTTAAGAAAACAGGTAACCTAGTACCAGAGAAATTTCAAGATATCCCTACTGATGTAGTTGAAATAGGAGAACTCAGAGCATTACCAGAATATAGAGAAAGGATAAGACCAGTTAAAGCAGGTATATCTGCTATGGGAGTATGGAAAGGAAGTACTGCTTGTACTCTAGGGAACTTTGCTAAATCAATTAAGAAGGGAGAGGAAGACTTAGAGGGTTACATTGCAAACTGTCATTGTGCAGCTAATTGTAACAAAGCTCCAATAGGGACTAAGTACATTCAACCTTCTCCATATGATGGAGGGAAACCAGAAACAGATACAATAGGAACTTTACATAGGTTTGTAGAGATTAAGTTTGAAGAGTTTAACTGTCCTTATAGGAACTTTGTACATTCCTTCTTTAGACCATTCTTAGGTTATCCTGTGAACAAGGTTGATATAGCATTTGTTAAAGCAAACTCTCCTATCAATGTCTATGAAGTTTATGATATTGGTGTACCAGAGGTTAAGAGAAGACCTATAGAGGGAGAACATGTACAGAAGATGGGTAGGACTACTGGACATACTACAGATGGAGTTGTAATGGATACATCATTTGCTGGTAGAGTAAACTATAATAGGGGAGTAGCTTATTTTGAGGACTGTGTTCTTATACAGAAATATCACTTTAGTCAGGGAGGAGATTCATCTTCTCCAATACTCTCTATGGAAGAACCACTATCTCTCTTAGCCCAACTCTTTGCTGGATCTGATATAACCACTATAGGCTGTTACATAGACAACATAGAGAAGGAACTAGAGGTTGTCGTGTATCCATACTAACATTCTTCTATCATTACCCCTCAAGTTTTATAAGTTACTTGTATCCCTCCTCAAGAGGAGGTGGAGGATAGGTATGATTACCTGGATCTTAGATAATTTAGCTGTTAGTGATATCAGTAGTAAGTCCCATGATAAAATATTCAGGACTAAGATTGATTTCACATTAGATGTAAGACACCTATTTGCTGAAGTAGGTATGAATTGGGAGATAAACAAATACAAGTTAGATCGCTTTACTGATGGAGTTGTAGAACTCCTAAACTCTGGTTATGATGTGCTTCTATACTGTTTTGGTGGTATAGACAGATCACCATTTGTAGCAGCAGTAGTGATCCATAAACTTAAAGGTATTAGCTTAGAAGAGGCTTATAATATGGTCTTAGAGAAAAGAACAGAGGCATTCTTACACCCAGAATGGATACAGGCTTATAGATCTACCATTACTCTAGATACCTTTAAATCTGTGGATTATATGAAGTAAGGTGAGTTGCTATGTGGGCAAGTAGTAAGTTTAAGAATGTTCAGAGACTCAAAAGAGAGTTACCCTATATTCCAGATTTCGATGATTGGGTTATTCCTGAGATGCCTGGTACTCTTGTTCCTACACCATTTCCAAAAAGTGGATATCCGCAAACAATTACCACAATCACTACTGATACTTCTACATCACCACCTATATATGAATCAACCTCAACCTCAACAGTTACACTATTTGAAGTTTCAACATCTGGAACTTGGAGGTGAATAAATGTCTGAAGAAGTTGTTATTGAAGAGGAGAATGTTCTAATCAGGGCTATATCTACTACAGAATCAGTTACTATACTCATTCTTGTGTACTGGATAATGTTAGCAGTACTAATAATGTATGGTAAGATTGATCAGGACTCATTTGAGAAACTTATACTAGCAGGACCTATAGTTACATATTTATTAAGGAAGATAGGTTATAACCCTGGTAGATAAGTATGCCTCCTTCCTCTATATTTAATCGTAGAATAGTTAAGAAAGTAGAAAAGAAGCCTAAGCCTGTAGAGCATATGCTTGTAGCTTCTACTGAGCAACCTGGCTTTGGTATCAGAAGTTTAGATATTATGAATCCAGAGGCTAGGATTAGAAAGCCTGTTAGTGGAGCACAATTAGAAAAACTATACATACTTGATCCATTAACCTTTAGAATTGTACAGAAATATGTAGAAGAGATCTTGGGAGATGGGTATCTTATACAGGGTGGTGGAAGTAAGGAAAGACAAGAAGTCCAGGAGTGGTTAGATACTCGTATTGACATAGAATATTTGGCTAGTGAAATAATCAAAGATTGTTTTGTTACTGGAGCAGGTAATGCTTGGTGTGAACTAGGATACAATAAGGCTGGAAATAATATTCTCTCTATCAGAATGATAAATCCTAAGTCTGGTATAGACTTCATTAAGGATGATAGTAAAGATGTCATAAAGTACGATGAGGATATGAATCCACTTGGTTACAAATTAGGTTCTCCAGGATACCCAGAGATCAAGTGGACTAAGAATAAGATCATAGTCAATGGTAAAGTTGTATGGAAAAATCCAGGTAATCAGGATGGTAGAGATAGGATAGCTCACTTTAAGCTAATAGGTTTAGGAGAAGATGAATATGGACTTTCTCCATTAGCACCTGGATATAAGGCTGCTTTAGTCAGATTAAATATAGAGGATGTAATAGGAAACATCTCTTTCCGTAAGAGTTCTATAGTAGCAAAGTTAGGAGATGAAAATCAACCACCAGAATCGGTAACAGATGAACAATTGAAAACAATACAAGATCAACTAAGACAAGCAGATTCATATAATGTATTTACATTCAGGAGAAATGTCGATATAGACGAGTTTCCAACACCAGATATCAAGGAACTAAGTACTCCACTTTATTATTTAGCAGATCTCTACTGTTCTGGTTTAGGAGTTAAACTAGGTCTTATTCTACAACCTCCACAGGGATCTTATAGAGGAGACATCGAAATTGCTAGAGAAGAATTTAGAGAATCAGTAGTTGTTCAATTAAGGAAAAGTTTAGAAAAGCAGATCAGGGACAAGTTCTTTAAGAGATTCCTTAAAGCTAGAGGATATGATCCACTTAATGCTCCATATATAGAGTTCATACCTAAACAGGGAAGGTTAGGATTAGAGAAGTCTAGGAGAATTGCTACCTATGCTAGGAGAGGTTTAATCAAGTATGACCCACTCTTAGAGAAATACATTAGAGAACTAGAAGGACTACCAACAGAATTTGTAGAAAAGCTTATAGAGAGATGGAAGAGAGAGAACAAAACACCAGAAGACACAAAGGAAATAGATATTACTCAAAGGTGATTTAAGTTGGAATTTACTGGAGTATCTGAATTAAATGTAGAGATTAGGGGAGATTCTAGATCCAAGTATAGGGATATGATAGAATCTGCTATTAAGCACTTAGAGGAACACCCTGAAGATAGTGGGGTTAAGATAACTAAAGAGTTGAAAGCAGACGCATCAAATATTTCTAGTGGTCTTAAGATGTGGCTTAAAGATTCAGATAACCTTTTAATATTTAGACGGGGAACAGTTGTATACATACTACACAAAGAGAGGATTAAGAGTGTTTGAAAGAGTTACAGAGACTGAAACCCCCATTTCATTTTCAGATTTAGTATTAGAGGTTCTTCAGAAAAGTAAACTACCATTAACATTATCCGATATAGCTGAATCATTACCCATTCCTGTTACAGAGGATGATATTAGGATTGCTATCTCTTCTCTGAGTGAAAGGGGATATGATATCAAGGAGATTACTAGAGGAGATGAGGAATTATATGTATTGGTTAGATTCTTTGATCTTTCTGAAGATGAAGTCTATAGGGTACATGGAAACATAGAAACTCCATTACTCTTAACATCGGATTGGCATTTCGGATCTGTAAATTTCCAGAAAAAGGCACTCTTGGAACTTAAGACAGATGTTATAGATTATGATATTCAATCTGTTATGATAGCAGGGGATCTTATACAGGGTAGAAATGTGTTTAGAACAGAACTTCAAGAATTAGCTATACCGAGTATTACGAAACAGGTAACAGGAGTTACCTCTATCCTAAGAGACTTTCCCTGTGATATACACCTAATATCTGGTAATCATGAAGAGAAGGTTAAAGGTTCTGTAATGATTGGATATGATCCTCTTAAGACTGTAGCATCTTCTTTGGATAATTGCACCTATTATGGTCACGTAGCTATGTTAAGACTGGATGATGATTATAAGTACATGATGGTTCATGGAGGAGGGTCACTTACTCAAGCAACAACACATATGGTTGAGAAAATATGGAGAGAGCTTAAAGAAAAACCAAATATTCTACATGTGGGTCACTTACATCAAGAAGCTCTTGTTGTTAAAGACAGGGGTAAAACTTGTATAATGAGTGGTACTCTACAGAGAACATCTGCATGGCTTCTATCTAAAGGATGGAATGCTAAAATATGTTGGGTTATTATTTATGATATTACAGATGATTATGCTCATGTAGTATTTAGGACTCCAAAGGTGTTATAAGATGAATTTGAAAGAGAAATTGATGAATAAGGAATATATTGATAATTTAAGTAAGAACTCAAGAAGAGAGTTAGAGATATGTGCTCTTCTCTTGACAGATGAAGAGTTAGAAACATATACTTCTATTCCAGTTGGATATAGAGTTGCTAGGGATAGACTGATAGAGAGGATAATAAGAGAAGTAGATCCAGAGATGTATGAGAAAATACAAAGTAAGTACAAAATTCCTATTCTTCAACCAGAACTTTACATAGAAGAATGGAAGAATCTTAAGAAAAGAGATCGTTTCTAAGTTGAGTAGTTACACTTATAAAAGTCTTCTATAACTAAGGCTTTTGATCAACATTGATAGCTGAAGAGAGAAAACAAGATTGGAATTTAGACGATCATCCATCTAAGAATTTGAAAATACTATGGCACTCTGTATCTCCTCATATCAAGTGTTATTCTGAGGATACAGAGGTTCTAACTAGAGAAGGTTGGAAACTGATCAAAGATGTAGATAGGGATGATGAGGTTCTAACTCTTAATACTGAGACATTCAAGCTAGAATATCAGAAACCTCTAGAGTTCCAATCATATGAGTATGATGGAGAGGTAATCCATATACAGAGCAGGTATATAGATCTCATAGTCAATCCAGATCATAATATCTTCATAGCAAAGAGACAGAAGGATAACACTTGGAAATGGAGATTTGAAAAGGCTAAGGATAACATTAACAAAGTATACAAAGTCCCTAAGACTGGAGAATGGGGAGGGGAGATACCAACAGAGTTTAAGATACATGACAAGATCGGGAAGTTAAGAGAGGAGCAGTACTTTAAGTTTGTAATATACTACCTCTTGTATGGTTCTCTGGGTAAGTTAATAGAGCATGATCTAAGTACACAGAATGAAGATCCAGAATTTAGAGAGGTAGTAGTGTTTCATAACTCTCTATATGACTACTGTAATAAGGCTCCTAGAAGGAAGACTACTGAAGATATGTATAATGTAATGTTATATGGTACTCCAGTAGCTCAATTCTCAGAGGATACGGTATATACTCTTGATCCAGAATTGTTTAAGTTTGTATCAGAGAATTTCTACAAGGGTACTCCAAGTAAGAGAATCCCTGATAGCATTAAGTCATTACCTCCAGTAGATCTTCAGTTATTCCTTTCTCTCTATTATGACATATATGGTAGGAATATTCCATACAATGCTATCTATGTAGCTGGAGAAGAGGAACTAGCAGGAGATCTACAAGAGATAGCAATTAAAGCTGGATATGCATCTGATGTAATACAGAAGGATGAGAACCTTTGGATAGTTACAGTAAATAAAAGAGCTAAGTTCCACATGGTACACAAGAAGATTATGGATGAGGTGATCCATTACAGGGGTCATTTAGTGTGTCTATCAGTACCTAACAGGACTCTAATGGTTAGGAGAAATGGTAAAGCTGTTATATCTGGTAACTCTGGTTATGGTATTGTTACTAGGAATATAGCTGGTAGACTTAGAGAACTAGGGATTAATGTTACTGTATCTGCATATTATGGTCTAGAACCAGGTGGAGTAATGGTAATAGATGGAATTCCGTGTCTACCATGTATTAGGAAACCAGGAGAGTTTGGTAGAGAATCCTATATTTCTCACTATAGGAAGTTTGGATGTAATGTAGGTATCCTTCACTCTGACTTCTGGGTATTTAATTGGTTCCCTGAAATTGGATACTCTATCATGTATTCTCCAATGGATCATGAAGACTATGCGATCAACTCAGTAGAACTCATGAAAAAGTACAAGAAGATAGTATCATTCCTACCATTCCAACAGAAAGAGGTTAAGAAATTAACAGGTAGGGATACTCCAATTATAGAACATGGAGTTAGTCCAGTTTACAAACCAGTAGATAAGTCAGAGGCTAGGAAAATGTTTAGGTTATCAGAAGATGCCTTTGTAATGGGTATGGTAGCAGCTAATTCTGATAAAGAAGGTAGAAAGGGATTCTCAGAACTATTTAATGCACTAGAATTAGCATTTGATGAAGATCCTAATTTCAAAAGGGACTTAGTATTATTCTTGCATACAGATGCAGATTCTGATAAGGGATTACCCCTTAAGATTCTAGCATATAAACATGGATTGTACGATAAATGTATCTTCCAGGATAAGCATCTATTCACTATTGGTCTACCAGATGATGAAATGGCTATGATGTACAATGCCTTTGATGTCCATGTGTTACCATCTAAGAGAGAAGGATTTGGTCTACCAATCTTAGAAGCTATGGCATGTGGTGTACCTACTATAGGTCATAGATTCTCCTCTTTCCCAGATCTCATAGGAGAGAATGAAGAAAGGGGATGGTTAGCTAAAAGTGCTCTTAAGATTGATACACCTATAGGAGGAACATCTGCTATAGTAGATATTTATGACTTAAAGGACAAGATACTAGACGCATATCATCATCCAGATAAGATCAAAGAGAAGGGAGAGAGGGGAATAGAATTTGCAAAGACCCTAGAGTGGGATAATGTAGTCCTAGATAAATGGATTCCCTTCTTGGATCAGGTAGCAGAGGAACAGGAAGAAGAGGGAGAGGTAAAGGAGGTAGTGATCTAAATGAGTAAGATAACTGTTGGAGTTTTAAGCAGGAATAGACCTAATGAGATGTCTACCTTCTTAACCTCTGTACTGCTATCAGATTATCATAAATTTGAAATGTCTATAGTTGAAGAGGCAGATACCACTTACCTCAAGGATCCAAATATTATTGCCCTTCTCAAACAACTTAAACTCATGGGTATTCGTACTCGGTTTATGCATCCTAAGAGATTCTTAGGAGTACCAAAGGCATTTGTACAATTGGCTTCTAAGGCAAAATCTGGTTATCTTCTGAAGGTAGATGATGATCATATAATTACTAAAGGTGCTATCAAAAGAATGAAAAAGATCTTAGATACGAAAGATGATGTAGCTGTAGTAGGTGCTATGTCTCCGATCTTGGGAGAGGAGATGATAGAGTTAGATGAAATACCAGAAGACTTTAACAGATGGACTGGTAGAAATGGTTTAATTTGGAATGATTACACACTCCTTAGATATAAGTTTCCACCAGAGCTAGTTGAGGTAGACTTTGTGAGATCACCATTTATGGTTAGAATGGATCTTCTAAGGGAGACTAATCTTCTAGAAGAGATACCTAATATTGGTTACTCTCTGATAGGAAGTAAGATCCCCTCAGAGATATGTAACACTCTAGTTAAGGAATTTGATATGAAAATAGCAATTGATACTGGAGCAGTATTCTATAATCTATACGCTACTACAGGAGGTACTAGAGGAGTGGGTAAGGACTTCAACTTAATGGATGAGGCAATATACTTAGAGAGGTGGAAAGAGTTTCATAAAGAGAGAATGTACAGGAGGACTTAAGAATGATTGAAGTTGATCCAATTCAGAATTTAGAAAGAGTTTATCTTCAGACTATTTCAACTTGTCCTGCTAATTGTGTATTCTGCCCATATGCAGAATCATGGCATAAATCTAATCCAGGAAAGATGAAGTTATCTCTATTTAGAACCATACTTGATCAGTTAGAGGACTTTAAGAACTTTAAGACTCTTTGTCCATATCTAATGAATGAACCTTTAACTGACAATAGATTACCTGATCTGATCTGGAACTTTTACAACAAGTACCCAGATAAGAGAGTAGAACTTTCAGTAAATCCATATTCACTTACTCATGATATGAGTGACAGGCTCATAGATGTGTTAAGTGATAGGGATCATCTCATCAATATCTCTTTCAATGGAACCAATCAGGCTTCCTTTGAATATGTGATGCAGATTCCCTTTAAGGTATCCTTCAATAACTTAATCTATTTCCTAGAGAATTCTGTGGATCATGAACTAAACATTACAATTACAGGTAGTGGTAAGTCTGTTAAAGATTCTAGAAAATTCTTCTATAAATCAGAGTATGCTAATTTCTGGAGACAGGTTATTAATGATTATAGACTCAGAGCACACTTTGATATTACTATAAGGGACTTTGATGATAGAGCAGGTAACTTAAGGAGAGATGATAGAGGAGCTAAGGATTTTAATCTAAACATTAGAAGGGACTTAGAGGACTCATACTGCACAATGTACGATAAAGTACTCTGTGTTCTCTGGAATGGAGATGTAGCAGCATGTGTTATGGATTACAGACATGAAGTTAAACTATCCAATCTGAATAATGTGACTATAGTTGATCATTATTCATCTGAGGAGTATAGGGACTTTATAGGTCAGGCTACTGGTTATGATCCATCTCCAATAGACTTTATCTGTAGAAGGTGTGGTTATCCAAGTACACTAGAGGAGAAGTAAAATGGTCAGAGTATATCTTTCTCATTCTCCTAGAGAGAAGGAGAGGGGTATCAAGGTACAGAAGATTTTAGAAGATATAGGATATGAGGTTCTTAATCCCTTTTCTCTAAACCTAGACATAGATGAATTCCATTGGTCAGATCTTAGTGAAATTAGAGTAAAGGATTCCATTAAGCTATGTAAGGCTGAAATAAATAATCTACTAGACTCAGATATTGTTCTAGCTCTTTATCCTAAAGATATGGTTTCAATTGGAATTCCATGTGAGATTGCTATTGCTCATGACTATAGGAAGACAGTAATCACAGTAATAGATTCCAAATTTAAGGGTCATCCATGGATTGTATATATGTCTTCTATCATAATTGAAAGAGATGAACTAATTGCTGAAGTATTCAGAACAATGCTAGAGGAAATAGAATACCTAGAACCTTTAAATATTCCCTCTAAACTTTTATCTTGAACCTGGGCATGTGGCTTTCCCATTGCCTGACTCTGGCACCTTTGGTGTGACTACTTTGTCACACCTTATTTTTTTAAGTTAAGGAGAGAATCTTTAAAAGAGTCCTTTGTTGAGGTGTTATTACAATGGGTAAGAATGTTTTAGTGGAGTGTACTAAGTGTAAAACCAAATTCTACCGACCCCTTTATAACAATAAGGGAAGGAAGAAGAAAGAGAAAACTAAACCCAGAGTAGAATCCAGATGCTATATCTGTGGAGGAAGTGTTAAGAGACTTGAATGAAGAGAATGTAGATTTGAGTTTGGAGAAAGAGGAGGTGAGTGTATTGAATAAAGAGGATATGAAGGCTCCTAAAGTGAAATCTGTCACAGTTGAGTCTCCACCCAAGGAGAGGAGTTTTACTTTCCCTTGTCCCATTTGTAAAACTCCTATAGTGGATTACGTATCTATTGGGTTTCCAGAGAGATTTGTGGAATGTCCTGAGTGTAGAGCACTCTGTCATGTAACTTTGGAGTGGGAGTAAGTAATGGAAGTAGAAGAGTTTGAACTTGGGGGAAGGACCTGGAAGAAAGAGGGTGATTCCTTCTATATCTTAGAAGACGGAAAATGGACAGAGACTTCTATACCTGAATTCCTACCTCTAACAGTCCCAGAGTTGAAATGGGCATTAGCCTATGATAAGAACCTTGGAAAGTATCTAATGTTTGGTAGGAGAGAGGATGGTACATGGCTAACGGTAAGTGGATGGTGGAATACAGAGTCTGAGATAGTAGCTGATTTTCCAGAAGCATTCAGAGATACTATTCTTGAGCCCTTTGATGAAGAACCAGAGAATGAACTTACTACAGAGATGTTGCTAGATCTTGTAGATTACATAGTAAATGAAGATGAGGATTTTTCTTGGTTAAGGGATAAGGCAGAGAAGTTAAAGGAGGATATTCTGAGAGTAGAAAAAGGATCTAATTAACTCCTTTAGGTGATCAAGATTGGAACTATCATTGCCTGTACTCTTAACTTTGGTTTCTGGAGCAATAATTGGTTATGTTAGCAGATTATGGAGATGGATATTCTGGAATGTAAGTATTCCACTTGATTCTATGGGAATATTAGTACAGGAGAATGAGAGATTAGGTGGTAAGAATATTAAGTTTGTGGAAGATAGAGTAGATCGGTTAAATCCAACTCAGGATTCTGGTATGTTAATTAATAAATCTTGGATAGCAACGTACCTTATTGTACAAAAGAAGGATGAGAGTAAATCTTTCTATTCTGAGGAAAATTCTGTATTATCATATTCCGTATCTACTCCAAGGTTATTTAGAAATAAAATACTAAATTTATTAGACAAAGCTATGGTTGAGAAAGCCTCGGATAGAGAAAATAAAATCTTCATAGTTAATAGCAGTTCTGTATTCTATGTTGGTGAAATAAATAGTCAGTATTCTTATATTCCAAAGGTTATAGAGGAGAGACTTGATAGCGATAGGAAAACCAGATTAAATATTTTCCTTTATGGTCCTGTAGGAACTGGTAAGACTACTATGGCTAAGACAATAGCACATAAACTAGGTATGCCAATATATATCCTAGCAATGGATCCATGGTGGAACTTAATTGATTTTGTTAAAGCTCTTCAAAGAATTCCAGATGACTCTGTTATTCTAATGGATGATATAGATCTGATCTTAGAGCAAATTCTTAGAGTTAAGGAAGATGATAATGCTGGAATACCAATTAAGCTTTCTACTGCTACCATAATGGCATTCTTAGATGGCATCCTTATGAAAGAGAAGAGGTGGATAGTCATAATGTGCACTAATAAACCAGAGAAAGTAAAGAAACTATTACGACTTAGACCAGGTAGAGTCCATATTAGTTACAAGTGTACTAGAGTATATTCAACTGATTATATAGAGGCTACTCAAGAGGCAGAGAAATTTCTAAAAGAAATTAAACAGAAAGAGGAAGAATAATTGTGGTAACAGTTATGATTTTAAACTTAAGTTTATACGATGGGTGATAGCATGAAAACTAGTATACTGATAGATAACTTAGATGATTTGGTGCGTATTGTGTGGAATATTACCACTAAACTAGTTGTACTGAGGAATGGGAATGCGTGTTATTTTTACTTTCCAGAAATCCCTGGTAATGATCCAGAAGAGAAACTTTCTTTCTCCTTAAAGGAGCTAAGAGTTGAGCTTACTGAAATAGAAAGAATAGTTAATGAACTCCTGGTTAGAGATGGATAT
>CAZRVI010000019.1:0-14652 GCA_964603525.1 Candidatus Woesearchaeota archaeon | reverse complement strand
ATCCCTCTTTTTTCATAAATTTTAAAAACAAATTATCATATAAATAGATTTTTATAAAAACATCACTTAAGTTTTATTAAAAAGAATAACTCTTATAAACATCTTTTAATATAATAAATCCAAGGGCCTATAGTTGAACGGATACAATCTCCGGCTTCGGATAATATTTCAGAAGAAACCGGAAGGTGGAGGTTCGAGTCCTCCTAGGCCCATTTCAATGCTTCCTTAATACTTACATTCTTTAACAAAACCAATCTCTTAATTTTGCTAGCTTTTCTTTTATCTTTAATTTTATTATCAATTTTATTAAATAAAACATTGTAAAACCTTAAAGCAATAATAGCAGCACATAAAGAATCTTTTTCATGCTTATTTTTATATCTATACCTTTTCTCAAAAAATCTTCCAATAATATTATGTTTCTGGCTGCTTGTTAAACTTTTCCTAGGTAAAACTAATTTGCATCCAAGACTCTTACTTATTTTCTCTATTAACTTAGGAACAGGATTAACATCGCTTCCAATTATAGCAATTTTCCCAAACTTAATTAATTTCTTAATTACAAAATCAACACCTTTATTTCTAAAAGAAGTGATTTTAATCAAATTACCATTTAAATCCAATATAGAAATTCCTATAGTAGAACCAGGATCAACACCAGCAATCAAAATATTCATCTAATAAAAATTGAAAAGATTTTTATATATAAAATTTTTCATTATAAAATAATGGAAACAAAAAAAACACAGGGTATAACAGCAAAAAAAGAAAAAAATTTTTCAGACTGGTATTCTCAACTAGTTCAAAAAGCGGAACTTGTTGATATACGTTTTGGTATACAGGGATTTATAGTGCATAGACCATGGGGATTTAAAATAATTAAAAAAATATATGAATTATTTGAAAAAGAAGTTGAATTAGATGGACATGAACCATTTTTATTTCCAATAGCTGTTAAAGAAAAAAATCTAAAAAAAGAATCAGACCATGCAGGTTTCATTCCAGATGTATTTTGGGTAGAAAGAGCAGGGAATAAAAAATTAAAAGAAAGATTTGCTTTAAGACCAACAGGAGAAGCTCAAATATACCCTTTATATTCTTTATGGATAAGAAGCTATAAAGATCTGCCTCTAAAAGCATATCAATCAAGAATTTCTGTGTTTAGGAATGAAAAAACAACAAGACCATTTATAAGAGGAAGAGAATTTTTATTTTTTGAAACACATGATGTATTTAGAACACATGAGGAAGTAATTAACCAAATTAAAAAAGATTTGGAAATATCTAAAAAAGTGATTTATGACCATGCAAAAATACCTTTCTTATTTTTTAAGAGACCTCACTGGGATAAATTTAAAGGTGCTGATGATACTTACACACCAGACACAATTATGCCAGATGGAAAAAGAAATCAATTAGCATCAACCCATAACCTAGGAAAAAATTTCTCAAAAGCATTTAATATTAAATTCATAGATCAAGATAAAAAAACCAAATATGCTTATCAAAGTTGTTATGGACCAGGGATTTGGCGAATTTTAGCTGCAATGATAGCAATACATGGAGATAATAAAGGATTAATCTTACCATTTGAATTTGCACCAATACAAGTAATAATTATACCTATTTTCTTTAGCGAAAAACAAGCTGAAAACAAAAAAATAATAAATTACTGCAAAAAATTAAAAAAATCATTAGAAAAATACCATATAACAAAAATAGATCTATCAGATAATTCTCCTGGGTTTAAATTTAATGAATGGGAACTAAAAGGAGTTCCAATAAGATTAGAAATTGGACCTAATGAAGTAAGAAAAAAAGAAGTTACTCTAGTAAAAAGAACAGATGGAAAAAAGCTAAAAATCAAATTAAAAAATATCTCAAAAGAGATAAGAAAAACTGCAGATCTATTAAATAAAAAAATAGAATCAAATGCAATAAAATATTTCAAAGGAAAAATAAAAAAATCAAATAATTTAGATGAAACAATTAAATTACTTAAAAACCACGTGGGTTTTATTAAAGTTCCATTTTGTTCAATAGAAATGGATGGAGAAAAATGTGCTGAAATTTTAAAAGAAGCTAGTGGTGGAGATGTGTGTGGAATATTATATCCAAAAGAAGAGAAATTAAAAAGAAATGAAAAGTGTATTGTATGTAATAAAAAAGCAAAACATATCGTCTATATAGCTAAAAGTTATTAATTCTTTGTGAATACTCCAACAGATTATTCTAAAAAATATTTAAAATCCATCCAAACATTCTGGCATACCAAGGAACATTATTTACAGTTACAAAAATTTTTTCTTTTTTAACATATAACTTACCTTCTTCATCTTTATATAAAATCTTAATATCAAAGCCGTTAATGAGCCTATAACCTGATAGCTCAACAAAAATTTTTTGTTTACCACTTAAAACATCAAAATATCTTTTTTTATTTTCTATTTTAATTTCAACATCATAAGCATCATAATCACTTTCCAAAACAAAACTAAACTCTTTTTTATCTTTATAATCTATGTTTTCTGGATTTAAATCATAAATTTTCAAACTAGGAACTTCAACTATATCTAATTCTAAGTTAACATACTTAATCATATCTTCATTTTCAGCAACAACAGTTATTTTATCGCTTACATAAGTTTCAAATTCTATCTCTTTTTGCTCGTTAATACCCAAATCAAATTTTCTGCAGTCTCTCTTTAAACAAACCTGCAAATCTTCCAATAAAACATTACCTATATTCTTAACGCTACATTTAATATTCACATTTTCATTAGAATAATATTTCTTCTTTAACAAATCACAATTAAAATCTAAATCTAAAAAATACTTTTTACTTTCTCTTTTTCTTAATTCTTCAACTATTTTATTTGCTTTTATCTTATCTATAATATCTCCTTCCTCACTAAATCTTAATAAATTTTCCCCGCTTACACCAAAAGCACTATTAACCTTTACCAAAGTACTATATTTATATCCCCTTTCAACCTCAGATGGAACACGAATTATCCAATACTCTTCTTTAATTTCCCTTGGTCCTAACAAAACCACTCTTGTATTTTCATCAATTAACTTAGGAGCTTTAGTAAAGTGAATCTTATCAGCAATATAGTAATCCTGTAAATTTTCTATAATAACTTGCACAGGAACAAAACTACCTAATCCAACATCATTCTCTAACAAATTAACTTCTAATCTAGTTAAAGGTTTTATTTGCTTACCTTTATCCAATAAAACCACCTTAGTTTCTAAATCTCTTGTCTGTACTTCTAAGTCTCTTGATTTCCAGTTGTAATTAACAGAGAAAACACTTGAATCTTTATTCTCATTTAACTTGATATGCGTTGCATCTAACCAACCATATTCTCCATAAGTAACATCAAAAGGAACCCATCCATACCCTGGAAAATAAACTTCTGCCCATCCATGATTTCCAAAATTATCAATAATATTAGAATAAGCAACACCAGTAATAAACTTAGCAGGAATTCCTAAACTTCTTAAAAAAGAAATAAATAAATTCGTTATTTCATCACAAACACCTTTTCTTGTCTTTAAAACCCAGCTTGATTTTTGCACAACTTCCTCTGTTTTAACACTTAAATCATAATCCACATTAGTCCTAATCCACTCAGCTAATTTATAAACAGCTTTATAAAAATCATCTTCTCCTTCCACAATCTCATTTGCTTTATTCCTTATATCATTATTAATATCAATATACTCTGTTTCTTCAATAAATTCTTCTAGCTTTTTATCATTAACATCTATAGGAAATCTGATTCTTCCAATTTTATAAAATATATTTTTAGTTAACACTTTACTATCCAATTGAAAAGAAATTAAGTTTGTATTAAGATTTTTCCAACTTAATTCTATTTCTTTATCAAAATCAGGATTATAATCAACATATATCTCTGGTTTTGTTATAACAGATTGTCTCAATACACTCTGCCTATAACTTTCCTTTGGAAATAAATTTAATTTAATATCTAAACTCATCAATTTAGGATCATTACCAACAGAAAAAACTTTTATTTCTGAATTAGCAGAATACAATAAAGTCATATAATCATAATTAGTATAATTAACAACATCCAAAGCATAACTTATAGGAACTATTAACAATAACACCAAAATAAACTGTACTTTCATTATATTAATCTTAATTTTTATATTTAAAACACTTTCTAAAAATATTTATATATATCTTAATTAACCCTATAAAAATATGAAAATACTAAATGAATACAGCTCAGAAAATTTCTTGGAAAAAAATAATTTTCCTGTTGCTAAAAGATATCTTGCTAAAACACAATCCCAAGCAATTAAATATTCTAAAAAAATAGGATTTCCTATTACACTAAAAATCCTAGGAAAAAATATCCTGCACAAATCAGATGTTGGTGGTGTCTTTACTAACTTACAATCTGAAAAAGAAATAAAAAAAGCTTTTCAAAAAATAAAAAAAATAAAAGGATTTCAATATTGTTTAGTTCAAAAATATATAGAAGGAAAATACATCTTAATAGGACTAAAAAAAGATCCAAGTTTCAATTATGTTTTAGTAACCGGCTTGGGTGGAATATATACAGAAATAATAAAAGATGTTTCCTTCAGAATCTGCCCAGTTAACAAAAAACAAGCTTTAGAGATGTTAAAAGAATTAAAATCCTATAAACTATTAACAGGAGCAAGAGGACAAAAACAAGTTAATATTAATAAAATAATAAAAACAATAACAAAAGTTTCTAAGCTATCTCAGAAATATCCTAAAATAAAAGAGCTTGATATAAATCCACTAGTAGTTAATGAAAAAGATGCTATAATTGTAGATGCAAGAATTATTCTTGATAGTTAATCCTTAAAATTAATAACAGAAGAGGGTCTTTTAATCTTTCTAAATAACACACCAGAATCACAAAGAAATTTCTTTGCATTTTCATCAGCATAATCTTTGTAAGATACCACTTCTTTAATACCAACTTGGACTATCATTTTTGCACAAATCATACAAGGTGTATGAGTACAATACATTGTTGCTCCTTTGATATTAATACCATGAATACCTGCTTGGATTATAGCATTCTGTTCTGCATGAATAGCTCTACAAATTTCATGTCTCGTTCCAGACTTAATACCCATTTCATCTCTTAAACATCCTAATTCTAGACAATGTTTGGCTCCAGAAGCAGCACCATTATAACCAGTAGTTAAAATTCTTTTATCTTTAACAATAATCGCTCCTACATTATGTCTTATACAAGTGCTTCTCTCAGCAACTAAAGAACATATCTTCATAAAATATTCATCCCAAGATGGTCTAGTATTATTCATTTTAACCCAGTATGCCCAAAACCACCATCCCCCCTATTACTCTTACTTAACTCTTTTACTTCTTCGATCTTAACAGATAAAAATGGTTGGACTATCATCTGAGCAATTTTAGAATTTTTCTCAATCTTAAAATCATCATCACCAAGATTTTTAACAACAACCTTAATCTCTCCCCTATAATTAGAATCAACAACACCAGCCATTATATGAATCCCATTTTTAGCAGCTAATCCAGATTTATCCCAGATTAAACCAACATGATTTCTAGGAATTTCCATTGCTATCCCTGTAGAAATTAATTTTCTTTCTCCAGATTTCAAAACAAACTCTTCTGCAGAATACAAATCCATTGCAGCATCACCATCGTATGCATACTTAGGTATTACAGCATCATCCTTTAACTTTTTAACCTTAATAATCATACTTTTATACCCCCCTCAAAATAATTTTTTCAGCATAATCCTTTAATATATCCTTTAAATGTTTTAGTTCTTCAATAGATTTTGGTTTTTTCTTTAAATAATTTTCATCTATTGTTGTTACAGGCTTAAATTGCTGTAAACATAACTTCTTGGGATTATTTAACATTTTCGCTATCCTAATAATATCATTAACATTAAATTCAGGTAAGATAGTACATCTAAACTCATAATCAACACCAGATGCTTTAATTATTCTAATACTCTCCTTAATTTTCTCCAAATCAACATCCACACCCGCAATCTTACTATAGTTCTCCCAAGTAGCCTTAATATCCATAGCAACATAATCAACTAATTTCCTATCCAATAAATTTTTTAAAGTTACAGGCATACTTCCATTAGTATCAATTTTTACTAAATAACCTAATTTTTTAATTTTAATAATAAAATCCTCTAAATCATATAATAAAGGCTCACCACCACAAATAACAACAGCATCAATCCATTTCTTCTTATCTCTTAAATAACCTAAAATATCTTCTTTTCTTATTTCAGGAATATCTTTATCATTTAAAACCAAATGCCTGTTATAGCAATAACCACACCTAAAATTACATCCAGCAACAAAAATTACCGAACTAATCTTGCCCGGATAATCTACCAAAGAATTCTTAATAAAACCTTTAATTATCATTTCGTATAACTAACAAGCTTTTCTTTTTTAATTATATTAAATTCCTTCTTCAAAGCCAAATCAGTATTGAAAGTTTTTCTTTTCTTCCATTCTTCTTGTTTTCCGTCATTCCATCTTCTAACAGGTCTTATATAACCAACAACCCTTGAATAAACATTTGTTTCTTTCCCGCATTCAGGACAAGTATATTGCTCACCCTGCAAGTAACCATGATCATCACAAACACTAAATGTAGGTGTTATATTAAAGTAAGGTAGTTGTATTTTATATACATTTTTTTTAATAAATATTTTACATGCTTCAGTCTCTATTCTTTCTCCCAAAAATGTATAAAAAATTGTTCCACCAGTATATAATGGTTGGATATCATTCTGATGCTCCAAAGCAAGGATTAAATCATTTGTATAATCCACAGGAAGTTGCGTGCTGTTTGTTAGAAAAGGAACTTTATCTCCAGAAGTTATTATTTTAGGATACATTTTTTTATCCAATCTTGCTAACCTATAAGAAGCACCTTCTGCAGGAGTAGCTTCTAAATTATATAAATTCCCTGTTTCTTGCTGAAATTTTTTAATTTTTTCTTTCATAAATTCCAAAGTCTCAATAGCAAATTTTTTACCTTCTTTAGTAACAATATCTTCATTTAATAAGTTCAAACAAGCTTCATTCATCCCACATAAACCAATAGTAGAAAAATGATTATTAAAGGTGCCTAAATATCGTTTAGTATAAGGCATCAAACCATTTTTTAGATTATTCCCAACAATTTTTCTTTTTATTTCCAAAGAATTCTTCGCTATTTCCATATAATAACCTACCTTTTCAAAAAACTCTTCTTTATCTCTACTCTCATAAGCTATTCTGTTAACATTAATAGTTACTACACCAAGGCTTCCAGTATTATGAGTAAAAAACATCCCTGCTCCAGCAACAAAATTTTCATACCCAGGAACACTTAAATCATATACATCTTTTTTTCCTATATAGCTAATATCTAAAACATCTACTCTTTCGTAGTTTTTCATGAAACGTAGTACCGTGTTAAAATAACCATTCATCAAATTCCTTTTCTTTAAAATATTAAATCCTTTTAGTACATTGTTTTCGGTAGGTACATATTGGATATTATAAAACGCTTGGGGAAGACCCATTTCAAGAGCTTTTTTCGTTGAAATTTGTTTTTTCAGAATAGCTACTCCTTTACTAAATAAATGTATCAAATGTCTTATATCCCTACCAAACTTTCTCTTAATAGATACAATCCTTCCATTATACTTAGTAATTCTTATAGTAAAAGATTTTTTCTTTTTATAATATTTCAAAACAAAGCTAGAACGGATTCTTTTTAGCAAAACCATAAATCCATTAGCTAATTTTTTATTACATGTAGTCAATTCTATATAATCTTTTGTTTTATGACCATCTCCCATATAAAATCCATCTATAACCCCTTTTATCATATCTTCATTTGAATTTGAAATATATTGGGGGATTGCTTTTGTTGCAAAGTTTCCCTCTAAATTTAATCCAAATCTTAAATAATTTTTTACAAAATCTGAATTAAAAGTTACACATCCTACCTTATTCTTCTTAGGATTATATAAAACAGGAGTTACATTAAAAATTTTTTTAGTATATTCTCTACATAATTCCAAAATTTTTATATTATTATTAGCCACAAGACATGCCTCATGACAACTTCCTTCAGCCAAAAATAGACCAACTATAAAACCAAACTCATAACATAGATCAAGTAATAAAGGCATTTTATACTTGTTTTTACATAACAATATTCCTTTTAAGCTATTTATTTTTCCAGCTTTGTATAAAATCTTAAACAAATTAAATGGAATTGTTGGTTTGCCAAAATTACTATTTTTCCATTTAGATTTAATATTTGTAAAAGTACTTTTATAAAATTTTTTGATATAATTTTTAGAAATCTTATAATCAATTAATTTATCAAAAACTTTTGGATCATCAAAAATAATTCTTGCTCTTTTATCATCATATTTATTTTGTATAAGTTTTTCTACTATATTTAACTTATACATAGAACCAATTTTCGGCAATTTTGGAGCAATAAAATATCCTAACCTTTTAATATCTTCAATTGTTGCATTTGCTATATCTCCTCCATCTGTAATATTAAACATACAGTGATCTTGAGTTATACTAATATTACCTTGATTTGTTCTTAATCTAAATACATCTCTTTTTCCATGTTTAACACAACAAGAAACATCTGCTTCTTTAATTTTAGATGTTAAGGGATCAAATGAGATTGTTTTTATATTTTTCATCTTCTTCCCATATACTTCACTTATAGGTCTCATTTCCCATATATTATTTCTTTTAATCCAAACAGGAGTATCTCCTACAACAGAATTATCACCAATTCCCCACATACTTCCTGGTCTATTTATTAATTCTAACATATTTAGATTCAATCTGCAACACATTGCTCTAACACTACTTGGATCTAAATTACTTCCTATATAATTCTGAAAGTAAGGTAAACCATATTTTGCAGTTAACTTAAACAATAATTCAGCATTTTCAGAATTCCAATCAAAATCTTTAGTTAAATTATAAGTAGGTATCGGAAAAGTAAACACAGAACCTTTATAATCTCCTTCATGCATCACCTCTAAAAAAGCTTTATTAATCATATCCATCTCTTTTTGACAGTCACCATACGTAAAATTTTGCTCTTTTCCACCAACAATAGCTTTTTGATATCTCATATCTTTAGGAACAGTCCAATCAAAAGTTAAATTAGAAAAAGGATACTGGCTTCCAAATCTAGAAGGAATATTTAAAGAAAAGACTAATTTCTGCATATTTTGTTTAACTTGCTTATAAGACAAATTATCAATCTTTACAAAAGGAGCCATTAATGTATTTGTACTGCTAAAAGCTTGCGCGCCAGCAAATTCCATTTGGAGACAACCAATAAAATTAATCATTTGATGAACAACAACATCCATATGCTTTGCAGGTCCTGCATCAGCTTTATTAGGAACACCACCAAAACCACTTAATAATAAATTTTTTAATGACCATCCTGCACAATACCCAATAAAACCATGACTCAAGTCATGAATATGTATATAACCTTTATTATGAGCTTCAGAAATATCCTTTGTATAAATTTCACTTAATGCATAATTTGCAATAACCTTTCCTGCAGTATACAATAACAAACCAGAAAAACTATAATCCTCATTGCTGTTCTCTCTAACTCTCCAATCTACTTTATCTAAATACTCTGAGATAGTATCTGTAACACTTAACAAGGTTTTTTTTGCTTCTCTTACTTCTTTGTGTTTTTGTCTATACAAAATATAAGCTTTAGCTATTTCAGCTTCTCCGCTTTTAATTAAAACTTTCTCTACAACATCCTGAATATTTTCAACACCAGGTATATTATCATCACCATACTTATACTCCAAAATCACAACAACCTTATCACTCAATTCTTTTGCTCTCTTAACATCATCAACACCAACAGATTCCATCGCTCTTAAGATAGCATTAGTTATCCTATTCTGGTCAAACAACACCAAACTACCATCCCTTTTTCTAACCTGAATTATTCTAAACTGTTTTTCATTCATTTTAATTTCCTAATTTCTTCCTTAAATGAATCTATATCCTGGAACTCCTTATAAACAGAAGCAAATCTTATATAAGCAACTTTATCCAATTTTTTTAATTCCTTCATAACCAAATCACCTACAATCCTGCTTTTTATTTCATTTCTAGACTTTGATCTTAATTTACCTTCAATCCTATCCAAACACTTATTAATTTTATCTTGGCTAACATTTCTTTTTTCACAAGCTCTTAACATACCTTTTTTTATTTTCTCTCTCTCAAACTTCTCTCTTCTACCATCTTTCTTAATAATCACTAAATCACTTTCAACTCTTTCATATGTAGTAAATCTTTTTCCACATTTTATACATTCTCTTCTTCTTCTTGAAACCCCAATATTATTATTATCTCTTTTATCAACAACACGTGTTTCAATATTTTTGCAAAAAGGACATAACATCTATACCACAATATCTTGTATATAACCAACCTCTTTTATACAATATTTATACAAATAAAAATTGTTTAACTATTTAAAGATTTTTATATTAAGAAATATATCTTCTAAAATTCTCAATAAATCTATCAAAATCATTAACATTTATATTTACAGCACCAGCAAATTCATGTCCTCCTCCATAACCATCAACTCCAATTAAAGCTTTTTGAATAACTGGTCTTAAATCTATTTTACTGGATCTCAAACTCATTTTTATTCTATTATCTTTTTCCCTTCCAACAACAATTATTTTATTAGGAAACCTATAAATTAATTCATTAGCTAATTCAGAAGTTAAACTGTATTTATGTGCTCTATATCTAAAAAAATATATTTTTTCTTTGCTTTCAAATTTTAATGCTTCTTTTAATAAATTCTCATACTCCTTTTTAATAGGGCCTATTCTTCTTAAGATATATTTTGCTTCTTTACTATCTCCATTTAAAATTTCATAAGGATCTTTTACCCTTAACAATAATCTAACAGATTTATTTACATCACTAACCTTGCCTTTTAACAAAAAATTTATGATTCTGCATAATTCTCCAAATTTACTTTTGAATAATACATCTTCAGGAGTTTCCTCATTATTAAATAAATCCTTATACTTTTTTCTTAAATCATTATAAAATTCTGGCAAAAACCAGTCACTAATACAACCAACACTTGCTATCCATAAGCCATTACTACCATTCTTATTCTCTAAAAGAATTACTTTATAACACCAATAAGCAACATTTCTCCTATCTTTTTCATTTTCTATTCTAGGATTAAAATATTTAACACCTTCTCTCTCTATAGGAGTATGATGATCAATCCAGATTATTGGAACATTTACATTATCAATAAAATCTTGATCAATTATTGGTTTATCTAAAACAAAGATCTTATCAGGCATATTCTCTTTAACATATCTTAAAAATTCAGAACTCAACATAGGCTTTCCTCTAACACAAATACCTTTTCCTTTACCCAAATACTTCCTTAATAGCAAATAACTGCATAACCCATCATTATCATCATCATAAAAAAACAAAGGATTTTCAGAACTATCTAAATATTTTTTAATCTCTTTTAATTGATCTTCTGTAATCATTGTCTCTTATCATCGCTAAAAGAGTTTTTATCTATATAAAACTCTTTTTGTTTTTCAACCACAGGTTTTGATTCTCCCTCAACTTTTTTCGTTAAATAATCTTTTCTTCCTTTAACTCTAAACAATCTCTTAAATTTACTAAAGAAACTCTCTCTTCCAAACTCATAAAGAACATCTTTCTTTTTCCTTTTACTAGCATAAATTAATCCAAGAACAACTAAAACTATAATCACCCCGCTAATTATTGAGCTGTATTTCCACTTCTTAACAATAAAATCCTTTGTATTTGTAGCAAATCCTGTTACCTTAGAAAAGAAACTTTTAGATTTTACACATTCATTATCTTTGCAAATCTCATCTTCTGCACATTTAACATCTCTTGGACAATTACCACAATTCTCACCTTCATCAACCCTATTATTACCACAAATATTTGTTGCTAAAATATCTTCTTCACCAACATTAACTGTCCACATATAAAAATCATCATTCTTACTTAAACTTGGACTATCACCAATAACAGCCACTAATTCATACTCACCTTCTTTCTCAGCCTTAAACCTGTAAGAATCTCCTTTACCAACCTCTTCCTCATCCAAATACCAAACAACCTCTGTATCCCCAGAAGGAGTTACCTCAAAAATTTTTGAATCTCCTTTGTTCAATTTAACTTTCTCTTTTGTTGGAGAATAACTTTTAATAACATATAAGCCTGTCTCAGTCTTAGACTTACAACTAACAGAACAACATCTACTTGAATCAGAAGCATCTAACCATTCACCCTCACAAACTTCTTCACTTGAACATTTATCTCCATCTTGTTCTGAACAAGTTTGTTCTTCTTCACCTTCCTCTATCTCAACACAGCTACAAGAACTTAAATCACATTCATAACCAGAATTACAATCACCATCAGAATCACATTCTGCACCTGATTTTAAACTATATTCCCAATCATAACTTGTTTCATTACATATCGCATCTTGACAACCATTTGGATTAGAAGGACAATCAGAATCTTGACAATCTATTAATCCATCATTATCATTATCAATATTATCATATACTTCTTGTTGTGAACTATCTTGATTTAAAGTAATTGTAACATTTTGTTTATCACTCAATCCACCATCATCTGTTAAAACAAAAGTGTACTCTCTAGAACCAGAAACACCTGCAACAGGATAAAATGTAGCTATATCTCCTTCAAAAACCACATTACAAAAAGAAATATCTATATTTTCAACATTCCATGTTAAAGGATCATTATCTATATCATATCTGTATTCTTCTAAATCTAAGGTCCATTGACTAGACCCTCCACTTTGATCAGGAATATTAGGATATATAACTGGAGGATTATTAACAGACTCAACAACCAAAATCCTATTTTCATTTGAAATAAATAAATTGTTATCAATATTTCTAGCAGTACATGTCCATTCATAAGTACAAGGAATGAAATCTGTAACTAAAAAGGAAGCTTCTAAAGAATTCTGGTCCTTAACCAAAGTTGTATTAGATTTAGTAATAGTAGTATCACATCCAGTTAAAATCAAAGTCATATTTACAGCATAAGAATCTTCATTAATATAACAACCAAATTCCACATCTTGATTATCAAAAACTGAAGTATTATTAAATGGGAATTCCAAGCTTACATCATAAGCACTAACACTCCAAACTAAAACTAAAGAAACAAATAACCATAAAATTAATTTCTTCATATAAAAATAGTAAAAATAGTAACTTATAAACTTTTTTACATAATTAAATATATATTATACAATATTACTTAACCTAAAATAACATTAATATTCTTAAAAAACTTAAAAGCATTATCTACAGACTCAATTGCATAAATTCTATTTGCTTGAGGAATTCTTCTATAAGTAAATTTCCCTCTTTTCTTTTTCTCTAATTTAAATAATTCCAATAATTCATCTGCCCTCACAATCATCTTTCTATAAATTTTTAATAATTTTGCATCTAAAATCCCAGTATCAACAAAATTCTTTTTAAATTCGTCCAATGTTTTCTTATGAACTTCAGGAAAATCAGTTTTAATATTCTTAGTTAATAATAATGCCTTAGCACAATAAAATATAGAATAATATGCATGTGAAATTACAGCGCTATAAAAAGTGTTATCTTCAGTTAAATTCAACATATTTTTAATTTCATTATTTTCTGACAAATCTAACAAAGCTTTAGATAAATCTCTTTCATCCTCTGCTCTTTTCATATACAATCTAACCATGGAATCCATTTTCTTCAACTTCCCTTACTAACTCATAATATTGATTATTTCCCCATATTAAAATATGTTTTTTAAAAATCTCTTTACCTAAATTTTCTTCTTTCCTCAATAACATCTGTTTAAATTCATCTTTTGGAATTATATGGTAATCTATATTAATAATTTCTTTTCTTATAACTTTTTCTATATAAGGCTTTATTTTAATTTCCTCTAAATCTACTATCACAGCTATATCCAAATCAGATTTCTCAGTTTGTTTTTTTTCAGCATAACTCCCAAAAACCAATAAAACAAAAAAAGGTGTTACTTTAGATACATTAAATCTAATCTCGTTTAAAACTCTATGAATTCTCTTTGACCATTTACATCTACACATATCAGAAAAATCTAAGAGATTAAAAAAAGAGATTAATCCGAAACTTCCTAAATTAGCTTTATATAAAAAACTATTATTAACTTTTATTTTAAAAATAAAATTCATTTTAACAAACTTCTGTAGAATACTAAAAACCCAGCCTCTTGATTTCTTTTTTGCTAACTTCATAATCTCATTAAATTCTAATTGCTTAAGAAGGTTTTTCCTAAATACATCCAATAATCTTAATTCTTCAGATATCAACGACATTTTTAAATTCCTTTTTAGTAGAACAATTATACCAATAATTTGGAATATTTAAACTTTACGTTTTTTCTAATAGTAACTTATAAACTTTTTTACATAATTAAATATATATTAAA
>CAZRVI010000018.1:0-16466 GCA_964603525.1 Candidatus Woesearchaeota archaeon | reverse complement strand
ATAAGAAATTTTATCACCAAAATAATATTTTTAGTTTCTTTCAGCAGGCTCTAAAAAACCACCTTGCAAACCTATTTTTCTAATTAATGGCTCTGATTCCTGCTTTAAACAATTTTCAATATGTTCTTTTATTGCTGGAAATTCTTGTTGCAATCTTTCTTGTGTTGCTGGGCCAAAATAAAATCTAGATTTAATAAAAAAGAATAAAATAACTGCAACTAGAATTATAATTCCTAGAATAATAAAGATTGTAACTTGCCCCTTTTTCATTATATATTAATCTTGATTTAGAATATTTAAAGTTTATGATTGATAAAATTTTAGATAATAGCTAAAAGTGGATGTAATAGTATAATAGAGTTATTCTTCTTTAGATAGTCTTCAAAGCAGTAACAGAAAAGTCAGTTCTATGAGATTATAACTTCTTTTTTATCAAGTCTTTTAATTTTTCAATTATTTTTTTGATGAGAAAATTATTCCTTTTTAAATAAGAAGTATCAGCAAATAAACCTTCATAAACAATCTTGTTTCTCATTACTCTTATATCATGCATAAAAGATATCTCGTACTTTGTAAATTTTTTATAATTTTGATCAACATAGTCTATTAGGTCTTTATGACTTAATGTTTTATATCCATCAAGTAAAAGCAAAGCAGTTAGCAATTCTTTTATTATTTCATAGTAATCAGAAAGAATTAGTGCGGCCATTTTTTCTTTATCTTGCAATTTTATTCTTTCTTCTATAAGTTTCACCATCTTCAAAATGCTTTTTGCCCTTTCCTTATCTTGCATTATTTTTGTTAAATTCATATTAAAATACCTTAAGATATCCTTTTAATATAATCCCATTTGTTATGTTATTTTTTAACTCTTTGGGAAATCTTAGAAAATTTTCTTTAAAAAATGGAGAGATTTTTCTATTTAATGATCTTTCATATTTATCTAAAATTAAATTCTTTTCTTTTGCTTGAATAAAAAGGTCTATATCGCTACTTTCTATATCTTCACCCTTTGCACATGAACCAAATAAGACTATGACGTTTGGAAATGTTTTATTCCAAATATAATCAAGTAATCCAGAAGTTTTAATTCTTAAAGTTATATTAAAAACTTTTAAAATTTTAAAAACTTTATTTTCCCTGTTTGCTTTAAAAAGAGGATATGGCTTTGCTTTTTGTTTAATTATAAGATCCTCTTTTAATAAGAATTTAAGATGATTAATAACAGAAGGTTGGGAAATTTTAGTTTTTCTAGAGAGTTCTCTGATAAGAAAGCCATAAGTAGGAAAATTAAAAAATTCTTGCAATATTTTATACCTGTTATAATTTTGTAGCATATGATATAATTTTATATCAAGTGATATATAAATGTTTCGGATTAGGACTAATAATTTGTATAATAAGTTCACCTTTTAAGATAATTTTAGATAATAGCTAAAAGTAAATGTGCTGGGATTGCTGAGTATTTTTCTCCTTTTTCAAAATAATCTTTTGTAACTAGTATTCCTTTATTAAAATAATATAGCCCCCTATAATCTTGCTTTGATATTTTTGTTTGGTATTTAATTTCAAAAGGAAAAATTTCATTTTTAATCTTTATTATAGCATCTACTTCTTTTTTGTTTTTCCAATAATAAATAGTTGGAGTAAAATCTTTATAACATAGTTTTGCTAAATTTGAGATAACTGCTGCTTCTATTAAATCAGAATTTATTTCATTTTCTTTAAAATAAATTTTTTTATTGAATATATGATAAATAAAAGGATCTAGGAAATATATTTTTTTATTTTTATTAAAATTTGGTATTTTTTTGTTTAAATCAAGACAATATAGGGTTAATAATACAAACATATTTTCAAGTACTTCGATATAAGATGATACTGTTTTATGACTTTTAATTTCAGAGTCTTTAGCTAATGAATCCCAACTTATGGCTGAAGATTGTTTGTTTATAACTGATCTTAAAAGCTGTATCAATATTTTCTCTTGTTTATCCCATTTGGTTATATCTCCAATAACCCATTTAAAGTACAACTCATAAACATAATCTGGAATTTTTTTAGAGGTAAAAAATTCGTTTATTACTAGAGGAAATCCTCCTGTTATTAGATATTGTTTGAACAAATTTTTTAATTTGGAATTAAATATTTTTGTAGAATCTATTTTATTATTTATTTCTTTTACAGAAATTTTTTTTATTTTCTTTATCTTTTTAATCAATGAAGGTTCTAATAAATCTATAAACTCTCTAAAGCTCATAGGTAATAAAAGAAAATCTTTTCCCTTTTTTCCGGTTCTTCCAGGCATTCTCTCTATGGAATATTTTATATCTAATGTGTGAGAACCTGTTAAGAATATACAGCAATTATCTAATTCTCCAGAATCTTTTAAACTTTTTATTGCTCTTTGCCAGTTTTTAATTTTAGATATTTCATCGAGAAAGATATATTTTATCTTTATTTTATTAATCTTTGAAAATTCCAGATATTTTCTAAGTAACAAAGCAAGTTCTCTAAAGTCTACTAATTCATCGCAATTCCAAAAAAATATTGCTTTTTCATCTTCTTTCTTAAGAAGATTTTTTATAAGTAATTTTACTAATGTTGTTTTTCCTATTTGTCTAGGTCCTCTAAGAGTGAAAATATTATTTGGTATTAATTTTATTTCCTTTAATAATTTAGGTTTCCATTTATACCTTTTTTTGTTTAATTCTTGTAGATTTTTGTCTTCTTTTATATATTCCTTACCTTTCCACCAAGGATTTAATATAGCAAGATCCATATTGGTATCATAATACCAGTTTATTTATAAATATTTTGGTATTCTAATTCCAGAAAAATTAATCATTTGATACTCTTGGAGCAAGAATAAAAGACATACTTAATTTGTCTTTAGATGTATAATCTACTCTTAAAGGATAATCATTACCAAACTGTATTAATATATTATTAGTTAATTTGGAACCTTTGATTATTTTTTTAAGGTACTCAAGGGAATATTTTGAATGTGATTTTTCTTCTGTATCTATTTTTGTTTCATTACCTTGATTTATTTCTACTTCAGCATCATTTAATTTTGACTCTGATTTAATTAAAAATTTGTCTTTATCTGCTATAAAAGCTACAGACTCTGAAACAACATTCATATCTTCTATTGCCTCATTAAAAATTAAGGTGTTTGTTTCTATTTTGGCTGGAAATTTTAAATTTGGAATTTTTTGTTCTTGATCGGTCAAACTTAATAAAGAGATATTAAAAGTTCTTGTAGAATCACCTTTTATTTTTATATTTAATTTGTTTTTATCTTCATCTAATTCAATTGTTAAAGTATCTGAAGGTTTTGCTCTTTTTAGAACTTGTTTAAAATGATCTAGATTTATAGAAATCTCTTTTGGTTTTTCAATATGATATTCTGCAAATACCGAACTTAATAGATTAAAAATAACCATTGCTACATTTGCAGGATCCATTGCAATTAATTCTATTTTATCTTTATCTATTTTCAATCTAACTTCATTTACTAGTTCTGATATTATAGAAATACTATCTGTTAGTATCTTTGGTTCTGTTAGGACTAATTTCATAGTTATTTTATTAATTAGTATTATTTTATAAATTTTTATGTTATAAAGAAGGATAATTAGTAATTATATTCTACAATATATATTTTCTAATCTATGTATAGCATCTCCATGTATGGCCACATTTTGTGCATCTGAAAAATCTTGTTGGTGCTTCATCTGCTGCTCTTGTTTGTACTAGCCAGTAATATGCTTTATTATGGTGACACTTAGGACATTCTTCATCTGTTTTTGGTAGTGTTGTTACATTTTTGTCTATTACTTCTATTTTGTTTTTTTTAGTTAATTTTACTTCTTCTTTCAAGATTATATTTTGCTTTTTATTTGATCTATAGTTGCATGATGTACATTTCATAATTGTTTTATTATTTTTTTTTACAGGTATTAGCAAAGATTTACATCTTGGGCAAAATTGCATATTAAAAACCTCCGATTATTTTAGTGAATATTATTTTTACCCAACCAAGCAAAGGAACCTTAAATACTGCTTTTCCTACAATACTTGTTGGAGTTGGTTTTATAGGATCAGTAGTTGGATTCTTATCTCCTTTTGTGATATATGAATCTTTATTGATTGCAATTACTCTGTGAATTATAGGATCCCTATAATTTCCATTATATACAATAACATCACCTTTATTGATTTTGTTTTTTGCTCCTATTAATACCATAATATCTCCTTTATTGAATCCGTTTTTAAAAGGAAAGTTTTTAAATTGTTCTTTTGTTATGTTATATTTGATATAGAATTCTTTTTTTGTTTCCCACCATTTATCAAAATTTAGATTGCTGTGCTCCATTGATCCTGAAACAACTGCAACAAGAGGATGTGATGTTGATAATAAAAAACCAAGACCTGGGTAAATAAGAAATTTTACTATTATAAAAGCTAATATAATATTAATAATCCAGGACAATATAGAATTTTCATGCCAGATAAAGTGCCATAATTTTTTAATAAAATGTTTCATTCTGCTTTTTTATAACAAATAATTATAAATAATTTTCGTTTATACTTTTATCACTGAACCATTAGGAACTTTCTCTTTAAATATTTCTGTTTGAAATTTATAAACTTTACAAGTACCTTCGCGCCAAGTTTCTTCTAGCAAACCTGCTTTTAGGCAGGCATGATTTAAAAATTGTTCGGTATTCCATTTGTGTTCTATAGCAACGTTAGGCAATAGCAATCCTTTAAAGGGTTCTGATTCTATAATCAAACCATCTTTTCCGATTTCTATTTTTTGTGGATATTCATTTGGATTACTAACTTTAATTAATTCTGGTTCTGTTAAGATTGAAACCTCCAATATTATTTGGTTTAATTCTTGTTCTTTAATTGGTGAAAATCTTGGATCGGAAAATGCTGCATGCCTTGCAGCTTGTTGTACAGACTCATATAAATTTGATTTTGGAAATATAAACCCCATGCAACCTCTTAATTCTTTTTGAGGATAAGTTAGTATAGTTACAAATACACCAGATTTTTTTTCAAATTCTTTTGTAATTTCTTTTAGTGGTTTAATTTCTTTTTTTGAAAAATAAGAAGAAATTGCTTCTCTAGCAAGTTTGACTAATTTTTCACCTCTGGATAGATCCATTTTTTATTTTTTGAATTTATTTAGAAATTCTTTAGATTTTTTAGTTAATCTTGATACAGCATCTAATAAAGCTTTTTTAGGTGTTTTTTCTTTTGTTTCTAAAATGAACTTTGGTATTTCTGTTAATCCTGTTTTAATATTATACCCTGCAGATTGGATTGAAGAATCATTCCATAATTCTTTTCTTAGGATATTACAAAATGTATGATCTTCGCCTTTTAATTCAAGAATTAATTTATTTTTAGTTTTACTGATTATATTAATTTCCATTTTGGTTTTAGAAGATAGGTTAAATTTTTAAATATTTCGTTTTAATTTCCAGATGCCTATATTAACTTTATAGGATTCTTTTTTATGAAACTTTTGGGTCTTTTTTAATGGAAACTTTAGTGGAATTATTAATTCTACTCTAAAGTTACTATCAGATGCTAGAGTTTCTATAAACTGTTTTGATTCAATTTTATGAAAGCTATAGATAGTATTAGAAACCTGCATTGCTTTTTCCAGAAAGGGTTTATCTGCATACCTTTCTTGGACACCAAAAGGAGGATTTTGTAGAACTGTGTCTACTTTCTTATTAAATTTTGTAATGTCTTGGTGTAATAAGATGTAGTTTTTTAATTTTAATGAATTAAGATTTTGTTTTGTTAGCAAGATAGCATCATTATCTATGTCTACAAAATAAACTCTTTTTGAACCTAATAATAAGGCTGCTATTCCCAATATACCATTACCACACCCAAGGTCTGCAATTATTTTGTTTTTAATGTCATTGTTCATAAAAGCGAACCATACTATTTCTGCTGCTATTTCTGGATCTGTTTGGTATTGTTCTAGTTTAGCTATTGGTTTTTCAAAAGTTTTTAGTTTAGAAAGGATGATTGCTAGTTGTTTTTTGTTCATGTTATTTTTTATTGATTTTGATATTTAATATTTATGTTTTTTTGTTTTTATAAATTAATAATATTGCCTATAGGAACAATTAAAAATGTATTATAATAATCTGGAAAGGTTTATATACTTTAAAAGTTATACTTATAAGTATGAAGATAAACATCAAAAAATTTCAATTAACATGTAAACGTTGTAAACATCGGTGGGTACCAAGGAAAGAAGATATCAGAATATGTCCAAAATGTAAATCTCCTTATTGGGATAGAAGTAGGAAAAAAGAAACTAATTAAAAAATGAGGGAAAAACAAATAGAAGAGATAATAGAAAATTTTCCGGAATCTGTTGAAAATGGTTTACGAGTTATCAAAAGGCAAAAAAGAACAAGTTTGGGGATTATAGATCTATTCTGTAAAGATAAAAAAGATAATTATGTTATTGTGGAGATAAAGAAAAATCCTACTACAAAAGTTATCGCGCAATTAGCAAAATATAATATGGCACTTATAAAAGAAGGAATTTCAAAAGATAAATTAAGAACAATTCTTGTTGTTCAAGAGGCTACAGATACTATAAAAGAGATTTGTAATTTTTTTAAGTTTGAACTAAAGAATTTAAATCCAAATAAAAAAATTAAGAAAACAAAAAACAGAAAATTTAGCTATAAAGAAGGTAATCTCGCTATCTTTTTTATGAAAAATAAGTTTATCAAAGTAATGGATTTTTTAATAGAGAATTATTTGTTTGATTATACAAAAACAGAAGTAGCAAGAGAAGTAGGTATTTCTAGAATGACAATAGAGCACATTTGGAATTATTTAATTAAAAAAAGGATGATAATTAGAAGGAAAAAAATAGGAAATGCAATATTATATAGATTAAATACAGAAAATATAATAGTTAAGAAATTAAGAGAACTGGATTTGTTATTAACCAAAGTAAATTATGAAAAATCTAAAATAGTAATTCCTGCTTAAGTTTGTTCATTTTTTATGTTTTAATAGGTCACCAATTGTTAGATTTGAATCTTTGAAGTTTATTGTTTCTGTTTTTTCTTCTTTGTATTTTTCTATTAATTTAATATTTAAGAAATTTTCAAGTTTTTTCGCTAATGCTAATGAGGGTCTTAAATGTCCTGATTCTATTTTATGAATTACAGAAACTTTTTCAGCTATTTTTTGTGCTAATTCTTCTTGTTTTAAAGATAGGTTTTCTCTTGCTTGCTTGACTTTTTGTGAATAACCAGAAACTATTATTTCAAATTCTTCTGGCTCTTTTTCTATGATAATATTTTTTCTTGGTAATATTTGCTCTTTAGCTGGTTTTTTAATAGGTATAACATTACCAAACTTAACGCAATTATTGCATATAGAAAGCATTGCTCCTTCGACTATTGCTTCTGTTAAATTATCAGTTAATCTCCCACAGAGCTCACATGTTTTGGGCATTTTTAATTGCCTTTTCAATTTCTTCTATTGTTTTAACACCTTCTAGTTTTATTTTTTCATTTATTAAAATTGTTGGGCTAGAAGTTATATTATAGGTTTCTTTTACCATATTAATTACTGCTAAATCCAAATCCACAGGGAAAGGTATTAACATTAAGTCTGGACCATATTTTTCTTTTAAATCCCTAAGAACAACTGATTGGATATCCTGTCTTGTTTTTTCGATGGTATTAGGTTTGTTTTTGAATAAATAAACAAGATTTGTATAAGAAGCTTTACATTTTTGTTTTAAAAAAATACTATTCATCCAGAATTCTATTTTAAGCAATGCATATCTTTTCTTTTCGTAAAGCAATTCTTCATGAAGCCTATTTGTTTTTTCATATTCTTCAATTCTAATTCCTTCTTGATAAACTTTATCTGCAAACTTTAAATTTTCATCTATAGCAATTTCACAGAATTCAGATGTTGGTGTCATAAGTTGGTAATAAGAATTTTGTAATCTTGCATCTGCCCATTGTATTTCTATTTGTTTTTGTTGTGATTCAACTTCTGAGATCTTATGACTCTCTAGATAGTATCCTAATAAAACTCCTAGTATAAAGATAAATAAAGTTAATAATAATGCTTTCCAAAAAACATCTTTTTGAATTTTCATATTACCAAGTCATGTTTCCTGTTATAACCTTATAGATTGAATGAACAAGCACTACAGGATTTAATAATAAATAAAATAATAAATATATAATAAGATAATATCCATATTTTAAATCAATTTTGTTTTTTTGAACTATAGTCTTAAATGCAAATAGTGCATATATTAAAGATAATGTAAATAAAACTGCAATGAAAAAAGTGAATACTGTTGGAGTAAGAATAAATGAAAATGCTTTTATTAAAGGGAGTTCTGCAAGATGAGCATACCTTACAGTTAGAAAATATTTTAAAGATGATCTAAGTAATAAAAAGATGTATATAAAAAACCCTGTTATACTCAGAATATAAAAACTTGTAAAAAAAGGCCATATAAAATAACCCAATTGACCATACTTTTTTCTTAGGAAGGTATCTTTGTATTTATTAACTACTTGTAATCCTCCAGCATTCCACCTATTTCTTTGCTTCCACCATTTTTTTAAAGAATTTGGAACTGTTGTGTATGTTCGTGCTGATAAACACATTTTTGTTTTATAACCATGTTTTAGAATATTCCAAGTTATGTCTATATCTTCTGTCCATGCTTTTGTATCAAAACCCCCTATTTCCTTTAATACTTTTTTCCTATAGATGCTTAAAGGACCAGGAGTTGCAAAAACACTTCCTATAAATTCCATTAATTTTCTTGTCCATGCGATTATAGTGTATTCAATTGCTTGTAATCTTTCTATTAATTTGCCTTGCTTTCTTACAAGGATTGCTCCAGTAACTGCTCCAACTTTTTCATCTTTAAAATAATCCATCATATTTAGGAAAGCATTTTTTTCAATATATGAATCTGCATCTACTATTGCAATGAATTCTCCTTTTGCTTGTTTTATTCCTTGATTCATAGAATCAGCTTTTCCAGTATTTGGCTTTGAAATGATTTTGATTCCTTTAATATTTTTAAGAATATTTAATGTATTATCTGTTGAACCATCATTTACAACAATAATTTCTAATTTTTTATTTGGGTAATTTGAATTTTTAATTGCTGTGATTGTTTTTTCTATTGTTTTTTCTTCATTATATGCGGGGATAATAACAGATAAGAAAGGTAAATTTTTAGAAATTTTATCTTTAAACATATCTTGTTTATTTTTAATAAATAAAATTAAGAATAGAAAGGATACATATAATGATGCAAATATAAGTATTAAATATATAATAGTTATTATTTCCATAGTATTGATTTATATTTCATTATTTATATTACTTTCTTCTAATTTCTCCTTTAGTTCTTTTTCAGCAACATCAAAGTAGTCATAAAAATTAGATGTTAGTTTTAATAATCTGGTTCTTCCTAATTTTTCGGAGGATATTAAACCTGATTCTTTTAAAAATTTTATATGATCATAGGCTTTATTTCCTCTTATTTTGATAACTTCTGATTGTTTAACTGGTTGCTTGTAAGCTATTATTGCTAATGTTTTTGTTGTTGGATTATCTAGTTCTTTATCAGATAATAATTTATTAGTAATATAACCAAACTCTTTTTTAATATTTAATTTAACTTTATTATCTAGTTCTTGTATAGTAAGAGCTGTTTGCCTTTTTGAGTAATCTTGTTTTAGTTGTTCTATTACTTTTTTAACTTTATTGGGGGTGGTAGAGGCTAGATTAGCTAACTCTTCTATTGTTGTAAACTTTCCTAAGGTATATAAAATAGCTTCTATTTGGTGTTTTAAATCCATATTTTAATTAGAGATATAAATTATTTTTAAAGTTTGTTATTATCTTGAATTAAATAAAAGCTTTTGTAATAATCTTCTATTTAAAAAACAGTTATTATAGGGTCCTGAATATATAATCTATTTGTTTTTCTGACCAGCCTTTTTTAAGCAAAACTGTTTTAATTGTTTTTTTAGGTATTTTTGCTTTTAATGTTTTTTTAATATAATCTCTTAGAACTAATTCTGCTTTTTTTGATGGGAATAAAGGTTTTTTAGCTAACAAAGAGATTGATTTGGAACCAAAAATTTGTTCATATGAATATTTATTTTTAATTCCTGTTCTTCTTTGAATTAAAGAGTTAACTGCTTGTAATGCTGCTCTTTTTGAAAGCTCTTTTACAGGAATATTTTTTTCTATATTTGTTATTGTGCTAACGGATAATCTTGCTGCTCTTGCAATTTCTGCTTTTTTAAGACCCTCTTTTAATCTTATTGCTTGGAATTTATTGGTTGTTGCAGGTCTTATGGTTCTTAATAATTTAGGTTGAGATTTTATTACTTCCTTTTCTTTAAATATAAATATGTTTTTTCTTTTAAATATAAAAATTAAAGCTATAACTAAAATTATAAATAATAATAGGATTATCAAGAAAGGTGAAACAAATAAAAACATTGGTTTTTTCTCAATAACACATCTTCCCTCATAACATATTTCATCTTCTAAACATTGAACATCTTCAGGACAATTTTCGCAATTTTCTCCTTGATCCATTATACCATTACCGCACTCTGGAATATATGGTGGCTCTTTAGGAATATATTTTTCTTTATAAATCACTTCTTTTTCTTTAGATGTTATTGCAAACCATGAAAATCCTTGTGTTTCAGATCTATAATAAACATAATTAGCATCTTCAGAATGTATTTCTGTAGGTAATTCATCCCATTTATTAGTATATCTTTGTAGTATCATAGAATATTTATCAACATTATTAGCATTTAACCAATTTTTATCTACCCAAAAGACAATGTATGCTTCTTCAATATATGAATTCAATAAGCCATCAGGATCCAAGTGAATGTAAGAGTAAACAAGACCTTTAGGAATAGGAATATTAGAAGGTAAACTTAATGCTTTTTCTATTTTAAATTTAATATTTTCTAGATTTGTATTTGGAATGAAACCTATTTCTTTTATTGGTATATATAAATGGCTTAATTTTACTGAAGATAATATGCCTGATTTTATATTTGAAAATCTTTTTGTAACTTCGTATGAGATTTCTCCTTTTTTAGCATCCCTATCTGCTGTATCAGAAGGTGCTGTGCCAGAAGGTTGTTCTCCCCCTATCTCTTTACATAGATTATCTATACAATTATTGGTTTCACATTCATAATCATGATTACAAGAAGATCCTGTTGATTTTTGAGTTTTCCATTCCTTATTTTCATCACAATATTCATTATCTTTTCTTTCTCCAATTGTGCATTCTTCTTGAGTGGGTAAAAATAAATCTTTTAATGGATCAAAAAATAATATTTCAATAATACTTTTAGATGTACATTTTCCATCTATACAAGAATTAGAGATGCATTCAAAATCATTTTGACAGTTTTCATTGTCTTGTTTTTGATCTTCCCATTCACTATTCATATTACAAAATTGCGTTTCTGTTCTAGAACCTATTTCACATGCAAATGCTATAGTTGAAGTTAATAAGAATATTAAAATTATAAAGTAAAAAGGTTTAAGGTTCATTTTCAACTACATATATCTGCTTCAGGATTAATAGTACAAATTAAATTTTTTCTATATTCTTCAGGATTAATGCATTTACCATCTAGACATATATTACTCTTACATTCAAAGTTGTTTTTGCAATCAGAATCTTCATCTAATTGGTTTTGTAAGATTCCTCCTGTTTCCGGGCAATATGAATCTGCTGTTCTAAAGCCTACTGGAACACATTTATTATTATAATCACAACCAAGACAAGGTATTTCTGGTTCTTCTGGTATTTCTACACATTCTCCATTAGAACAAATATTACTTATACATTCGTAATTATTCTGACAATAATTATCTTTCTTTCTTTGTTCTTCTATCTTTGAATCAGCTGAGCAATAAAAACTACTTGTTTGTCCACCCCACCTATGACCTATAGGTACACATGTTCCATCATTCAATGTACATCCTTGACATTCTAACTCAAGTTCATCCATTATATCTTGTTTTATTTTTTCTTCATCAGGAATATCTAATTCTTGTTTTATCTCATCTTTAATTTCTTCTTTATTAGGTATTGCTGCGCATTTTTCATTAGAACAGATATTGCTTATACATTCCTCATCTTTTTCACAAAAAGAATTTTCTGGTTTTTTTCCAAACCATTTACAAAAACTATCAATACATCTTCCTTGTGTACCATCAATTGAACACCTAAAGTCTGCATCACACTTGCAGACCCCATCAGATTCTTTACTAGGACATCCTATATTATGAGAGACTATCCTACCTCCAGAACAAGTATGCTCATAAATTCTTTTATGTCTTGTTCCTCTCTTTCCTTTGTCCCATCTATTATCTATTACTAATTTGTCATTTCTTATAGATAAAGCAACTGTATGCCCCTTATAAAATTGTTGTATGTCTCTTGGACCAACGTAAGCATCAGAATCCCAACAACCTACAGGAAGTTTATATGAACATACTTTTCTTTTTCCTTTAATGTCTGAAAGATCGCATTTCCCTTGGGCTTCAAACTGTCCACCCACCATATTACATTTTGATGCTAATTTTGTTTTAACTTTTCCATAATCTTCTTCATAACAACCTAAATAAATAGATGTTCCTTCAGGAATAGAATTACCTTGTTTATCATAACAACTGCCTTTACCATATGGACAAACACAATACCATTTTCTTCCTTTCCCACCACTAGTTGTACAATCTTCAGTATATTCTTTAAAATCTTTACATCCATAAGGATTTTGATCAGAATATTGGTTCTCGGATTTCTTATAGTAAATACATGCTTCTGAGAAAGAAGGATTCGATACAACACACTTTCCTTTTGATGTAACTTCTCTCCAACTAAAAGCTCCTTCAGGAGGGTTATCTGTTCCCTTATTATTATTAGTAAGGTAAGATACAGGTTGATCTGATACAGATACAGGTTGACTTGAAAAAGCAAAAGAAATTTTTCCAGTAAATAAATTTGTAATGGGTTTTATTAAAAATCCTGTTATAGCATCACTAAAACTTAAAGCAGAAACAGGCAAAGCAACAAGCAAACTAACTAAAATTAAACACAAAATAATTCTTTTATTCATGATGTAACACCTCAATTTTTATAATAATTTTATAATAATATAACTAATTTGATGACTTTTTTATTTATATAATTTACTCTACTGGCAGTTTCTCCAAATAGAGCCTATTTTAAAATAAAAGTTAAAAAACAAAACGAAAAATATTTAAACAAGTGTTCATAAAAATAAACATATGTTCAAAAAATTAAACATATTAAAATTGTTTTTTGAAGAACCAACGAGGGAATTCAATGTTAGAGAAGTGGCTAGGTTACTAAAGATTTCACCTGCAACCGCAAGCAAAGAATTAAAACAACTGGGAAAAGATGGCTTATTAAAAGAAAGAAAAGAGAGACTATTAAATCTTTATAAAGCAAATTTAGAAAATGATTTATACAAAGATCTTAAAATCTTTTATAATCTCAGAAAAATTAGAGATTCTGGATTGCTTAAGGAGTTAAATAGATTCTACTTAAAGCCAACTATTGTTTTGTTTGGCTCTTGCGCTTATGGTATAGACACAGAAACAAGTGATTTTGATTTGCTAATTATTTCAGAGAAAACAAAAGAATTTCCTAAAGTTAGTAAATTTGAAAAAAAGTTCAAAAGAAAAATACAGCTTTTTATTGTCAAAGATATTAAAGAATTGAAAAATAAGCACCTAATTAATAATGTCTTAAATGGCATAACCATCCAAGGCAGGATGAAATGGATCTAGATGAATGCTTCAGAAAAGGATTAATCAAGAAGACAATGATAGATAAGGAACTAGTTAAATCTCTTATTGATATGTCGAACATTAAAGAAACAGCAGTAAAAACTGTAACTATTAACAAAATTAATATCTCTGCTTATGTTTCTCTGGCTTATGATTCTCTAAGAGAAATTCTAGAAGCTTTATGTATTCTAAAAGGATACAAAGTCTTATCCCATGTTTGCATTGGTGAACTTCTGAAAGATATTCTTGAAGAATTTGATTATGAAGAATTTGATAGGCTAAGATGGATCAGAAACAACATAAATTATTATGGTGAAAAGGTTGAGCTTGAACAAGGAAAGAAAGTTATTGAAAAAATATTTGCAATCAAGAAGAAAATAATGAAAAAGTATTTGATTTTGAAATAAATAGCTGACTCTGGTAGGTAAATTGGATATAGTTCTTGCGATATACTTTTGTAAAGTACTAAGTCAGAGAGAGTAAAAAATGAGAAAAAATTATACTTAGAGCATAGTGGCTATAATGTAGGAGAAAATATTTTTGATAGTGCAGTTACGTTGATTAACTACTTTTAATTGATTTATAACCATAAGATATCAGTTTCTCTGAAATAATGAAATTGAAAAGGGCTATTATCTTCTGTACCTCTTATTTTTGAAACTAAATCGACATAAATATCTACATTAGGACTTTTGCATTTTTCACTAGAAAAAACTATCTGCGAACATAAAATAATAAACATAAAATACAAAAAAATCTTTTTCATTTGAATCTATGACGCTAAGATTATTTTACTTATAAAGTTTTTGCAAATTAGTTTAAAGGCAGTGACCCTCCTAAAAAAATTCCATTTTTTCTTTAGGTCACAACATAACATCGAAATTCCTATTATGTGTTTTTCTGCAAGAAAAAATGCCGGAGCGAAGCATAGGCACAGTTAAACTGTGGCCTCATTTTATTTCACTATTTGAGAGAATATTTTTTCTTGATTTTTAGTGTATAAATCATTCAGAAACTTTCTAGATCTCATTAGTTTATTTTTTAATATTTGCAAATTATCTTTGTGTTTAATCTTTTCTTTTAAAAAACTTCCAAAACAAGGCTGTATTATTCCATTAGGATTTATTCTTGTATAAGCAATCCCCTCAGTACACTTTGTTTTATTTGTTATACAACATTTCGGAGAATAGAAGCCTCTTGTTCTAATTATTACATTTATATTTTTATATTTGAACTTGTACATAAACTGCAAATTTCTTTGTTTTAATGGTACTTTTAAATTAGGAATATATTTAATTAAATAGTTAATATAATCTAATACTTCTAATTGCTCTGTTACTTTGCTTGGGTAACTTGGGATCAATCTTAAAAAAATATTCTTTTTATTAAGACCCTTCCTATTTAGCATTTCTATCATTTTATTAAATTCATCCCATTCATTTTCCAAAGTTGTAACAACTCTATTAATATGTATTTCATTAGGTAATTTTGCTAATTCTTGAATTACGGAAATTACTTGATCAAATAGGTCTATTCCCCTCAAATGTTTGTATTGTTCTCTTGATGAACAATCAAGACTTATTCTAAATTCTAAGGAGGGGTATTTTTTTGCTAAATTAATAATTTGTTTATTGGTAGCATTTGTGGTTAAATAAACAAGTAAATCTTCCTTATAGCAAAGTTCTACTAATTCTTCAACCCATGAGAAAAAAAGTGTTGGTTCTCCTCCAGCAATAGAAATTCTTTTAACACCCAGTTCTTTTCCAGCAAGAATAATTTTTTTAAAATCTTCTAAATCCAGTTCTTGCTTTTGTCTATTTGTGGAATTAAAAATACCTTCCTCATCACAAAAAATACATTTAGAATTACATTTTTTTGTTATAAGTAGCCGTAAAGTGTTATTAGCATTATCAATATATTTTCGTAAAATATCTCCTTTTTCGAGAAACTGAATGTATTTTCGCATAATTTAATTAATTCTTCCCAATCTTATATAATTATTGGTTTTGAGGTTGGAGTTTAATTGCATATAACATCGAAATTTAACGAAGTTTGATTTTTCCCTCGTTGGAGGTTGGATATTAGTGCAACGTTCCCAGAATGCAACGAAGGGAGAAGTCGAGTTTTGCCCGATAAATTAATAAACTTCTAAACAATCTTAATTTTATGGACATTAAAGAAATAGAAAAACGAATTGTTGATTTTGCAAGGAAAAGGGCATCAGCAAAAAAATTTGATTTGACTCCAGAACTATCTTATATTCATCTGACTGAAGAATTAGGAGAAGTAGCAAGACAGTTATCAAATGAGAAAATTCGACCAGATTTATTTGATAAAGAAAATCTGAAGGAAGAAATTGTTGATGTAATTCTGGAGGCAATTATATTAGCTAATCTTTGTGAAGTGGATCTGGATAAGGAGATTAGTCAAAAGATTGATGCCCTTTTCAAAAAGCACGGTTTTTCTGAATAAGAAGACAAAACTCGATTGCGTATAACACATATGCGATTACTATTAGTTTCCTTCGAAAGAGGTTGGATTTT
>CAZRVI010000017.1:0-16488 GCA_964603525.1 Candidatus Woesearchaeota archaeon | reverse complement strand
TAGATGTAGAAAATTCTGAAAAATTGCATGAAGCTGCTGAAAAAGTACAAAATATAATTTTAGAGGCAAGAATGCCTTCTGATATTAAACAGGATATTATAGAAGCTTATGAAAATTTGAATATTGATATAGATGTCTACAAAATGGCTAGTAAGAAAGCATTGGATATTATAAAAGCTGGGAGAGATATTTCATTTGTTGCTGTAAGAAGTAGTGCAACAGCTGAAGACATTAAAACAGCTTCTTTTGCTGGGCAAATGGCAACATTTCTTAATGTTAAAGGGGGTGAAGAAGTTGTGAAAGCTGTGCAGAAATGTATGGCAAGCTTATTTACTGCAAGAGCAATTTATTATAGAGTTAAGAATAATTTTGATCATAAAAAAGTGTATATTGCTGTTATTATTCAGAAAATGGTTGGTTCTGATAAATCTGGGGTTATATTTTCGGTGAATCCAACAACAAACAATGAAAAGGAAATTCTAATAGAAGCTGCTTTTGGTTTAGGAGAGGCTGTTGTTGGTGGCAAGGTAGTTCCAGATAGTTATATTGTTGATAAGGAAACAATGAAGATTAAAGATAAAAAAATAAATATACAAAAATTTTCTTTGATAAAAGACCCTGAATTAGGAAGAACTGTGAAGCATAATTTATTTAAAGAGGAAGGAGGTGTGCAGAAATTAAGTGATAGTGAAATTCTTAAACTAGCAAGATATGCTGTAAGATTAGAGGAGCATTATAAAACACCACAAGATATTGAATTTGCAATTGAAAGAAATAAAATTTATATTGTGCAAACTAGACCAGTTACAACTTTAAAAAGTCCTTATGTGCATGAAGAAGAAAGGATTAAGAAAGAAGAGCCTTTAGAAAAAGCTGAAGTTAAAGATCATGTAATTCTAGAAGGTTTAGGTGCTAGTCCTTATGTTGGTACTGGTCCTGTTAAAATTGTTTTAGATATGAAAGATTTAGGAAAAATACAGGAAGGTGATGTTTTAGTTACTAGTATGACTAATCCTGATTATACTCCTGCTATGAAAAAAGTAAATGGCATAATCACAAATGAGGGTGGTCTTACTAGTCATGCAGCAATAGTTAGTAGGGAAATGGGAAAAGCATGCATTGTAGGAACATTAAAAGCAACCGAAAAATTAAAAGAAGGAGAAATTGTAACTGTGGATGGGGTTAATGGTAAAGTTTATTCTGGAAAAGCTGTTATTGAAAAGAAAGAAGAAGTTAAAGAAAAGAAAGTTAGTGTGGAGACTGTTACAGAAGTTAAGGTTAATTTGGATATGCCTGAATATGCTGAGAAAGCTGCTAAAACTGGAGCTGATGGAGTTGGATTATTAAGATGCGAATTTTTAATTTTAGGGAGAAAGGAGCATCCTTATTATCTAATTAAAGAAGGAAAAAAAGAGGAATTAGTTAATGATTTAGCTACTGGGATTAAAAAAATAGCTGAGGCATTTAAAAATAAATCTGTATGGTATAGAACTCTAGATGCACCTACTGATGAATTTAGGAGCTTAAAAGGTGGTGAGGATGAGCCTAAAGAGGATAATCCTATGATGGGATGGAGAAGTATAAGAAGAGATTTGGATCAGCCTGAATTATTGAAAGCAGAATTTGAAGCTATTAAAAAGGTGCATGATGAAGGATATACTAATGTTGGTGTTATGATTCCTTTAGTAACACATATTGGACAAATTAAAAAAGCTAAAGAATATTTGAAAGAAATTGGTTTAGAGCCTTTAGAAGAAATAGAATTTGGTGTTATGATAGAAACACCTGCTGCTGTTGAGATTATTGAGGATATTTGTAAAGAAGGTGTTGATTTTGTAAGTTTAGGAACAAATGATTTAACACAATTTACATTAGCAGTTGATAGAAATAATGCTTTAGTTCAGAAGCTATATGATGAGATGCATCCTGCTGTTCTAAAACAAATTGAAAGTGTTATTAAAATATGCAGAAAATATAATGTGGAAACGAGTATATGTGGTCAAGCTGGTTCCAGGGAAGATATGGCTGAATGGTTAGTTAAGAAAGGAATTGATAGTATATCAGCTAATATAGATGCTGTTGGAAAAATAAGAGATGTTGTTCATAAGGCTGAAATGGGTATTCTTGCTAGGCTTAAAAAGGGTGATACTGAAGAGTAGTAACTAACCGAAAGGTTTATAAATAAATTAGTTCTTGTATTGATTATTATTAAGGAGTGATGAAAATGGTAAGTTATGTTGAAAAGTTTATTGGTGCTTATAAAGAAAGAGTAAAGGAAAATAATATACCCCAAAATATAATATTAGCAAAGGGTTTAATCGAAGATGTGAGTACAAGGCTTAGTGATGAAAAAAGAAGAATTTTTTTAGTTAAATTAGAAGAGAGATTAAAAAACCCAAAAGATATCGATGAATTTACTTTACTTGGAGTTGTTGGGAGAACAAAATTAAAATATAATTTGTAAGGAGGTTAAAATGTCAAGAGAAGATGCAAGAGAAGAATTAGGTAAAGTTATGACCCAATTATATAGCAAGGTTGTAGATAAAGATGGTTTAGCAAAAGCATTTTTACATAGTATTGGAAGTGGTAAGGTGAATATACCTGCGGTTATACGAGCAGGAGTAACATTAGCTGATATTGTTAATAATATGGATACTGTAAATGAAAGTGCAAGAATGTTAGAAAGATTAGACTTAACAGACCCTCATTTATTACATATGAGACATAGTGAAATATATACGGCTATTGCAAGAGCTTATAAATTAATTTAAGGATTATTTTTATTTTTTTTCTATTATTTTTTTTATTCCATTAACAAAGAACTCTGCTTGTTTTTTATAATATTCATATTGTTTTCCTGTTATTTCTTTAATGTCTCTATGAACAATTTTTTTATAAATCTTGTAAAGGGATCTCATGATGTCTGCGTATTTTTTAGAAACTCTTTTCTTAGCAACTAGTTTTCTTTCAAGTAAATCAGCTACATGTTCTGGTGTTGGAGGTATTTCATTAACTCGCATTAAAGCTGCATGAGCTGCATCTATTGTTGCCCAATACAGATCTATAACTGCTGTTAATAAATGCTGTTTTGCTCTTTGTAAAGAAGCAGGAGCCATTGTAAAATAAGTATAAATAGATTCTTCTGAAGGTCTTATTCTTCCTTGATCTAAAAGTGCTTGTAATGGATCAAAGAAACCTGTATCAACTAAAGCAAGTCCTGATCTTATGATATTAATTGCTACAGGATCTCCTACTCTAACGTATTCCCAAAATTGTGTGAATTTCATTGATTGTACATGTAATCTTTCAGGGGAAACATCTGCTATACATTTTTCTGTAATAATTCTATAAGTTTCTATTAATTCTTTAGAAAATTTAATAGTTATATCATCTAAAATAACCAAGATATCAATATCTTTTTTTAATGATTTGGGAGCTTTTGTTGAAGAACCAAATAAGATTATTCCTTTTATAAATGTTCCAAACTCTTTGTACAGCTTAGAAGCAAATTTTCTTGCTAGTTCTAAATCCTTTACATAAAAACGTTCAATATTTTTTGGTGCTTTTTTCTCTGTTTTAAAACGCATTATTTCACCTCTTTTTCTTTATTAAGATTAAACTTAATATTATTTAAATTTATTCTAAAGGAACTTCTGTCCATAAAGTCCAGTCTTTTGAAGGAGCATAATCTCCTACTAAATAACCTGGGGTACCTGATGTTCTTGAGAAATATGAGGTTTGAATATCAGACCAGGTTTGAGATAGGGTATCTATTCTATAAATTGGTGATTGTAAGGTTCTAAATGCTCCTGTTAAAACTTCATATTCTTCCCCTTCTGGCTGTGCTCCAGCTTCTACTATCATTGGTCCTTTATAGCCTTGTTTTTCTATTTCTTTTGCAAATTCTTTAATAGGAACTGAACCTTCACCTGGAGCTAGATGTTCATCATAATAGCCAAAATTATCTGATAAATGAACATGACCTATTATTCCTTCTTTTGCTAATTGGGAAACTTGTTTTTTTAACCATTCATTGAATTCTTTTTCTGATCCTTGGAAATATTTTTTCCAAATATATGCATGACCTATATCAAAAGTTGCTTTTATATGATCTGATGCAAGTTTTTTTGCTTCTTGTTTTGAATAACCTTGTTTAATTAATTTATTTGCCATTGCTTCTCTTGATTTTAAAATTAAATTTCTAAGTTCTTGTGGATGAGAACCATATGTTTCTGGGAATATATTCTCTGGTGCAATGAATAAAGGTTTTTTAAGTCCTCTTTTCTTTTCAACTTCAAATGCATATAAAGCAGATCTTGCTATTGCTTCTGCTGATTTTTCAACACCAAATTCTTCAAGAGGTTTAGCCCTTTTTATCATTTCTTTAATCTTTGCTTCTTGCCTTCTTCCTGATGCTGCTACCTCTCTTCCATAAGCCATTCTTTTTTCATATTCTCTTAATTTTTCCTTTAAATAAGGTAAAATTTCTACTTCTTCTGGAGGAATGAAAGGTATTGCAGAAGGAATCTCTCTTTTAAGTTTTTTAATTTCTTCAAGTCCTTTGATTTTTCCTAGTTTTTCATAGACATTTATTACTCTTCTAATTCTTCCGATATTTTTAGCAGCTTCTTTATAAACAACTTCATATTCCTCTGCTTGTCCTGCTGCATGCTCTTTTTCAATTCTTTGTTGCTCTGCAAAGAACAACCTTGCTGCTTCTCTTTGATGCTCTTTTGGTAATCTATTTTTAAATTCTGAAAATTTAACAGGTTCAAGAACCATATTTCCATACTTATCTAATTCAAATTCAGGAATTTTATTTCCAAATTCATCTTTTTTAATACTTCCATCTGGATTTCTTTGGTAGATTATATTTCTTTTTTCATCTCTTTTTGGTTTAGGAATGGAAATTGTTTCATCTTCTCTTACTGTTTTGATTAATTCACCTGTATGTGAATCAACTAAATAATGAACTCTTTCTTTTTCTTCTTTTGGATAAGCTTTAAATTTTTCTTCTGCTTCATAAATTGGTCTTGGAAACTCTCCAGTATGTACTACTATTGGACCTCCTTGTGTTGTATCAGCAGCAAAATCAACTGTTCTTTTAATTTCAAATAATGCTTTTTCTCTTTCTTGTTCTGAAAAACCTTTTTCTGTTAATCCTGAAAATCCACCGACACCTATTGTAGCATGTGTTGTAAGTTCTATTTCATTAAGTTTTGCCAGTTCTCTTATGGATTCTCTTTTTGTTTTTCCTATCATTTCTGGGGAAAAAGCTCCTTTACCTATTGCTCCCTTTTCCCTACCAGAGAATCCTATTTCTACTCTAGAAGCACCCATAAAAGATTTAGCTTTTAGTTCTGATAAAGGTTCTTTTAAAGGATGGGTAGAAACACCTAATCTAGATGGTTCGGTCCCCATATTTTCTTTAATTCTATTATAGTCTAAAGCATTCCAATAATCTGTTTCCATAAATAAAACTATAAGAAAAATTGTTTATAATGTTTTTGTTTTTACCAAGTAATTAACCCATGTGCTTTTTTGAAAGCTTTTGTTAATCCCCAAGATAAATTCCCTGCTTCAGATTTAGCTGTTTCCTTTTCTGTTGCTTCTTGTCTTGAGCTTAATTTAATCTCTTCTTTTGTTTTTGGTTTTATTCCAAGTAATTCTTTAAAACCTGAAAAGATTCCTTTGAAAGGTTCTAATGGGGATTCGGGTTTTTGTTTTATTTCCTGTTCTGTTTCTTCTAGAATTTCTCCTCCTTCTTTTAGATATTTAACTAAATCTTCTTCTAGGGCACCAAGAGCTGATGCATAGGATTCTATCATTTCCATATCCTCTTCTTCTAATTTTTTCATATATTGATCTATTTGTTTTTGTGTTGCTACATAACCCTGGATTCTTATTTCTGTTCTTCCCATATGCATTGGTCCTCTTTGCTGTTCTTTTGCATAAAACATTTGGGGAATAGCTATGAAATTGAGCTTTACTAAAACGCATGGAAAATATCTTTTAAATTCATATTCTTCTATGTAACCTTCTGGTGTTGTTATTGAATACTTGGTTTTTTTACCTAATAATTCTAGTTCTATTTTAGAAGTTTCAAATGCTGATGCTATATCTTCATCTGTTAATGTTCCCTGCATTTGCAATTGCTGTATATTTTTTAAATAAGGTCTTAACCAATTCATATTAACACGGATTGCATTATAATGCTGCCTTAGATATTTTAACATAAATCTTTTTCTTGTTTTAATTTCAGAATGAGTTTTTGTACGCCATGTCATATATTGCTTTAATTTTCTTGCAAGGGTATCACGCAATAATTTATTAATTCCTAAAAACTTTTTAACTTCTTTATCTACATCATTAACTGTTTTGGGATAAGCTTTCATAAATAATTGAGGTAGTGTTACAAAACCAACTTTAGTAGCCATACCATAAACTGATGAAGGGTTTTGTGTTCCTTTTTCTACTATTGTTATCCATACATCTTTTAGAGCATTTTCTGCATCTAAATCGCCTTTAGATCCTTTTTCATACAACTCTAATCTTTCATCAAGAATTCTTAATTCTCTTAAAATTTGGAAAGAGTCCTTTAACATCTTTCCTATAGTCATCATTAACTGTGTTGCTTTTTCTTGCTGTATTGATTTTCTTTGCTCTACAGCACCCCAGTATGAAGATGTAACACCAGCAGTATATAAGTCTTTTAGTTTAAAAACCTTACCAGAATCACCGGATAAACCCAAACCAAAATGTGGTGGCTGTTTCATAAACCTTAATAACCAATAATAGAATTTTTCAACACCTGACTGTGGGGTGTCTAGCTTTATTAAGTAACCTTCTTTAGGTCCAAATTTTCCTGGAACTACTTCCTGTTTAATGAAAGGATTTTTTTCTTCTGCTTCTCGCTCTTTTTTAGTTTTTTCTTTTTTGAATAAAATAGATTCTTCCAATTTATCACCCTTTTTATAAAGTTTTATATAGTAAGGGAATTTATAAAGTTTTGTATGTATGTATTTGTTTTAATATTGGTTGTATTAGATTTGATAACAAAGCAGTTATTAGGAAATATTAAAAATTATGGTGCTGCTTTTGGTTTATTAGAAGGATTCAATTGGTTATTTATTATTATAGGTTTTTTAGTTGTTTGTATAATAGCATATTATAAAGATAAAGTTAGTAAAAAAGTTTTTTATGGATTGTGTTTTTTATTGGCAGGAACTATTGGCAATTTAATTGATAGAATTGTTTTTGGTTATGTTAGAGATTTTATTCAAATAGGAATATGGCCTAGCTTTAATTTAGCTGATGTTTTTAATGTTGTTGGTATTTTATTAATATTAATTTATTCTAAAAAGAAATTAAAGTAGTTTTAAAAAAATTTTTAGGGACATTGATTCTATTATTTTAACAAAAGCATTGCTGCGTCATATTTTGCTTTGATAAGTTTTCTGGATTTTTCAAAATGTAATTGTTTCCATTTATTTTCTAATTTTTTCATTACAGATTCTTTTGCTTCAACCTGGTTCTTCCCTTCTTTAAATGCAGCATAAAAGACTCCAGCAATGTTATCAAAATTGCTTAAAATGTCTGCTTCTGCAACAATTTGTTCTTCAATAGATTCTCTACTATTCTGCTGAGATCCCCTGTGATTTAAAATGCATTTTTTAATTAATTTAATTTTTTCTGTGGGGTATTTGAATTTTTTAAGTAAATCTTCAGCAATTTTTGCACCTGTGATATGGTGGTCTTTTCTGCCATAAATGATAGAACCTATATCATGTAGCCAAGAAGCAATCAAAATAATTTCTTTATCTCCACCTAACTCGTCAGCTAATTTCTCTGCATATTTAACCATCGGAATAAAATGAAAAAGAAAAGCACCATAACCATATTTATTGGTGGGTTTTTTACATTCTTTCTCAACAAATTTTTTAATTTTATCAACAATATCCATATAATAAAGTAAAAATTAATAATTTAATAAATTTATCGAAAAGTGCATCTATAAATATCTTATTATCGTTTGATTCTTCTATATTTAGGAACAAAATTTATTATTCTATTATTTTTATATTTACCAGAACCTAGAAAATCTTGTTTATGTTTTATAATCACAAAATCTTTAAGGGTTTTATTTGCTTTGATATTCTTACCTTTTAACCATTCTTCCGGAGAATTTAATTTAAGAATATTTTTTGTTGCATATTTTCCTATTAGTTGGGTAGCATCAATTGTTAATCTTATTTTATCTTTTACTAATCTTCCAAAGTATAATCCTATATTATTGATATTATAAAGAGATAAATTTAAATTTTTAAATTCTTTGCTTGTTATAAATATTCTGTCTTTATCTTGAATAAACAGAAATTTTGGTTTTATAGATATGTTATATTGGGTTTTTAGCTTATCCAGTATTTTTTTAGTTTGATCTTTATTAAGAACATTCATAAAATTTATAAATAAATTAAATTTTAAAAATATATCGGAAGGCTTTTAAAATTATAGTACTATACGGAGAATATATGAAATTCAATAGAGTTCCTAAACATGTTGGTATTATTTTAGATGGAAATAGAACTTTTGCTAAAAGATTAATGTTAAAGCCTTGGAAAGGTCACGAATGGGGGGCTAGAAAAGTTGAAAAATTATTAGAATGGTGTATAGAATTAAAGATAAAAGAACTTACATTATATGCTTTTTCTATATATAACTTTAATAGACCTAAAAAAGAATTTGATTTCCTTATGAATTTATTTGAAAAGGAATTTAAAAGAATTAAAAATGATGAAAGAATTTTTAAAAATAAAATTAAACTAAATTTTATTGGTAGGACATGGATGTTTCCTGAAAAAGTGCAAAAAGAAATGAAAGAACTGGTGAAACTAACAAAAAATCATGATAATTTAATAGTAAATTTTGCTATGGCTTATGGAGGCAAAACTGAAGTTATTGATGCTGTTAAGAAAATAGCTGAACAAGTTAAAGAAGGGGAATTGGATATTAATAAAATAAATGAAGAAACTTTTGGTAAAAATTTGTATTTGAATGATAATGTTGATTTGATTGTAAGAACTTCTGGACAAATTAGAACTTCTGATTTTTTACCATGGCAAGGTGCAAATGCTGAATGGATTTTTATAGAAAAATGCTGGCCTGAATTTGAAAAAGAAGATTTTATTAAATGCATTAAGGAGTATTCTAATAGAGAAAGAAGATTTGGAAGATGATTGAAAGAACTTTAGTTTTAGTTAAACCTGATGGAATTAAAAGAGGTTTAACAGGAGAGATTATCAAAAGATTTGAGCAAAGAGGATTAAAGATCATTGGAATGAAAATGGTTCAAATTGATAAAGGATTTGCTGAAAAACATTATACAGAGGATTTAGCAAGAAGAAGAGGTGAAAAAATAAGAGAAATAAATATTAATTTTTTACAAGAGAGTCCTGTAGTTGCTGTGGTGCTTGAAGGTGTTAATGCTATTGATAATGTAAGAAAGATTGTTGGTGATACTGAACCCAAAAGTGCATTACCTGGAACAATAAGAGGAGATTTTTGTCATATTAGCTATGATTATGCAAATAAAGGAGAAGGAAAAGCTATAAGGAATATTGTGCATGCTTCTGCAAATAAAAAAGATGCTGAATATGAAATTAAGTTATGGTTTAATGATGATGAGATGTATTCCTATAAATTTTGTCATGAAGAAGAAGTTTTTTAAAATATTTAAAAAGTCTAAATTAAATTTTTTAAGATGAAAGCTATAATTCTTGCTGGGGGTCTTGGGACCAGGTTAAGGCCTTTAACTTATGAAATTCCAAAACCATTAATTCCTATTCATGGTAAACCTTTAATAACCCATCTTATGGACTTATTCAAGAAGTATGGTATAAGAGATATTATTCTAGCTGTTGGTTATAAAGCAGATATAATAAAACAACAAATAGGAAATGGTAATCAACTTGGATTAAATGTAAAATATATAGTAGAAGATGAACCTTTAGGTACTGCTGGTTGCTTAAATTTATTAAAAGATGGAATAAAAGGAACTTTTGTTATGACAAATGGTGATGAACTAAAAGATTTTAATGTTAAAGAGATGCTTGAATTACATAAAGAATATGGGGGAGAAGCAACTATTGCTCTTTTAGAAGTTGAGGATCCCAGCAAATATGGGGTTGCTAAATTAGATGGGAATAAAATATTAGAATTTATAGAAAAACCAAAAAAAGAAGAGGCTCCTTCTAGATATATTAATTCTGGATTTTATGTTTTAGAGCCAGAGGTAGTAGATTTAATTAAAGATAAAAAATTTGCAATGATGGAAAAGGATGTATTTCCTATCTTAGCAAAAAAAGGAAAATTGTTTGGTTATAAATTTAAAGGGCAATGGTTTGATACAGGTACATTTGAAAGATATGAAAAAGCATTAATGGAATGGAAAGATATCAGTTAAGTTTTTATAGTAAATTTCTTTAATTTATATTAATGGAAAAGATTATTGAGAAGGTTGCTTTGGAAAATGCTCTTAGGTATAAGGGCAAAGCTAATGTTAATGCTGTTTTAAGTAAAGTTTTTTCTGAAATAAGGGTTATTAATAAAGATGAAGTAATAAATAAAGTCAAAAAGATTGTTAGAGAAGTTAATAAATTAAATTTAAAAGAACAATATGAAAAATTAAAATTATATGGCTTGCCTAAAAAGAGAAAAATAAAAAAACATGTATTACCTGAATTACCAAATGTTAGAGGGAAAGTAGTAATGAGGATTGCTCCTTATCCTTCTGGTCCTTTACATATAGGAAATGCAAGAACTTTTATTTTAAATGATTATTATGTTAAAAAATATAAAGGGAAATTATATTTAGTAATGGATGATACTATTGGTTCTGAAGAAAAAAAGATTATTAAAGAATCTTACAAATTAATTCCTGAAAGTTTGAAATGGTTAGGAATAAATTATAATAAAAAAATTCTGTATAAGTCTGATAGATTAAGATTATATTATAAATATGCAGAAGAGTTGATAAAACTTGGTAGAGCTTATGTTTGTTCTTGTAGACCAGCAAAATTAAGGGAAAATAGAAAAAAAGGTATTGAATGTAAATGTAGATCTAAGAGTATAAATGAGAATATTAAGGACTGGAAAAAGATGTTTAAATCTAAAGAAGGTTCTATGGTATTAAGATTGAAAACAGATATGAAACATAAAAATCCTGCATTTAGAGATAGAGTTTTATTTAGAATTTCTGATAGAGAACATCCAAGAATAAAGAAAAAATATAAAGTTTGGCCTTTATTGGAATTTTCTTGGGCTATTGATGATCATTTATTTGGAATTACGCATGTATTAAGAGGCAAGGAACTAAGAATAGAGTCTGAAATGGAAAAGTTTATTTGGGATATTTTTAATTGGAAGCATGTTAATTTTATTTATAATGGATTAATGCAGATAAAAGATATAAAGATAAGTAAATCTAAATCTCAAAAGGAAGTTTTAGCTAAAAGATATATAGGATGGGATGACCCTAGAACATGGAGTTTACAAAGTTTAAAAAGAAGGGGGTTTAGAGCAGAAGCAATTAGGAATTTTATTTATAACTTAGGGTTAAGTGAAACTGAGATAACTGTTAATATTGAATCTTTGTATAGCGAGAATAGAAAAATTATTGATAAAATAAGCAATAGATATTTTGTGATTTTTAATAAAAAGAAAATAAAAATCAATAATCCTATTAAAGAAATAAAGATTCCATTACATCCTGATTTTAATAGAGGCTATAGAAGATTTATAATAGGAAATGAATTTTATGTACAAGATAAACTAGAAAAAAATAAGAATTATAGATTTATGCATTTGTTTAATTTTAAAAATAATAAATTTATTTCTGAAGAATTAGATGATAAATTGAAAGCTAAGTTGATACATTGGTTGCCTGTATCTAAAGATTTAGTTAATGTGGAAGTAGTTATGGATAATGGTAGAGTGATAAAAGGTATTGGAGAAAAAAGCATAAAATATTTAAAGGTTGGTGACTTAGTACAATTTGTCAAGTTTGGTTTTTGTAGACTTGATAGAAAAGATGGTAATGTATATAGATTCTGGTATACCCACCCTTAATCTTGAAGATTTACCTAAAGACAAATTTAAAATTTCTATTGATAATAAAACAATAAAAAATATTTTAAATAAATTAGAATTGAATGGTAAGAAATTATACAAAGAATTTTCTAAAGTAAAAAGTCAAAGAAATAAGAAATTAAAAAGTATTAAGAGATCTTTTTTGATGGATTGGAAAGAGGGTAGAAGAATTCCTATTGATTGTTTTAAAGTATTATGTGATTTAAGTAATAATAAATTTAAGGATTTGCAAAAGAAAATAAAATGTTTAAATTCAGGATATTCTAAAAAGGGGTGGAATATTAAATTTCCTATTAAATTAGATAAAAACTATTTTATTATTTCAGAAGCAATAAGAACAGAAGGTTGCATTATGAAAGGAAAAAATAGTGTCCAAGGTATAGCTATCAGTAATAAAAATATTTTTTTGATAAAATTAATAGAAAATAAACTTAAAAAATTAAATATTTGTGAAAAATCATTCTCAAGGCGATTACATATCTACTGTTATTTTAAGAAGAAAGAAAATATTAAAACAGTTTTATGCAAAACAACTAATAGAAAATTACATTTTAATTTTAAAAATAAAAGATTAATTTTTACAGATTTTTTATTAGATTTTGATAATATTGAAAAAGAGTATGAAATTGTAATAAATAATAAAAGAATTCCTTTAAAAATAAAAACCAATAAACATGATGTAATATTTGTAGATTCTAAATTACATAGCACAGCATTTGTAAGTTTACAGGCATATAATACTGTTTTTGCTAAATTTTTACACCATTGCTTTGATATTCCTCATAGCATCGGAAATAAAAAAAGTTTTATCATTGATTTTCCTTTTAATATTGAAAAACTTTCTAAAGATATTCTTAAAGAAATTATTAATATTGTAGTAAGTTGTGAAGGATCAGTTAATATCCATAAAAAAGCCAGAGCAATAACAATTAAAATAGGTAGTTTAAATTATCTTAAAAAATTACAAAAGATATTATCTATTTTTGGAATAGGGTCATTTCTTTGGAATAAAAGTGTAGAGAAATTATATATATTAGAAATTAGAAGAAAAAATAATTTTTTAAAATTTAATAATTTAATTGAATTGTATACAAAACATAAAAAAATTAAATTGATGAAAATATTAAGCTCTTATCAAAAAGATAGATTTACATATTTTGAAGCTACTAAGAATTATTTATCTATTTTACAAGAGAATGAACCAATAACATTAAAAGAGATTAGCAAGATAATGAATAAAAATTATAATACAATTATGGCCACATTTTGTAGATTATATAATGAAGGTTTAATTAATAAATATGGTAAAAGATATACTGGAAAAGGCAATACTCCTTGGATTTTTGAGTTAACTAGTAAAGGAAAAGAGTATATAAATTAATTTAAAAATAATTTAATTTCAGTTTACTTTCGCAGAGACTTACAATAGAAAGATTTTTAAATAGAATTTTAAATAAGATGTTATATTATAACTAATTAAGGGAGGATAAAATGGCAGAAGCTAAAGAAAAATCAAATAAGGCTTATGAAGCTATTGAGATTGCTAAAAATACTGGCAAGATTAAGAAAGGAATTAATGAGGTTACTAAGGTTGTAGAAAGAGGAATTGCTAAGTTGGTTGTTATTGCTGAAGATGTTAATCCTAAGGAAATCATAATGCATATACAACCTTTATGTGAAGAAAAAAAGATTACTTGTATTGTTGTGCCTAGCAAAGAAGAATTAGGTGCTGCTGCTGGTTTAAGAGTTGCAACAAGTGCGGTAGCAATAGTAAAAGAAGGGGATTCTAAAGAGCTAATTAAAGAATTAAGCAAATAAGAATGGGGAAGAAAAATATTCTAAGAAAAATAAGAAAATCTGAGGATAAAGCAAGAGATAAAATCACTAGGAAAAGGAAAAAAGAGGAAAAAGCTAGTGGCAAGGTTTTATTCAAAGATGCTGTTCCTGCTGTTGTTGAAGAAATAATTGGAAGAACAGGAGTAAGAGGGGAAGCTACGCAAGTTAGATGTAAAATTCTAGAAGGAAGAGATAAAGATAAAATTCTAAGAAGAAATGTTAAAGGACCTGTAAGAGTTAAAGATATCTTGATGTTAAGAGAAACTGAAATAGAAGCTAGAAAATTAACACAAACAAGAAGGGGATAAAATGGCTAAATGTAGTTTTTGTGGAAAATCTATTCAACAAGGAACAGGAAAAATGTTTGTTAAAAATGATGGAAAGATTTTATGGTTTTGTAGCAAAAAGTGCGAAAAAAATCTATTAAAACTAAAAAGGAAACCTTTAAAAATAAAATGGACTAAATTTTATAAAAAAGAAGGCAAATAAAGAGGTGAGATTGTGGGTTTTTTTGATGATGTTTATAAAGAAGTTAATAAATTGTTTGATAAGATAAGTGGTATTGATTATAAAAAACCTTTTTCTCAAATCAGCCAGAATGATAAAATGATAGAAATCAAAATTAAATTACCTGCTATTAATAAAAAAGATATTTTGGTTAATGTTGGTAAAAATTTTGTTGAAATAAAAGCAGAGAAACAATTAAGAAAAGTTAAGAGGACTAAAAAAAGTTATAGAAAAAAGGAATTTTATAAAGGATTTTATAGAAAAATTTCTTTACCTATAAATGCTGATTATGAAAAAGCTAAAGCTAAATTTATAAAGAACCATTTAATAATTAAAATTCCTAAAAAGAAAAAAATAATTAATAAGATAAAAGTTAAATAGTATTTTAGAAATTTAATAAAGTTATTTTTTAATTGGGAACCTCATATATTTTTTACAATTTAAACAATAATAAACTAATTTTTTGTTTATTGTTCTAACTCTACAATTTGTTCCTGGAACCAAATATTTGTAACAATGTTTGCAGAATCTTTTTTGTAAGTCCTTTGGTATTCTAACCTTTGCTTTCATTGCTATTTTTCTTGCTAAAGTTATGTATCTGTTTGCTAAAGATTTATTTTTAGAAAATACTTGTTTTGCTTCATGAAACAGAATTTTTATTCTTTCTAATGCAATTTGTTTTTTAGATGTCATATTAGTGTAAGTGAGGAGACAGCTAACCAGAGTTCCCGTTCGGAGAACAGTACAATCTGGAACGTGGGCTGGTTTAACTTAAGGGTTCGGATTTCTCTATTTCAATATTTTAAATTGAAATATATGAGACCTTGTGGAACCCAGCCGCTATGACCGTCTTCCTCAAGTGTTTTATTAATATATTTTATTTATAAAGTTTACGAATGTTTCCAGTAGTTCACAAGGTAGAAAAGTGGGAACCGAATGAATTATTTTGGTATTAGAGGCTGTATAAAGCTTATTTTTGAGAAGTCTATCTGCAAGTAGTTTTTGCTTATTTTTCCAGTAATCTATTCTTGATTGCAATCTTGTTAGTTCTATATTTTTATGCCTTCTGGCTTTTCTTTTAAGGTTATACTGCTTGTTTTCCTTGTATCTAAGTCTTCTTCTGGCATTGATTTTATCTTTGTTTTTATTATAATATTCTCTCTTATTTTTTAGTAGTTGTTCTTTACTTAGTTTAAGTCTTTTAGATTTTCTTGGTTTTCTAGGTTTTTGAAATTGTTTTTTATATTCTAACCATTGTTTTTCAAAATTTTGTATTATTTGTTCTTTAGTAATTTGTCTTTGAAAGTTATTCCATATTTGGAATTCTTTAGTCTCTATTTGTTTTTGTAAAAATAATCCAGAACCTTTTGCACAATAGTACAAGTTTATATGAACAGTTTGGACATATTGGCGTGAATATAATCTTAATCAATTATTTTTGTCTAATTTTCTTAAACACTAAAATCAAACTTAAATCTAATAACACTAAAAATATAAATAATCCGGGAAAAACAATTGCATTTCTTTTTGCACCAATAATCGCACCAGTCACAAGATTTATAATTCCTCCTTCATTTTCATAAACACTTAGAGGAACTGTTTCTTCTGAGACTAACACTTTTCCATCATAAACAGTTCTTATTTGGATATTTAATAAATACTTTGTTGGAATGGCATCTCCTTCTACATCAAATTTGAAAACTGATGTTCCGATTTCCCCAGACTTAAGAGTTCCAACATAATTTGTTTTTTCTTTAAACTCAAATGGCTGATCAGATTTTTCAAAAACTTTTATACTTGTATCTTTTCCTTCTTTTTCACCAATATTTTTAAGATTGATTTTTAATATAACTGAACTTCCTTGTGTAACTTTTGTTGGTTCTGTTTTTATGTTGCTAATTGAAAATTGAGGGATACCTTGAACAGGCAAATCAATTTCTAAATCTTTTGATTTTTTGTCATTGCCATTCTCGTAATCCAAATTAACTTTAGCATTGT
>CAZRVI010000016.1:12036-17558 GCA_964603525.1 Candidatus Woesearchaeota archaeon | reverse complement strand
CATTTTAATTCTAGGTGATGATTTTGTTGTTCCCTATTATAGAAGAAATGTTGATATGAGTACATGGTTTGGTTGGGGTTCTAAAGAAGATTTGATTTATTCTGATATAACTTATATTAGAAGAACACAAAAAACCTTCGAGTATTTTGATGAATTATTTTTAAGAAATATTGATAATTATGGTTGGACAGATGGAAAAGATGTTAAAATAATTTATAACCCTTCACTTCCTTCTGATTGGAAACAAAAAATTAGCGAAATTAAATCACATCTTCAAAATGAATTTAATCCAGACATAAAAGAAATTGATGCAACAAACATAAAATGTAGTAGCGAACTATTCGATACAAAATTTAGTGGTGCCACACTTATTATTATAGGAACTGAAAAAAACAATAAAGCATTCAACTGTATGCCTTTTGTTGCTGGTTTAGAAATGCGTGATACTCTCTCATTAGAGAAAAATCCTTGGGATGGAAGAAATTATGCTATAGTTATAAACACAGAAGATATAGAAGTAATGGATGCTATTAAAGAATTAATTATCTCTGGTGAAATTAGTAAAATAAAATCTGAAAATGCTTATTTTTTCCATATTGGGGTTAAGTATGCAAGTTATGTTACAATGGGTATTGGAATTGGTTCATTAATTTTATTTTCAGGAGGAACAGCAGCTCCTGCAATTCTTTTGAGTTCTGGTGCAGCACTTGATTTTATAGCAGATAGTGGAGATGTTATTGATTCTTGTAAGGTTAATTATAATGGTTTTATGTGGTGTGGAATAGCAATGGGCTGTGCTGCACTCCCTTGGGTTCCATCAAAACCAGTTAAAAAAGTCCTCAGAAGTTTTGATGATGTTGTTTTGAATAACAAATTGGCAAAAATGTTTGAACCTGTAGATGATTTAATTAGCAAATATTTTAAGAAGTTAAGGAAATATTTTAGTGATGAAGCTTTCGAAAGTTCTATTGAAACTATCGAGGATAATATTCATCTTGCAAAAGGAACTGATTATATGACTAAAATATCAGGCAAAAATACTGATGATGCTATTAAAGAGTTTAAGAAGCAATTTGGAAATAGTAAAGAAGGGAAAAAGCATGCTATAAAAAGCTTGATAAGATCTGGAAAATGGTCAGATTTTATTACTGAGAATGGTTTTCATAGATTCGATAAAAAATATATTGATTCTCTTTTTAGAGGAGTTAAAAAAGCAGACGTGGACTTAGATACTATTTGGAAATCAGGATTTAAAGCAGAAAATATTAACAACATAGATTTAATGGATCATGTCTTTAGAAATGAGCCTAGCATCTTTATTAGCACCACTGAAGAATTTGATATAGCTGCTAGAAAATTTGCAACAGATAATGGTATTGTACATGGTTATGTTTTTGAGATAAAACCACGTAGTCTTAATGCAATAGATGTTGAAAAATCTTTAGAAATCAAATGGGTGAGAGGAGAATTAACTGATCAGCAATGGCAGATGTTAATGAATGAAAGAGAAATTGCTTTTATTGGAGATATTAGTCCACATGATATAAAAGGGGCATGGGAAGTGGATGTTCATGGTAATAAATTAAGGTGGATTAAAAATCCAAACTTTATAAAATGATATCTATAAGTATAAAAACGAAATTTATGGAAAAAGTTTTAAATTACCTAAAGAGAAATAAACCTCCTTTAGAAAATCTCCTAATAACTAAAGAACAAAATATGATTACTATTAGAGGTTATTTTAAACCGAATAAGCTTAATAATCTAATTAAATTTTGTTCAAATTTAGTAAATAAAAATAAAGTATCTGAATTATTAAGTTTCTATAATTATAATAAAAATCAAGAAAATACGAGATTTATTATATTTTATGGAAAAGATAAAAATCTAAGATTAGGTATTAACAATCTGAAAGTATATAAAAAACAAATAATCAAAAATAAGCCTTTTGTGGCTTATTTAATTAAAAACAAAATTATTGTTAATAAAACCAAGGAAAAGGATAACTATATTCTTTTAATTAATTATAAAGAAAAGCATACTAATAAATTTAAGCAATTATTTAGTTCGGTTTTTGTTTATAGAGACTTTACTGAATTGTCTTTATTCGGAGACCATCCTATAGCGAAGATCATAAAAATTATTGGAACAGATTTAGATAGTTGTATTAAAAAATTAATAAACGAATTGGATAAATTGGGACTTGAATTACAAAATACAGAGATTATCAGATATAAAACTAAAAAAATTAAAGGTTATATTGTTAATTATATTCCAATAAAAAACGAAATCATTTGTTCTATTCCTTTCTTAAAAAAAGAAATTGATAAACTTAAGAAAGAGTACAAATGTAAACAAATGGAAGAGAGGTGGAATATTTTATCAAGCAGAAATTCTGTTTATTTAATTAGGAGTTGGACTTCTAATTTGATTTATGAATTATTATTCAAAGAAGAACATAAAGATTATATCCTTAGGAAAATTATTGTTTATTGTTCTTTGCCTAATAAAAATAACCCTAAAAAAACAATAGATTTTATTATAAAATTTATAAAAAATTTTGGAAAAAAATCCAAGAAAAAATGAAAAAAGAAAAACAAAGAATGAAAGGATTAAAACTAACAAGAAAAGAATGGGAAAATTATTATAAACAATTTCACGAGGGGGTGTGGTTTTTATACAATATCTAAAATTGATTATAAAAATGAATAAAAAACTAATATTCATAACCTGTATTTCAATTTTACTAGTTTTAACTATTGTAAGCGCTAAAAGTCCATCAACAAACTACGAAACAACAGCAACCGCAAGAATAATTGGAAATAGCCCTGAAGACATGATAAGACAACTAAGAAACCAAAAAATAGATTTTGAACATGCTACTTATTCAGAATGCACACAAATAAACAATAAAGAACATGTTCTAAATGTTTTTAAGGAACAATTTAACAACAACATAAACTTCGTAGATGATAATTGGTTTGATAAAGAAGATTTTGAAGAATTTAAAGACAGTGAACTAATAATCCATAGAACAGATACTTATTGGACAACAGATCCAGGAGATTCTTATTATATTAAAGATTTAGAAAATTATTTACCAGAGAAATTTTTATTATTATATGATACTGTATATGCTGGATTATACATCCCTAAACAAAATCATTTAATTTTAAACAAATTTATATCAAAATCAAACCCAATTATAGCACCAACATCTCATAAAAGTGATTTATTCTTCAATGTTTTTATCTGTAATTTAGGTAAATACAAAACCTTAGGAGAAACATTCAAGGAAACAAGAAATGCTTATTACAGAAATGCTGGAAAAAGCGAACTTTTAGGATTAACTCTCCTTTCATATATCCTTTACGGAAACCCTTTACTAAAACTAGAAATACCAAATAAGGATTTTGATCTTAATGAATATTGCAAAGGACTTGTTCAAGAATATGGAGAACAAATGATCTCTTCAAGCTATAATATCCAAAAGTTCTCCACCACATCATCCAATAACAACTACTATATCAAATCTGTAAATCATCAAATAAATGAATATAAAGTTGATTCTTATGAAAATTATTCTATTTTAAAAATATCAGGGGGCTCTTTAAATCTAGATGACCTTGATATTGTACTTCCAAAATTAACAAAAACAGAAGAATTTCCTCAAAACACAATTATTACTGACTTAACAAATATCAAATTTGAAGATCCAGTGGAATTGACTATTAAAGATTTGCCTTCTTATGAATATTCTCTTGTAGAAAGAAAATGTTATGAGAACAAAACAGAACCAGAAGTTTTATTTTCACATACTTATACAGAAGATAACCATGAAATTGTAGTTGCCAATATTTATCCTGTAAAAATTGTTGACTGTGAACAAGGAAAATTAAAATTATACAAAAAAGTAAGTTATGATATAATATATTATCCTTATTCTCCAATAGTTATTACTAATATCGAAGTAAATGAAAAAACAACTCCAGACTCCTTAGAAAAAGTAAAAATCCATATTCAAAATATAAAAGACAAGCCTGTTGATGGTACTTTATATATTTCTCAAGATGGAAAGATGTTATCAAAACTACCTATTAAAACAACAAAAGATGTATATGAAATAACATTTGCAACACCTAAAGAAGAAGGTCTCTACAATTACAAAATTGAATTTTTCTATGAAAACAAAAGTGTAACATATACTTCTTTTAAATTAGATGTTAAAGCTCTTGAAGTTGATTTCAAGACAAATAATATAATAAAAACAAACACAGGAGAAGGAACATTAATCTTAGAAAATAAATTTAATTCTAATATACAAACTAAAATAGAATATTATTTAATAAAGAATGATAAAATAATTTACTCTAATGAAAAAACAGCTGATTTAAAACCAGGAACTAATAAACTAAATTTAGAACTAAATAATCTTAAGAGAGAAGACACAAATTATGATTTAATTATAAAAATATTTTATTTAGATAAAAGCAAAGAATTTAACACAAAAATTTATACTAATACTCCGCCAGTTGTTGTTTCTTATACTTATGAGATAAATGAAGGTAAAAAGTTAGAATTAAATCCTATTGTTTATGATACTGATAATGACAATCTGGAAATAAAAACAAATTCTAAGTTTGAATTAGATGGAAGCTATAACCTAAGTCATGAAGATTCTGGAGAATATATTATTAAAGTAAAAGCAGATGATGGATATTCCGAATCTACAGGAGAGATTAAATTAATAGTAAATAATGTTAACAGACCCCCAGTTTTAGAAGATTTAGAAAAAATAACAGTTTATGAAAATGAATTAATAAAACTAAACCCTGTTTATTATGATCCAGATAATGAAAATTCTGTAACTAATGATGATAATACTTTAGAAATTATATACCCTAATAAATTTAATAAAAATGGAGAATGGACACCTAATTTTGAAGAATCTGGAAATTATACATTTTATATAGAAGTTAGTGATGGAGAATTAATTGATACCAAAGAACTGAAAATTGAAGTCTTAAATAAAAATAGGCCTCCAAAATTAGAAAACCTGCAAGAAATTAAAGTAAAAGAAGGAGATATTATTAATTTAACAAATATAAGTGCATTTGACCCAGACAATAACAATAATGTTACAAACGATGATAATATTTTAGAATTTAAAATAAATTCTGATAAATTTATAGAAAACCTATGGGAAACAAACTATGAAGATTCTGGAGTTTATGATATCGAAATTGAAGTAAGTGATGGTGAATTTACAGACAAAGGCACAGTAAAAATTATTATTGAAAATACAAACAGACCTCCAAAATTAGAACCATTTGAAGATATAACAGTAAATGAAAATGAAATAGTAAAATTAAATCCAATTTATTCAGACCCTGATAACGAAAATTCTGTAACTAATGATGATAATACCTTAGAAATTATATATCCTAATAAATTTAATGATAAAGGTGAATGGCAAACAGATTATTTCTCTGCAGGAGAATACTTATTTGAAATAAAAGTAA
>CAZRVI010000016.1:1395-11936 GCA_964603525.1 Candidatus Woesearchaeota archaeon | reverse complement strand
GAATGGCAAACAGATTATTTCTCTGCAGGAGAATACTTATTTGAAATAAAAGTAACTGATGGAGAACTTGAAGACACACAAAAAGTTAAAGTTATAGTTAACAATATTAATAGAAAACCTGTAATAAAAGACCTTCAAATTTATAATAAAAATGAAATCAAAGAAGGAGATACTATTTTATTTAAAGGAGAAGCAGAAGATCCTGATTTAGAAGATTTAATGTATGAATGGTATTTAGATAATAATTTGATTGGTACTACTAATAAAAATGAATTCTCATATACTTTTGATTATAGATCATCTGGAGAACATAAGTTAAAATTAATAGTTGAAGATCCATACCAAGCCACAGATGAAAAAGAAATAAATATTAAAATTGTTAATGTTAAAGTTCCTCCTTTAGTTAAAGATATAGAAGACATAAAAGTCCATGAAGGTAGTAAGGTAGAGATTAAAGTTGAGGCAGAAGATTATGATAATGAACCTTTAAGATATACTATTAACAGTAGCAAGTTTATAAAAAATAAAAACATATTTATTTGGAAAACAAGTTATAAAGATGCAGGAAATTATACCTTTGAGATATGGATTAATAACAGCAAATTTGGTGTTAAAAAATTAGTAAATGTATTTGTTCTTGATGTTAATAGAATATGCAATTTAGTTGATTATAACCCAAAAGAGACTCTTTATATTGATGAATATGAAACTGTTAGTCTAAATCTAATTATAGATGATCCAGATGATATTATGCCTGAGATTATATGGCTTGTCAATGGCAAGCAAGTTGATAAAGATAAAGAGACTTATACTTTCACACCTAATGGAAAAATTGGAGAGTTTTTAATTAAAGCAAAAATTATAGATGGAAATAAAACAATTGAAAAAGAATTTACAATAATAAGTATGAATAAACCAAAATTAGAAGAATACGATGGAAATACAACAGACTTTAAAACACTAAATAACTTAAAACAAGTAAAAAATTTTGTTCTAGAAAAAAAGGCTCATGGAAAGATAGAATTTTTAGATGAAGTCAATTTAGAAAAGGATGTAGATTTTGATAAATACTCTGAAATTTCTGATAATTTAGTTGCAATAGATACAAATAAACTAAAAGGTGTTTCTAACAAAAAAGCAAAAGTTTACCTTTACAATATTAAAATAAAAAATCCAAAAATATATTATAACCCAGAATTTACTCTTAATAAAAACGAAATAAACCAGAAATGCCCTCCAGATTTATGTTATGATATAGTTTACAAAAAGAAAGAAAAACAATTAATCTTTAGTATAAATCACTTCTCAAGCTTTTATGTAAAAGATAAAGGAATTCTAGAGATAAAAGATGTGGATTTAAAAATTAATGGTAAAAAAGAGGATGTAAACGAAGATGAAGAAATAGAAATAAAAGAAACAGATGAAATAGAACTTTTGATTGAAATTGAAAATAGTTTGAATATTGATTTAGAAGATATTGAGTTAAGTTGGAGAATAAAAGGAATTAAAGATGCACATGACAAAGAGGAATTTAATATAGATTCCGGAGAAACTAAAAAATTTGAATATGAATTTGATGTCCCACCCAAATCAAGATTAGGAAAACACAAATTAGAAATAGAACTAGAAGGAAAAGACAATGAAAATAAAAAATATTACAATGACTTAGATGCTTATTTAATTATCAAAAAGAAGAAAGATTATAAAGAAATAAAAGCAAGCAATATAATTAAAAGCAATAAGAACAAAATATTAAATGAAAAGAAAACTGAAATAGACTCAGAGCAAATAGAAAAAAACATAAAAAGCACAGATTCTAAGATAACCCCAAAAGACATCTTTATTATCCTAATCTTTATTAATGCTGCCTTGGGTTTAATCGCATTGATAAATAGAAGATTATCTTAAAACTATTAAATTTATGTGACTACTTCTTTCACCTTATGAGTAGATATAACAGTAATAAATTCACTGCAAAATAACACTCAAAGTTCAAAGCAAATATTTATAAATATTTATAATATATTCTAAAGCATGCAAGAAGAAATTGAAATCAAAGTAATAATTATGAATCCAGATGAAGTTGAGGCAATTCTTCGAAAAAAAGCAAAATTTATCAAAGAAAAGAAGCAAAAAGATGAGTATTTTGTGTTAGATCATAGAGATTTTTTCAGAGAAAATCCAACTAAAAAATATTTACGAATAAGATATGAACCTGAAGAAAATAGTATTGGATATCATTATTGCCATTTTAATGAAGAGGGTTCACTGTTAAAGACTGATGAATATGAAACAAAAATAGAAAACCCTGAAATTATGCATGAAATTTTGGAAAGAATAGGTATAAAAAGAAAGGTTACAGTTACGAAACATAGGAAATATTTTCATTATGAAGACTTTGAAATTGTAATTGATAATATTAAAGAATTAGGATTTTTCTTGGAAATTGAAGCGAAAATTATAAATGATTCTCTAGAGAAAACAAAAGAAAAATGTTACAAAGTTCTTGAAAAACTAGGGATAAAATGGAAAAAAGCCCCGAATACAGGCTATCCTGATATGATTCTCAATCAAAAATAAGCGTCTTTTTTTTCATTATGTTTAAAAAATGCACCACCATCCCACCATTAAGTAATCTTCTAACTAAATCTCTTTTAGTTAATACATAAAGGAAATTATGGTTAATGCAAAAATATTTAATTAAGGGAATTCTTAAAATATATATGGGAGAAAATAAAGTTTTAGATGGTCTTTTTGGATTATGTATTGGAGATGCGCTTGGAGTACCTGTAGAATTTGTCTCTCGAGAATATCTCAAAACAAATCCCGTAAAGGGTATGATAGGCTATGGAACTCACAATCAACCACCAGGTACTTGGTCAGATGATAGTTCGCTTACCTTTTGTTTGGCTGAAAGTCTCTGTAATGGTTATAATTTAAGAGATATAGCAAATAAATTCTGTAGATGGTTATATGAAGGATATTGGACACCTTATAATAAAGTATTTGATGTAGGAAGCACAACAAAAATAGCAATATCAGCAATCAAAAAAGGAGTGAATCCAATAGAAGCAGGAGGTAAATCAGAGTATGATAACGGAAACGGTTCATTAATGAGAATACTTCCACTTGCTTTTTATATTAAAGACATGAAAATTAATAAAAGATTTAAGATTATTCATGAAGTCTCATCAATAACTCATTCGCATATAAGATCTTTAATTGCTTGTGGAATTTATATCGAAATTTTAATAAATATTCTAAAAGGAAATAATTTAAGATCATCTTATGAAGACATGAAAAAAACAATATTAAATTTTTATAAAAAACAACAAAATGAATTAAGACATTTTAAAAGAATTTTAAAACAAGATATATCAGAAATCCCTGAATATAAAATTAAATCAAGAGGTTATGCAATAGATACTCTTGAAGCTGCTTTATGGTGTTGCTTAAATAATGATTCTTATAAAAAAACAGTTCTTGCAACAGTAAATTTAGGTGGAGATACTGATACCATAGGAGCAGTAGCAGGAGGACTTGCAGGATTATACTATGGATTTAAAAATATACCAAAAGAATGGATTAATGTTGTTGCAAGGAAAGAAGACATTATTGAACTTGCAAATAAGTTAAATAATTCATTGAAATTATAAAAAAAGGCAATAGTAGAGAAAATTTTTAGAAAAGAGAGCTATAGTCATGTATTTGATAGTTGGGAACATGATCAAATTAAATTTATCAAAACCTTCAGAAAATAGTTCATTAACTCACTTATTCAGATCAATATGTTATATAATATTATTTCAATTAGTACAATTCAAAATATTAATAAACTACTATAATTACATCTTATTATTATGATACCTCAAAAATTGAAAGAAGGAGATGAAATAAGAATAATTTCTCCAGCAAGAAGTTTAGCAATAATATCAAAAGAAGTTAGATCTATTGCTTTAAGAAGATTAAAGGAGCTTGGGTTTAAAGTAACCTTTTCTAAACACGTAGAAGAAAAAGATGAATTTAATTCATCTTCAATTAAATCAAGATTAGAAGATATTCACAAAGCTTTTTCAGATAAAAATGTAAAAGGGATTTTAACAACAATTGGTGGGTTCAATTCAAATCAATTATTGAAATATCTAGACTACAAACTGATAAAATCAAATCCAAAAATTCTGTGTGGATATTCAGATATTACTGCATTACAAAATGCTATCTATAAAAAAACAGGCTTGATAACTTATTCAGGACCCCATTTTTCTACGTTTGGAATGTTAAAAGGTCTTGATTATACAATAGAATATTTCAAAAAATGCTTAATGAATGAAGAACCCTTTGAGATCAAACCATCAAAAGAGTGGAGTGATGATGCTTGGTATAAAGATCAAGAGAATAGAGAATTTATCAAAAACAAAGGTTTCATGATTATAAACAAAGGAGAAGTAGAAGGAACAATCATTGGTGGAAATCTTTGCACTTTTAATCTACTTCAGGGAACAGAATTTATGCCTAACATTTCAAATTCTATTTTATTTCTTGAAGACGATGATATGGCAGGAGATTATTTTAGTGTTGAATTTGATAGAAACTTGCAGTCATTAATTCACCAGCCAAATTTTGAAAAAATAAAAGGTATAGTAATAGGAAGATTCCAAAAGAAAACTGATATGACTTTAGAGAAACTAAAGTATATTATTAAGATGAAAGAAGAATTAAGAAATCTTCCAATTATTGCAAACGTTGATTTTGGACATACAAACCCCTTATTTACTTTTCCTATTGGTGGAAAAGCTAGACTTCTTGTAAATAAAAACAATGTAAAACTAGAAATCATAGAACATTAAGCATCCACTCTATATCGTTTTCCCAAATTTCTCGCCTTATGGCTCGGAACTTCTTTAACCCAATATGTTATTAGCTCGCTAAATAATAGAAGCCCCGCATAATGTTTTTGTTAAAGTATTTTGATAATAAAATAGATAACCACATTCCGTGGGAAACAATCAAAATGTTTCCTTAATTCTACTAATTTTCTTTTTGTATCCTCTTTTTTAAGTGATAATTCTTTTGCTTTCTACAAATTTTTCTTACAGCATTCATTTCTCCATGTGCCGTTGGATCTTTGTATTTTTCAACTGTAGAGATTGCTTTAGAAATTATTTTATCACCTTTTACGATAAAACAACCTGTCCTCTGTCCTCCTGATTTTTTAACTGTATATTCAATAAGTTTTCTCATCACTTTTTCATTAGGATGCTTCATGTTATTAATTAAAAACCTATTAAATATAAATATATCGAAAACCAAAAATCTTTTACTTTATGACACTTTGTGCTTGATCGACAATTCTTAACCCTAATTTTTTACCTTAAGCAAGTCACTCAAAATTTTAATCTTTAATCTTCCTGATACTACACATCTACAATAAAAACTAAGATCTTTCGATATACTTATATATCTCCCAAAACTAAATCACCTTGTGACACAAGATAATAAATTAGAATCAAACATATGGAAATATTATCTGGCTTCAGCATTGGCATATTTTGGTTTCTTTACACCAATAATTCAATTGTTTTATTTAGATCATAATTTAACAATTACTAAGATTGCTTTTCTTGGAGTTACATGGAGTGTTGTGAGAATTATTTTGGAAGTGCCTTCTGGAATACTTGCTGATAAGTGGGGTCGAAAAAAAGTATTTGCCATTTCATCTTTATTTGCAATATTTCAGGTAATAATGCTTATTTATGCGACTAATTTCTGGTATTTTATAGTTGCTAGTATTTTTTCAGCAATATCATACTCGTTTCTTTCAGGCACAAATATTTCCTTTTTCTATGATACTCTCAAACAAATAAAGAAAGAAGATAAATTTGAAAAACTCTGGGCAAGACAAGAAATATATACACAAGTTCCTTTAATAATTGCATTTTTATCTTCAGGATTTTTATATAAATTCTCTTCTTTACTTCCATTTCAACTCTCTTTATTATTTTTGATAGCTTCATTTATAATTGTACTTACATTCAAAGAACCAAGATGCTATAAACCTATAGAAAAAGTTAATGTTTTTATCCATTTTACTAAATCAATGAAATTTATTTTTAAAAATAGGTTCTTAAAAGCCATGTTGATTTTCACTGTAATATTTAGTATTGGATCTGACTTATCTTATAGTTATGGTCAAATTTATCTTAAACAACTTGCGTTACCAGTTGTTCTATTCGGAATTGCTTATACTTTCAAATCATTATTTTATACTATTTTTGCAAACATTACACCATCAATAAGAAAAAAGATTAATTATAAAGGAATTTTTGCTCTTCAAATCTGTTTAATTACTACTTTGTTTTATATTATGGTTCTTACTAATAACTATCTTATTGGAGCAATCTGTTTTGTGTTAATCGCAATTCCACATGGGATGTTTGTAATATCAAAAGATAGTTATGTCCAAAGACATACCCAAAGCCATCAAAGAGCAACAGTTAATTCTATGTTTTCATTTGTTGTGGCTATGTTTATTTTAATATTGGAGCCTATTTCTGGTTATTTAGCTGATTTATATACCATGAAATTTCCCTTCTTCTTAATTGCAATCTTATTGACTGCATATTCAATTTATTATTTAATTCATGGTAGAAAAAAAATATAATCCCAAGAAAAAACTTTTAGGACGAAACCCATTCTACAGATAACTTTGAAGATCTCAAAAGAAGAAATACTTACAATCAATCTAGAAAAATTTTAAATGTAAGAATGTGTTTTTTGATTTTACCTTAAAAATGCTTGAGAAAACTCACTTAATTTAGAGACTAGTTTAGCATCATCAATTTTATCAAGTACCATTTTAATTTTTTTCTCCACCTCTATTGGATCAACTGTTGATTCGTACTCCCATCCTCTTGAAGCATAGCGTTCTGCCTCTTTTTTGTCTCGCTTAACATGGTCAATGGCTAAATCTGCTTCAAATAACTCTTCAGGTAAATACAATCCATTATTTTTTCTGAAAACCCTTAAGTGAAATGGTTCTCCTTTGCAACTTGGTCTATCTTCCTTATCTAAAACCATATTAAACTCAAACAATTTAGGATCAAATCCTATAAAGAAATTTTGTGCGGCATCACAAAAAGCGCCTCCGTAAGGGCCTCCTACAATTACATATCCCCCTTCTCTAATTAAGTTATAAATATAGGCCTTAAATTTAGGTTTATCTTCAAACCCAATTCCACATTTGTCTATAAGTACATCAATTCCATCCTGTATTTCTGGAGGTTTAATTTTATAGGCATCTCCCCAATAATCAATAACACTCAACCACTGTACTTTATACTCTCTTCGTTTACCATCAGGATCTCTTTCTCTATCAAGTGTAGTAACGAATGGGGCACCATGTACGTAATCCAAATTAACTTGAACTTGGGTACCTGCACCAATAAATCTAGAAAAAATTGTTTCTCCTCCAGAACCAGGATAATAAACCAATAAATCTAAATTTTTCGGATTCACAATATCCCTTAACAATCTTCCTCTTCTTTTAGCTTCTCGACTCCAATACCTAGTTTCATATCCTTTCTGGGGTTTCACCTTTTTCCAATCAAATAATTTCTCTAACATTTTAAGAAAAAAAACTTTCTAATTTATAAAATTTTTGGTTATTATTATTAAACAGTAGCAACTGTTAATACTGAAAATACAGAAATATGGATTCAGAAAAATAATTAAATAACTTCCATCTAAATGATTTGTATGAAAACAATAGAATTAAAAAATAAAACAATTATTGAATTAAAGCCAAAACCACCATATAATTTTGATGCTAATTTTCATAAGCCCTCTCATTTTCCATCTTCTGATAACATTTGGGAAAGTAGTAAATATTGGATAACTATGCTTTGGAAAGGTAAAGAATTAGGATTAAAGTTTAAAGATTTTGGAACAGTTAATAAACCAAAAATAAAAGTTAATATATATTCCCAAAAAGAACTTCCTAAAAATTTCATTAAGGAATTAATTCCTGAAATTAGATGGAGATTTAATTTCGATCAAGATATTTCAGAATTTTGTAAAAAATTTAAAAATAACAAAATTCTTGGTCCAGTAATTAAAAAATGGAAAGGCATGAAACCAATAGCTGCTAATTCTCTATATGAAACTTTAATAATTTATTTAGTTCTACAAAACGCAACTGTAAGACGTTCTGTTCAGATGTTGGAAAATTTATTTCAAAAATTTGGTAAGAAAGTTAAATATAATGGAAAGATTCTATCAACATTTTGGGAGCCAAAAGAGATGTTAAAGTCAACAGAAAAAGAATTAAGAGGTTTGAAAGTAGGTTATAGGGCAAAGTTTTTTATGAAACTTACAGAACAATTTGCAAATAATGAAATTAATGAATTTGTTTTAAGAAAAATCACTAAAGAAGAATTAAGAAAAAAGATGTTAAGATTATATGGAATAGGACCAGCATCAGTTGAATATTTACTTTTCGAAGATTTTTATTTTCTTGATGCTCTGACTACAATCCCACCATGGGAACAAAAAATAATGTCAAGATTGATATTTAATAAAAAATTAGTTTCAACTAAAAAAATCTTAGATTTCTTTAAGAAATTCAAAGGTTGGGAAAAATTAGCATTTCATTATATCTGGGAAGATATTTTTTGGAAAAGAAAACACAACCATATTGAATGGTTGGAAAAAGAAATAAGATTATAAAGTATTCTTTATAAATAACCCCCCTTCTGCAGGTTCCATAACTTTCTATAAATTCCTTTTTTCTTTATTAATTCTTTATGAGTCCCTTCTTGAACTATCTTTCCTTTATCAATTACAATTATTCTATCAGCATTCATAATAGTAGACAACCTATGGGCTATTATAATACAGGTTTTTCCTTTCATTAGACTCTGTAAATCTCTTTGAATATCTCTTTCTGTTTCTGAATCCAAAGAAGATGTTGCTTCATCCAAAACAAGGACTTTTTTATTAGCTATCAAAGCTCTTGCTATAGAAACTCTTTGTTTTTCTCCTCCTGATAGTTTAATTCCTCTTTCTCCTACAATAGTTTTATCTCCTTTAGGCAAAATACCTACAATCCTATCTAATTGAGCAAACTTCATAGCTTTTTTAACATCTTTATAACTTGCTTTTGGATTAGAAAATTTAATATTATTGTATATAGTATCATCAAACAAAACACATTCCTGAGGAACAATACTAAATTCAGATCTCAAAGATTCTTTTTTAAATTCTCTTATATCTCTACCATCAATTAATATTTTCCCCTCATCAGGGTCATAAAATCTATACAATAACTTAATTAATGTCGTTTTACCAGAACCAGACAAACCAACCAAAGCATATTTTTTATTAGCAGGGATTTTTAAACTAAAATTATCTAAAATCTTCCTTTTTTTATATCTAAATGTAATATTTTTAAACTCTATTTTTCCTTTTTTAATTTTAAGTTTTTTTGCATTAGGTTTATCTTTAATCTCATTCTCTATTTTATAATATTTAAATAAATCTTCAAAATCAGACATAGTTCTATAAAAATCTCTTATCCCATGTACAAACCAGAATAAAGCCCCAATTAATTCAGAATATATAGTGTATATAAACACCAAAGTACCAAGCTTTATATCTCCATTAAGAAACTTCATTATCGGAAAATACACAACAAAGAAAGTTCCTATACCTATAATCAAAACCTCTCCTGAATTTAACCATCTAAAAAAATTCCAATTTTTGATATTAGCTAACTTAACCAAAATATTTAATCTGCCAAATCTTTTTTCAATTAAATTTTCTTTACCAAAATATTTTATAGAGTCTATATTTGTAACTGTATCACTTATATAACCTTTCTCTTTATCTTCTTTACGAATAGCCATTAACCTAGAAGTTTGTTGTAAACTATTAATTAAAAGATTATAAAAAACAAAACTAAAAGTAGTTACTAAAACCACAATCGCAGATAAAAAATCAAAATAAACAAGAGATCCGAGTACTATTATTAACCTAAAGATAAATGAAGAAAAATTAAACAATAAAAGATCTGTCATCCTTTCTATTGCTCTAGCTCCCCTAATCAATCTAGAAATTAAAGTTCCAGATTTATGGGTTGTATGAAATTCATGTGATAAATGAATAATATGATTGAAGAATTTTCTTTTAAGATTTAAAATCAAATTTGCATCTAAATGATTTATCATATGAATATATAACCATCTTAAAACAACTCTTGAAATAGTTATTACTAAAAAAACAATAGCAAGTATAATTAATAAATTAACAAACACTTCAAAAGAAATTATCTTATTTGAAAATTCAGTTCCTTTATCAACAAACATCTTAAAAATAAATTTTTCAGAAACACCCATCCCTTCCAGAATTAAACTAACTACTAACAAAGTGAAAAATAACAATTTATACTTTTTCAAAAATTCCCAATATATTTTAAGATTATATTTAAAACTAATTTTCTTCTTAGTTTTCCTCTTTCTAGGTTTTCTTTTTTTAAAAAACATTTA
>CAZRVI010000016.1:0-1295 GCA_964603525.1 Candidatus Woesearchaeota archaeon | reverse complement strand
TATCTTTTTTATTTTCCCATAATTTTTTTAATGATCTTTCAGCTAAAGCCATCCATCCAAATCTTTCTTTAGATAATAATCCTAATTCCTTTGCTTGCTCCTCTGATAATTTAATTGTTATCATTTTCATAGTAATCTCCTACATATTTACTTATATTTAAACATTTATACCAAAAAACCCAAAATCATCTATAAAAATTATAATCGAATGTTTTTTAAAAACTTTCTAATATCAATCGAAAGATTTTAATACATTATATCCTAAAGACTCCAAAAAGACCGAAAAGATTAAAGAATACTGAATTTATTATGATTGATGCAACAAAGTCTCTGGAAGAAGTTACCTCTGAAACAACAGAAATCATTGACAGATTTATCAGATAAAAAATGGAAAGAAAAAATTTACCATTTAGAATAAATTGTGAAGGATATTTTTTAGATAGTGAAGGCAATATTCTTGCAAGAGAATCTCGTGGCGTTATCATATTTCCGGGTGGAGGACCAAACAAAAATGAAGACGTAATTAAAGCAATGATCAGAGAAACAAAAGAAGAAACAGGTGCAATTGTAAAAGATATAGAGGAAATAGGTGTGATAAAAATTGTTTGGGGTCCAAATTGGGCTAAAACTGAAAAACAAAAATCCAGGTATAAACTATTCCAAGGGGATGAAATGCACTTTTTTACAGGAGATATAGAACACTTTGAGGAACCTGAAATTAAAGAAGAAGATTTTTGGGATGGAAATAAACTAATGAATATAAATGAAGTCATTAAAAAAATTGAAGAAAAAGCGCCTTTTGATGAAGATATAAGAGAATATCGTGAAGCGCAATTAAAATTTTTAAGAGAGATAGCTAAGAATGGGAAGTAATTTAGCAATCAATGGAGGAGAAAAAATGAAGATTAAAGAAGTTAATATCAAAATAGAACCTGAAAAGGAATTTGATAAAAGGATCACTAGAAAATTAAAAGAAATTGATAAAGGAAAATATCCTAAAAAACTAAAAACAAATATATCTTTTGAAAGTATAGAAGATTTAAGAAAAGTTTTAACCAAAAAAAGACTTCAATTATTTATTAAGCATTTTCTTCAAATTTTTTCCATGCATAACAATATTTTGTTTTAATATTATAGCGTATTCTCCCCTATATAGAGAGATAAACCATTCAACTTTTTTATCAATAACTAGCTCAAATAACTTTCTCGAATATCCCTTCCAACCTAAAGCAGAAATTAAATTATTTGTATCAATAACTATCTTCTTTTTGCCCATTTAACAGCCTCTTTCACTT
>CAZRVI010000015.1:0-17964 GCA_964603525.1 Candidatus Woesearchaeota archaeon | reverse complement strand
TAATTTCGTCAACACTAGACCCCAAACCACTTTCTTTAATAAGCCTATCAATCAAATCTTTTTCTACCATCATAACAACCCTAATCTAATAAAAAAAGGCTGATGCCAAAAGGCACCAGCAAGATTAAGGGTAAGGGCAATTCTAAACTATTGGGGGGTATTTGCCCTTTTAATCATGTACTCATTTAGGAACTAACATATCAATTCCTAGTTCTTCACTAACAGCTAATGCGTTTGCAGATGGTTTTCTAATATCACTTCTTCCCAAGATATATGGTGAATTTACTCCAGTAATAATAGTCATAACTCTTAATTTTCCTTTCATTGTATTATCAATCCTTGCTCCCCATATTACATTTGCATCAGTATCAAGAGCTTCTGTCACTAATTCTCCAATCTTACTAACTTCATCCAAGGTTAAATCATCTCCTCCTGTAATATGTATCAAAGCTCCAGTAGCACCCTCATAACTTACATCCAATAAAGGATTTGTCAAAGCTCTTCTAACAGCTTCCTCTACTCTTCCTTCAGTATCGCTTTCACCAATACCAATTACCGAAACATCTCCATTAGCCATTATTGCTCTTACATCTGCATAATCTAAATTAACTAATGATGGCACAGCAATAGTTTCCACAATGCCTTTAATCATAGTACTAATTAACTCATTAGCAACTGCAAATGCTTGTTGTATAGGTAAATTTCCAGCAATTTGAACTAATCTATTATTATCAATCACAATAACAGTGTCACTTACTTCTCTTAATTGTTGCAAACCAAACTCAGCTTTATCTACTCTTGCTCTCTCAATATCAAAAGGCATAGTTACAGTACCAATAACAATAGCACCAATCTCCCTTGCAACTTGTGCAACAACAGGGGCTGATCCAGTACCAGTACCACCACCTTCTCCTGCACAAATAAAGACCATATCAGCTTCCTTCAAAGAATTCTTAATAGTATGTATACTTTCCTTAGCAGCTTGATTTCCTTTTTCAGGAAAACCACCACATCCCAATCCTCTTGTTAGTTCTCTACCAATCAAAATCTTTTGATCTGCTTCACTAATATCTAAATGCTGTTTATCTGTATTTAAAGCAATTACTTCTGCACCTAGTATTCCTTTTTTGTGTAGCCAGCTTACCATATTATTCCCAGCTCCACCACAACCAATAACTTTTATATTTGCCTGACCTACTTTAAGATCAGAGAAATCTTGTTGCATTTGCATTGCGTTTTGTACCAAACTTTCCATCTTGTTTTCCCCCTTTTTAATTCTTAATTTGATTTAAAGATTATATACTTCACCACAATAATATTTATATTGTAGTTTGTATTTTCTTTTCTTAAGAATTAAGTTTAATGATCAATGATTTAAACTTCTTCAAGAAAAAATATTTCAAAATAACCGCAATCTTATACTACACTTAAAAATTCGATTTTAACCGCAAATTTAATCGAATTAAATATTTAACCGCTTTTTCTAAATATATTTAAATTCAAATTTAATATATAAATACAACTAAACTATAATATATATTTTCAAGTATATAAATAAATTGTTCTTAGGGTAATCTCCACTCATTTACCTTCGGATTAAAAGTAAAAACAGATTTCATAATAGCACCATAAGTTCCTTTCATCTTTCCTTTATTTCTTAAAAATTTTTTCTTAATTTTTTTTCTTTTAATAATATTAAATTTTTCAAATAAATCTAAATTAGTTCTTGCTATACTTTCACTTATTCTTTTTTTATTTTTAGAAATTGTAACTTCAATAAAATCAAAAACATCAAATTGGTTTAATTCTTTAATAATATTAAAACATTCATTAGAATTCATTTTAGTATTACCATTAATAATAAAAAATTTTTTTATTAATCTTCTTGCTTCTTCTTCATCACAGACTGCTCTCTTAAAACCATATAGAAATGAATTAAGTTTCAACCATTTCTCTGTATTTAATTCAAAATATTCTAATAATTTATGTGAATCTTTAACAGGAATTGTAATATAATAACTTCCTCTTTTTGTTTTACCATAACTCATTTTTATACTTTGATCTAATAAAAAATATCTAAAAGAATCCAACAACCTTTTGCTACAGAGCTGTAAAAATACAGAACCATTTTTACTAACCCCTCCATCAAAGGTTAATACTCCCCTAAAAAAAGCTTTTCTTAAACAAAAATCAGAATTTGTGATTAAATTTGGTTCTTCAACAATCCTAGATTTTTTCCCATAAGGAAATCCAAAAAATAAATGCAGATAACGAACAAAAATCTTATTTTTAGTATCAAGTTGCCATGCATTGCCTTTTTTCTTTAATCTTAATTTCATCCCAAAACAATTTTTTAAATAAGAATTTAATGAATTAATAGAATTAATATAACAATCTACAAGTTTCCATCTATATTCGGTCTTGATTCTTATAATTCTTTTAATAATCTCATCTTGGTTGGTTACAAAATTTAAAAAACTATCAAGAATTTTATCATGTAAAGAAACACCAAAATTATAAAAATTTTTATATTTATCAAAATATATCTCACTAAAATTTAAAGTATTAAAATTACTTTCAAGAATTTTTTTAAAAGAACTTACTTTATTTTTATTATCACAAGAAAAAGAAATATGGAAGTTTAACATACCATCAGCTGCATGTGCTCCCAAAATATAAGCTAATTTTTCATTCAAGTTCTGTAAAGCTATTAATTCTTTAGAAGCAGAATTATTTACTTTTAAGTATTTAACTTCCTTTAATATCTTCTTTCTTAATAAGATCATATCTTTCTCAGTTTTGTTTAATTCTTTTTTCCATATAATTAAAAGAGAATTTATTATTGGAATAGGAACATAGTCTTTTTTAAAATAATTCCAAACAGCATTAACACACATTCCAGTATTACAAGAAATTTCCTTTGCAAGACCATAATAAGAAAGAGTTTTATTATTATCAAGAATTGAAGTTAATATCAAACTAATTATCTTTTTAATCCCTTTTCCTTTAAAACCTACCCACGACTCAGGAAATAAATCTATTTTTTCTTGATGTAATATAAAAAGATCTAACATAAATAATAACAAGACTTTTAAATATTTAAATTTTTCCGTATTGGTGGAACAAATATCTTATAGAAGATTTTCTAATAAATTACAAAAATTTTTATAGTTAACATTCTTAATCAAAATTATGAAATTAAAACTAGGTGACAAAGTAAAAATTATAACTAAAGATAAAGAATATATAGGAATTTATGTTCCTTCTCCATCAAAAAATACATTTATCTTAAAGTTAGACTCAGGTTACAATTTAGGGATTTCAAAAATAAAAATAAAATCAATTAGATTAATCAAAAAAAGTAAAGAAAAAAAATTTAAAAAAGAAAAAATAAAATTTAAGAAAAAATTACCTACAGTTTTAATCCTGCACACAGGTGGAACTATTGCTAGTCGTGTTAGCTATGAAACAGGTGCAGTAATATCAAGATTCAAACCTGAAGAGCTAATTTCTATGTTCCCAGAATTAAAAAAAATAGCTAATATAAAATCAAAACTAATATTCCAAATATTTTCAGAGGACATAAGATTTTCTCATTACAATAAAATAGCAAAAGAAATATCTAAAAACATGAATGTAAAAGGAATTATAGTTACCCATGGAACAGACACACTACATTATACAGCTTCTGCTCTTGCATTTATACTAGAAAATATACCAATACCAGTAATTCTCGTAGGAGCACAAAGATCATCTGATAGAGGAAGCACTGATGCTTATTTAAATCTAATATCAGCAGCATATTTTATAGCAAAAACAAATTTTCAAGGTGTTGCAATATGTATGCATTCTTCTATTAATGATGAAACATGTTACATTCTACCAGCATGCAAAACAAGAAAATTGCATACTTCAAGAAGAGATGCCTTCAAAGTAATAAATGATTCACCAATAGCAGAAATTAAAAAATCAGAAATAAAATTCTTTAAAAAACCAACAATAACAAAAGAAAAATTCAAACTAAAACTAATAAAACCAAATCTTAAAATAGGTATTCTAAAAGCTCATCCAAATATGTATGCAAAAGAAATTGACAATTATAAAAACTTTGATGGACTAATATTAGAAGGAACAGGTCTCGGCCAATTCCCAATAAATTATTTAGATAAATCCACATTAGAAAACAAAAAAACCTATAACAAATTAAAACAACTATCCAAAAAAATTCCAATAGTTATGACATCTCAATGTTTATTTGGTTCATTAAATATGAATGTATATGCAACAGGAAGAAAATTACAGGATATAGGAATAATAGGAAATTATACAGATATACTACCAGAAACAGCTTTTATAAAATTAGCATTTTTATTATCCCACCACAAAAAAGATATTAAAAAACTATGGAATAAAAATCTTAGAGGAGAAATAGATAAAAGAATTCTTCCAGAACAATATTTAGAATAAAAGGAGGTAACTCAAAAATGGAAAAAAATACAATCGGAGTAATAATAGCATTAATCGGGCTTATTTTGTTTTTACAGTCATTTAACTTAGAAGATATCCAAAAGATAATATATCTTATAATTGGAATTATAATGATTATCGGTGGTATAATATATGCAAGAGGAAAAAAGGAATAAATCCTGGGAAATTCTAAAAAACTCTACCGACTTAGAATATAAAAGACTATTACAAGAATATAGTGCTATCTTAATCGCTCTTTACTCTATGACAATTGGAATTCTTGGATTTACATATAAACTTACTGGAGATATAACATTAACTACTATTGCTGGAGGAATATCTTACCTAATATTAAACACATTAAGAAAAACTAAAAAAGATGAATTAGACAAAAAGGTTAATAAACTTAAAAGTTTAGTTAAATAAAAATAAATAATTTAACTCAAACCTCATAAAAATTCATAATTATGATACCAATAAAACAATTTCTAAATAAAATCAAATGGTCAGGTAAATTTGATAAAAACCATATTATAATTTATTATCATGACAGAATCCTAAATAAACTTATACCAATCAAATACAAAAACATTAAAATACAAGATAATTTTCTTATTATTAAAAATAAACAAATCCCTTTACATAGAATAAGACAAATAAGAAAAAAAGGTGTTATAATTTGGAAAAGATAAATTATAAAAAAATAAATTTTCGCTGTGGGATCGAAATTCACAGACAAATGTCTACACACAAACTTTTCTGTAGTTGTAATTCTACTCTCTCAAATGATGTACAAATGAAAATTAAAAGAAAATTAATACCAACTACAAGTGAATTAGAAGAAATAGACAAAGTAGCAAAGTTCGAAATGGGAAAAAATAAATATGCAATATATGAATATTCTCCAGAATATTCTTGCCTTATAGAACTAGATGAACAACCAATTAACCAAATAAACGAAGATGCTTTGGATACAGCCTTAATAGTATCACAAATGTTAAACTGTAATATTATAGATGAAATTCAAATTATGAGAAAACAAGTTTTAGATTACAGCAACACATCTAGCTTTCAAAGAACAGCTTTAATAGCATTAGATGGTTATATTAAAACATCAAAAGGGAAAATAGGCATACAGACTGTCTGCTTAGAAGAAGATGCTGCAAGAAAAATAAAAGATGAAAAAGATTATGTAATTTACAGACTAGACAGACTAGGAATACCCTTAATAGAAATAGCTACAGCTCCTGATATTAAAACTCCAGAACAAGCTAAAGAAGTAGCTGAGTTTCTAGGCATGTTACTTAAATCCACTAACCGTTTTAAATCTGGAATAGGCACAATTAGACAGGATTTAAATCTATCAATTAAAAATTTTCCAAGAGTAGAACTTAAAGGGGTTCAAGATTTAAGAAAAATACCAACTATAATAGAAAAAGAAATTAAAAGGCAATTAGATTTAATAAAACAAAACAAAAAACTAAAAGAAGAAGTCAGAAAAGTTTTACCTGATTGCTCATCAGAATTTTTAAGACCTTTGCCTGGAAAAGCGAGATTATATGTAGAAACAGATCACCCACCTATAAAAATAACACAACAAAGATTAAACCAATTAGAGATACCAGAACTAATAACAGATCGTGCAATTAACTTTGAAAGAAAATATGGTATATCTCCACAAATTGCAAGAGAAATAATAAAAGAAAATGTTCCATTTGATTATTATGCAGAAAAATATAAACTTGATCCAAACTTAATAGCATATATACTAATAAAAATTCCAAAAGATATTAAAACAAGATATAATATAAAAAAAGAGCCAACAAAAAAAGATTTTGAATTTATTTTCAAAAACATACAATCCAACAAAATAACAAAAGATGCAGCATACGAAATTCTATTAAACTTAATACAAAATAAAAAAACAAATTTAAACAAATATAAAATAAAAGACACTAAAAAAGTAGAACAAGAAATTAAAAAAATAGTGGAAAAAAACAAAGGAGCTTCTTTTAACGCCATAATGGGAGAAGTAATGAAAATCTATAAAGGAAAACTGGATAACAAATTCATAGTAAGTATGGTTAAGAAATACATGTAAATATGGCTTATAAATTAATATTTGATGATATATGGATAAAACAAATAAAGAAAATAGACAACATCCTTACGTACCAAAATATCAAAAGCATTAGATAAATTAGAAAAAGATCCTTTCAATATAGGAAAAATATTGCATTACACCAAAGGAAAATTAAAAGAACTTAGAGCAGGTCCTTTTAGAATTTATTTCACAATTGTCAATAAAACTGTTGAAATTCTTGCACCATTTGTTTTAGTTTTAGAATTGGGACATAAAGATGAACAAAGAAAAACAATAAATAAATTAAATTTAGAGTTAAATAATAAAATTAAAAAAGCAACAGATAAAATTAAGCTTATATTCCTAATTTTTCTCTTGTAATAAAATGACCTTTTTGTATCCTTTCTAAAGATTTATTTAATTTCTTTAAAAGAGAGGTATCTTGTAATTCTTTAATTTCTTGTTTTAATTCTTTATTTTCTTCTACTAATTTTATAAATCTCTTTTTAGAAACTTTAACTAATTTTGAATTTGGTTCTAATTTAGAAGTATTATTAGTCATTTAGCTACACCTCATGTTTTTAATTAATTTTTGCTTTCTCGAATTAACATAAGCAATACACATATTTAAAGATTTAGTTAATTTAAATATCATTTTAATTATTTTGAAATAGTAACAATATTTATAAATTTTGTGGTTAAAAAAATGTTTGAGTTATCACAAAAATATAATCAATATATGTAGAAATCTTTTTATATTCATTAAATCTAATTTAAAAATATGAAACGTTCATATATAAATGAAATTAAGCCTTCATCAAAAAAAGTTCTCTTAAAAGGATGGGTCCAAAGAATAAGATTATTTGGAAATTTAGCTTTTATTATATTAAGAGATTTTACAGGAATAATTCAATGTGTAGCTCTTAAAAAAAATTTACCTTATTTCTCAGATATTAAAAAAATTACACCCGAATCAGTAATAGAAATCCAGGGAACAGTTAAAAAAAATAAAGAATCTAAAAAAGGTTATGAAGTTGTTATTAAAAATCTAAAAATCTTATCAAAAGCATCAACACCTTTACCAATAGACATTGAAAAATCACATACATATCTAGATAAAAGACTAGATTACAGATTTCTTGATTTAAGAAGACAAGAAATCCAAGCAATCTTCAAAATACAAGCAAAGATACTACAAGCATTTAGAAGTTTTTTTATTGAAGAAAATTTTTTGGAAATAGTTCCTCCAATACTTATAGAAGAAGCTTCTGAAGGGGGAACAGATGTTTTTCCAGTTAAATATTTTGAAAGAACAGCTTATCTTGCACAATCACCCCAATTATATAAACAAATGGCAATTTCTGCTGGTCTTGAAAAAGTATTTATGATTACCCCTGTATTCAGAGCTGAAAAACATAATACCCCACGTCATTTAAATGAATCAAGACAACTAGACACAGAAATAGGATTTGCTGATCATGAAAAAGCCATGAGATATCTTGAAAGATGTTTAGTTGATATTTTAAAAAATATTAAAAAAATCTGTAAAGAAGAATTGAAATTATTAAATACAAACATAAAAATTCCAAAATTACCACTTAAAAGACTAACATATAACCAAGCCTGTAAAAAACTAAGAATAAAATACGGTGAAGACTTAAAACCAGAACATGAAAAAATTTTATCAAAAAATGAACCAGTATTCATAACAGAATGGCCTTTAACATTAAAACCATTTTACGCAATGCCATCTTCAAAAAACCCAAAATTATCAAATTCTTTTGATTTGCTATACAAAGGAATTGAATTAGCATCAGGTGCACAAAGAATCCATGATAATAAAATACTAGCACAAAGATTTAAAGAAAAAAATCTTAATCCAACAAATTTCAAAAATTACATAGAAAGCTTTTGTTATGGAAGTATACCTCACTCTGGATGGTCAATAGGATTAGAAAGAATAACTATGGCTATTACAGGACAAAAAAATATTAGAGAATGCGTATTATGGCCTAGAGATAGAGACAGATTAAGCCCATAATATTTTTTAAAATTAAAAAGTCTCTTATTAATAAATGGAATTAAAATATTACTTTGACACATGTATATGGATTGATTACTTCGAAAATAGATCAGATAAATTCAGACCACTTGGTGACTGGGCTTTAACATTAATAAATAAAATTATTAAAAATAATAAGATTATCCTCTATTCTAATTTAGTTGAGGAAGAATTAAATCTAATATACTCTAAAGACAAAGTTCAAAAAATCTTTGGAATAATTCCTAAACAAATACTAATAAAAATAAATTCTACTGAAGAACAATTAAAAGAAGCTATTTATCTTTCTAAAAAATTAAAGATCCCAGTAAAAGATTGTTTACATGCCATTTTAGCTAGAGATAATAACTCAATATTAGTAACAAGAGATAAACATTTCCTTGAACTTTTAGATATAGTCAAAATAAAAAAACCAGAAGATTTAATCTAAATTAATACCTAATCTTTTAGCAACACTTTTAATTGCAAGTTCTCCTGCTTTTTTTTCACTCATCTTAGATTTCCCCTTAAGACTTCCTTTTAATCTTATCAATTTTTTAATAACTTCTTCTTTTTCTAAATCACTTAGTTTCTCTCTAATAGCATCTCTAATAAATTCTGTTCTAGTACTATATCTATGCTCTTTTAGTTTCTCGTCTATCTCTAAAAGAATTCCCCTTTCTAATTTTAAACTAATAGCTTCCATGTAATACATAGTATATATTAAATAATATTTAAAACTTTTGGTATATCCACAAAATCTTTTTATATAAGTTATTTCTCAAAATTAATATGACTATGCAATTAAATAACAATAATAATAACTAAATTTGCATAGGTCGATTTCTCAAAACTCTTGAAGGTTATTAAGATGAAATCTTTTATTAAAAAAATTAAGGAAGGAGAATTTTATAGCATACTTAAGATACAATCTTGCATAATTAAAACTATAACAGATTTTATGCACAGAAGAAAAGTATTACAATTAATGCCAGTAATCTTAGCACCAGAAACAGATCCATTATGCCATTCAACAATAGATGCCACAATTAATTATTATGGACAAAAACTAAAATTAACAAAAAGTATGCTCTTACATAAACAAATTGCTTTAGCTTCAAAAGAACTATCAAAAATTTTTATTATGTCACCAAATATTAGACTAGAAACTAAAGACTTACAAAAAACTAAAAGACATTTAATTGAATTTACACAACTAGACATAGAATTTAAAAACAAAACAAAAAAAGAATTTATGGATTTCATTGAAGATTTAATAATAGAAATTTTCAAAGCAGTTAAACAAGATTGCAAACAAGAACTAGAAAAACTAAAAAGAAATTTAATAACACCAACAAAACCATTCAAGATATATGAATCAGAAGAACTAAAAAAAGAATACGGAAAAAGCTTTGAAAAAATAATATCAGAAAAATCCAAAGAACCTTTTTGGATACTAAACCACAAAAGAGAATTCTATGATAGGGAAGATAAAAAACAAACAGGGTATTATCACAATTATGATTTAATTTGGCCAGAGGGATTTGGAGAAGCATTATCAGGTGGAGAAAGAGAATATAAATATAAGGAAATATTAAGAAAAATGGAACAGAGAAAAATGAGTTTAAAAAATCATAAAAATTATTTAAAAATAGCAAAATTAGGAATGCTTCAGAAAACAGTTGGAGGAGGACTAGGAATAGAAAGACTAATACGTTTTATTACAGGAATTAAAGAAATAAAAGATATCTTATTATTCCCAAGAATACCAGGAGAAAAAATTATTATTTAGCAATATTTTTAAAGAATAAAACAAGATATTATAATATGAAATTCATACCAATACAACAAGCAATTAAAAAAGGATCCGGAAAAGTTTCTATTAGAGGATGGGTTTACCGTGAACGTGGAAGTAATGAATTTAAATTTATAGTTTTAAGAGATTCCTCAAACATAATACAATGTGTCTTTAAAAGAAAAAATTTTGAAAAGAAATGGAAAGAAATTGATAAAATATCAATAGAATCATCAATAGAAATTACAGGAAACATCAAAAAAGATAAAAGAGCACCAACAGGTTATGAAATTCAGGTTACAAATTATAAATTAATAAATCTAGCAGAAAAATTCCCTATACATAAAGATGAAAGTTTTGAATCCTTATTAAATAAAAGACACCTGTGGTTAAGATCAAGATATATGACCTCCATTCTTAAAATAAGATCAACAGTATTTAAAGCAATACATGAATTTTTTAGAAAAAATGGGTTTTACGAATACCAATCACCTATATTTCAAGCAACACAATGCGAAGGTGGTGCAACATTATTTGAAGTACCTTACTTTGGTAAAAAAGCTTTTTTAGCACAAACATGGCAGTTATATGCAGAACCAGCAATCTTTGCATTAGAAAAGATATATACTATAGCACCATCATTTAGAGCTGAAAAATCTAAAACATCAAGACATTTAACAGAATATTGGCATGCAGAAATGGAGGCTGCTTGGTGTGATTTCAAAAAACTACAAGATTATGGCGAAGATTTAATAAAATACATAATCAAAAAAGTCCTAAAAGAAAACAAACCCGAATTAGCAATTTTAAAAAAGGATATTAAAAAATTACAACCAACTCTAAAGAAAAAATTTCCAAGAATAACTTATACAGAAGCTCTAAAAATTTTAAAAAAGAAATTTAACCATAAAATAGAATGGGGAAAAGATTTAAGAACCATAGAAGAAGATAAATTAAGCTCTTTATATGACACACCAATTATAATTACAGAATACCCTAAAAAAGTTAAAGCATTCTATATGAAAGAAAATCCAAAAGATAAAAGAACGGTTCTAGGTTATGATGTAATAGCACCAGAAAAATACGGAGAACTAATAGGAGCATCAGAGAGAGAACCAGATGAAAAAAAACTAATTAAAAGATTAAAAGAACTAAAAGAGAATCCTAGAAATTATCAATTCTATTTAGATACAAGAAAATATGGTTCTGTCCCCCATGCAGGATTTGGCCTTGGAATTGAAAGATTAATTTCTTGGATATGCAATCTTAAAAATATAAAAGACGCTATTCCTTTCCCAAGAACTCCTGATAGATGCACACCCTAAATTCTAATTCGAAATATAATTTAACATCTAGTTTTACCAAAAGTTTTATATATAAGTTATACTATTTAATAATTAGTGATTACTTTGAAAAAGAAAATCATTGATATCGAAGCACATGCATTTTTTAGGATGCTTGAAAGGGGTCTAAAATTTGGGTTGGATTATGAAGAAACAAAAAATAGAACTTTCCAAACAGTAAGAAATAATAAATTATCAAAAAGAAAGCATTTATCAAAGACATATAAAACATATTATTTATACTTTAAAGACAACATCTCTTTTTATGTTATATGTTCAGAAAAAGAATTTGATAATTATATATATTCACTAATTAAAACCATCATAATTGAAAGGGGGAGGGAATAAAAAATGAATAATAAAAGATTATGTATAAAGTGTAATATTCTTATGAAAAAGACTTCTATAAAATACAAAGGAATTAAATTAGAAGCTTTACAATGTCCTAAATGCAAAGAAAAAATATTTACTGAGGATCTAACAATAAAAGCTATAAAAAAATTAGAATCTAAAAGACTAGAAAAGGTGTACATAAAACATCCAATAAAAATAGGACATAGTTGGGGAATCACCTTTCCAAAAAATATAACTGATATCTTTAATTTAAACAACCCTAATAAAACACTTAAAATTTATCCAAATTTAGATAAAGAAAAAATAGAAATAAATTTAAAATAGTTTAAAGATTCTTTTATAAAGAACCCCAGACAGATATACTCCATAAAATATTTATATTTCTAATAATCTATATTTCCTATTCACTTAATCAAATGGGGGTGATATTAATGTATGATATCTTTGAAAACATCGAAAAATGGAAAAGAGAAATGGAAAAATCTTTCCAAAGAATATTCAACCAACCTTTTTTCAAAGAACCACTAATATCAAAAAAAGAATTTGAAAATTTTGTTCAGCCACTTTCAGACATAAAAGAAACAAACAAAGATGTGATAATAACAATAGACCTCCCAGGAGTAGAAAAAAAAGATATTCAACTAAAAGTAACAGAAAATACAATAGAAATCAAAGCGGAAAAATCAAAAAAATTAGAACAAAAAAGAAAAGGATATTACAAACTTGAAAGAAGCCACAGCGGATTTTATAGAGCTCTAACATTGCCTTGCAAAGTAAAAACAGAAAAAGCAAAAGCAGAACTTAAAAACGGTGTCTTAAAAATTACAATACCTAAAAAAGAAAAACAAGTGAAAATAAAGGCAAAAACAATAAGGGTAAAATAAAATTTTAATTTATTTTTCTTTTATTATAACTTCCACATAATTATCTCTAAAATAATTTCTAATAGATTTTAAAACATCTTCTCTTTTCACTTTTTTAATCTCACGAATATAATTATCGGCTTTTTTGTAATCTCCCATTAAATCCCAATAGCTTATCCAATCAGCTCTATCTTTATTGTTTTCATTTCTAATTAAAGTAAATCCTTCAATCATATTTTTCGCTTGTTTAATTTCTTTATCCTTCAAATCCTTCAATTTAAATTGCTCATTTACTATCTTCCTAACTTCACCAATATTCTCTTTAGAAGTAGTAATATAACCTGCAAAGTAACCATAGTCTTTATTCAAATCATTTAAAATACCCACATTATACCCAATCCCTCTTTTAATTCTCATTTCATTAAACAGCCTAGAACTTTGTCCATAACCAAGAATATAACTAATAACATCCAAAGAATAACTATCTCTATTAATTCTATTAGTTGTCTTATAACCTAAAACATAATAAGAATGTTCTATTTTCCTTTTTCTGATGACACATTTCTTTTTTATCTGCAAAGGCTCTTTTATGCTATTATATTTTAGAACCTTCCCTCCCTCAAAATCAGAAAAAGCTTTTTTAATTCTTGGAAATATATTTTTAACACCACCAACAACAACAAGAGTTATATTATTTGGTTTATAATAGTTCTGGTGAAATTTTATTAATTTATTTCTGTTAAAAGAATTAATTGTTTCTTTATTTCCAAAACCATCCCATCTTGTTGGGTGTTTTTTATACAAATTTTTTAAGAACAATAACCATTGATAAGAACTAGGGTCATCTACATAAATCTTTTTCTCATCTAAAACAATTTTTTTCTCTTTTTCTATTGCCTTTTCTCTAAAAATAGGGTTTTTAATTATATCTGACAAAACTTCTAAACCTTTATCAAAATACTTATTTAAAACAGAAACATAAAAACTTGTTCTTTCATTAAGAGTGAATGCGTTAATCTCTCCCCCCATCCCCTCAACTTCTAAAGCTATTTGTCTTGCTCCTCTTCTTTTTGTTCCTTCAAATAACATATGCTCAATGAAATGACATATTCCAAGATTTTTTTTATTTTCATAATTGCTACCAACTTTTACATTTATTTGTATCACAACAGAATTACTTTTCTTATACTCATAAATTACTTTTAGACCATTATCCAAAACTATTTCTTTCATTTAAACATCACTTTTATTAATATCAAATCAACCATTTACCATTCTTCTGAATAATCTTACCATCAATTATTATCTTTCCACCTTTTTTTAAATCCTTAATCATATCCCAATGAATTGCAGATTTATTTTCTCCACCAGTCTCTTTATAAGCTCTTCCCAAAGCCAAATGAACTGTAAAGTTTATTTTCTCATCAAATAATATCTGCTTAATAAACTTATTTATTTTAGGATTACAACCAATACCAAACTCTCCTAAATAGCTTGCACCTTTATCAGTTCTCAACATTTGTTTTAAAAATTTCTCATTTTTGTCTGCACTTGCTTTAACAACTTTACCATTCTTAAACCATAATTTGACACCATCAACTTCTCTACCACTATAAATAGCAGGATAACTATAACTAATATAACCATTAACACTTTTTTTAACAGGCTCTGTAAATACTTCACCATCAGGCATATTATACGTACCACAACATTTAACAGATTTTTTACCTTTAATACTAAATTCCAAACAGGTATCATTTCCTATAATTCTAACTTTTTCTCCTTTATCCAAAATTCTCTTTAATTTTTCCTGTTTTTTACTCTCTTTTTTCCAGTCTATCAAAGTTGCACCAAAAACAAAATTTTCAAATTCTTCTAAACTCATTTCTGCATCTTGCGCTAATGCATTTGTAGGGTACTCAAAAATAACCCATTTCTTTTTTAATCTTTCTTCAGTTATCTTTTCCATAATTTTACTTCGAATAGAAATTTTTTTAGGATCAATATTGCTTAATTCTTTAGTATTCCTAGGACTTCCAATATAAATAACAGCATCAGTTTTTTTAATTTCATACATTGCAACCTCAGGAAAATGTTTTAATTGCTCTTTAGAAGCCAACTTATAATAATTGTAAACGGATCCAGGTAAATCCATATGCACAATAGGATAAGCACCTTTTTTTAAAACAAGCTTATAAATCTCCAAAGCTAACTCTCTAGCCTCATAACCACTCAAAATCTGAACTCTTTCATTTTTTTTAATTTTAGTTGAATAATTAACAAGCAAGTCTGCTACCTTTTTAACTCTTTCATCAACCAAACTACATCACCTTCTTTTAATCTATAAAAATAAAAGAAAAAAGGTTTATATAAAACTTTGTTTTTTTACCAATACTCTTCTTCCTCATCTATCTCATCATCAACAGGTTCATCATCAATAGGTTCATCATTATAATCATCTTCACTATCAAAATAATCTTCCTCTTCATACTGAAGTTTGAATACTTTCCCCATATTCAAAACCTCCACTTTTAATTATTTCAAAATTAGTTAACCAACCAATATTTAAAGATTTCCCAAAACCTTCACAGCATCTTCTATCTCAAAAAAACAGGGGATTCCTTCTCTTAATAAAATACTTTTAGCTATCTCAACTTCATTTCCACCCATGAAACAACACACAACATTTTTCCTGCTTTTTTTCTTAAAATTAATTACCTCTTCAGCAACCTTAATAACATCTACCATCCTTTGTTGTGTTAAAATAACTAAAACAGAATCAAAAAATCCTTTTTTATTTAATTTCTTAAATACTTCTCTATATCTATCATAATCAGCATCACCAACCAAATCAATAGGATTCTGCTTACTCCATGTATTTGGTAATCTTAAACTCCCAATAAAGTTTTTAGGTAATCTAACAACCTCTAAATTATATTTATTGCAATAATCAGAAGCCAAAACTGCAGGACCACCAGCATTACTAACAATAACAACTTTTTTACCTAATCTCTGGCTGCACAAATAATTTGCTTTATTAAAAGCATCAGTTAAATTCTCAACTAAAATTGCTCCACATTGCTTAAATGCAGCTTTATAAATTTCATATTTTCCAGCAATACTTCCTGTATGAGACAATGCAGCTTTAATACCTGCTTCAGAAACACCTGCTTTAATAACAATAACAGGTTTTTTACATCTCCTAACTGCATCCATAAACTTTTTTCCATTTTTTAAATATTCAATATAGCAAACAATAACCTTAGTTAGTTTATCTTTACTTAAATACCCTATCAAATCTGCAAAATCAACATCTACCATATTTCCCAAACTTGCAAATTTAGAAAAACCAAATTTATCTAAACTCCATTCTACAATACCAGACCATAACGCACCAGATTGCGAAATAAAAGCAATATGTCCTTTATCAGGAATGGTTTTTGCAAAACTAGTATCTAACTCAACATAAGGATTAACAGTGCCAAAACAATTTGCTCCTAAAATCCTTACTCCATATTTCTTTGCAACATCCAATAGCTCCTCTTCTTCTTTTATATTGCCAATTTCAGAAAACCCTGCACTAATAATAATAACATTCTTTATTTTTTTCTTTCCGCACTCAATTAAAACTTTTTTAACAAATTTAGCAGGAATAGAAATAATAGCTAAATCAATCTTTTTTTTATACTCTAAAACAGACCTATAACATTTTCTTCCTAAAATTGAACTTTCATTTAGATTAATAGGAACCACATTTTTAAAATATCTTAAATTATACATTAACGCATATCCTACTTTCCACTCTTTATTACTCGCTCCAATTACAGCAACAGTCTTAGGACTAAAAAATTTTTTCATAATAAACCCCATAAAGTATAAATTAAACCTCCAATAAATACACAGATCAAAAACCAAATTAAATATTTATTATATTTCATTTTGTATTCAGGTTTCCTTCCTTTTTTCCTCTTAATTTTTCTATACATTAAAGCAATAATAATTCCATCAACACCACCAGCAACAGCACCAGTAATACCAATAACCTTAATAAAACTTTTTGCTCCTAACAAAAATATAATTAATGGAATAAAAACACTTAATGCCCAAGACAGTCTTTTTTTTAACTTATAATCAAAATTATACATCTGCTTCAAAGCCAAACCTAAAGTCAAAAAACTACTTCCCATCGCAAATATTGCAAACAAATTACCAAATATTATCATACTTTCTCCTAATTTTTCACCTAAACCAACTGTAGAAATCTCGGTTGTCTGTAAACCAGTAACACCAACAACAACTAAAGTAAAAACAGCATAAGCTATTATTGGTATCAAAGAACCATAAACAATTGCCTTTTTTAATTTATATTTTTCTTTAACTAAAACCTGTCTCATCTCAGGAATAGCTGCAGAACCCAAAAAAGCAAATAAAATAACCCCATAAGGCAAAAAAAATAATTTTGGATTAAAAAACATTAAATTACTTAAATTAATTTCAAACGAAGAAACTGCAATTATAACAATAATAATACCCAAAAAAATAAAGGACAACAACAACTCCCATTTTTTTACAGATTTCAAACCAATGTATAAAATACCAGAAGCAAAAACAAAAAACAATAAACTAAAACCTAAAGCAGAAAACCCAAAAATAGCATGTAAAGATTCACCAATACCAATCAAATAAGCAATCAACGCACCATAAATACCAAAAATCATTGCAAATGCCATAGCCCGCTTTCCCCATTTTCCTAAATATCTTTGGGCATAACCTGTTAACTGATAACTCCCTTTAGTACTCAATACTATCTCACCTAAATACAAATACAATAACAATAAAGCTCCACCCAATAAAAATATCAAAACCAAACCAGGAATAATACCTGTTCTAGAAACAGTATAAGGAATCCCTAAAACTCCTGCTCCAATTACAGTACCAACTAAGATAGCTATAGCCTCAAAAAATCCCTCTTTTTTCATAAATTTTAAAAACAAATTATCATATAAATAGATTTTTAT
>CAZRVI010000014.1:0-18298 GCA_964603525.1 Candidatus Woesearchaeota archaeon | reverse complement strand
TGATTAGAATATCTTTTAATTTCTCCAAGATATTCTAAAAAAACAGGTATCTTTGAATCAGGTAAATCCAAAAGTTTTACTATACCATCTTCAATCCCTTGAACAATTTCGTCTATTTGCTGTTCAATAACCGCCTTTGTTTTTGAGATTTTTGGGTCTAATTCATTATTTAGGTTTTCTTTTGCACAACTTTCCTCTCTCAACTGCAAACAAGAACATAAAGCAGATATTTTTTGATAAAGAACATCATTAATTATAAAATAACCTAAGAAAAGTAATCTAAAAGGACGAGTTAGATAATACATACCAGATTCTGATTTTTGCGCATGTTTACGAACAATGGCTTCACCTGTATAAGGAATAATAGATCCAAAAGTATCTTGCACTTCCCTTTCCGTTAAATCTACTAATTTTATCATTTTTAGTTATTTATTAAAAATTTTTATTTTATTCCTCCCGTTTTCTTTTGCTTGGTAAAGAGCTTTATCAGCATCTCCAACTAAAAATTCTAATTGGGATGTTTCAGGATAAGATGAAATTCCTATGCTTACTGTAATTCTTTCAGGTGTTTTATGTGGATAAATAACTTTGTCTGTTTGTAAAGATTCTGAAATTGGAACCTTCATTAATTCAACAGACATTCTTAGTAATTCAGCGATTCTTATAGATTCATTTAAATCTGTTTCCGGTAAAATAAATAAAAATTCTTCACCGCCAATCCTTCCATAAACATCACCTGGTCTTGCTGTGTTTCTTAAAATATCTGCTAATTTTTGAAGTGCTAAATCTCCTTGTGGATGTCCAAAAGAATCATTATATTGCTTTAAAAAATCTAAATCTATAAAAAATATAGTTAGTGGATGATTATGAATTTTGGAAAGCTGTTTTAAAGTTCTTAATTTATCATCAAGACCTCTTCTGTTATAAATTCCTGTTAGAGGATCTGTAATTGTTTCTATTTCTAATTTTTGTTGTAATACCATTCTTTCGGTTATATCTCTTACAATTTCTATACCCCCAATTAAATTTCCATCTTTATCGGAATAAGGTGTTGCACTAATTTCTAAATATTTAATTTCTCCATTAGGATCTTCTACTTTTAAAACTCCTGAATTCGCCTGTGTTTTTCCTTCTAAAACCGGCTTTAGAATACAACCAGGGCAGGGTTGTTGAAGACCTCTATAAGCACCAAAACATTTTTCTCCTAAATTATTTCCTCCATGAGCAATTTGTCTTGCCCTATTTTCATAAAGTATATTAAATTCTTTATCTTGAATACTAACTTGTTCTCGAATTGAATCAAGTGCTTCTTCCAAACCTATTTTTGGGATTTTCATATAGATAAATGATCCTCTTTAGTTTATAAATGTTACTCTTTTGTAGTAGATATAAATTTCTAGAAGCCTATTATTCTTTTTTAATATTACCAGAAATAATATGCTGTGATTTACTTCTAGATAAATTATGTTCTAAACATTTGCTATATCTTCTTTTTTGGGATAAGATTCATAGGTGCTGTATGTTTCTTAAGATTTTCTTTCTGGTTTGAACAGTTTATTTTAAATCTATTGTTTGGTGTTCTTTTACTATCAATACATTTTTATTTTTAATGTAACCTTCCTGTTTTGCTAATTCTATAAATGCTTTTAATTTTGGTAGATCTGCATGAGCAGGTATTATCAATTTGGGTTTAACTAATTTTATTAAATCTCTTAAATCTTCCCTACAGCCATGACCAGAACTATGTATTTTAGTAAAGATTCTTACTCCTAAATCTTGTAATTTTTTGTCTAGCTTTTTTCTTTGTTCTATATTTTCTTTATTTGGTATTATAGATGAAGAAAAGATAACATGATCTCCCGGGTATAGCTTGAATTTGTAGATTCCATTTACGATTTTTGCTAAAACAGCATCTGGCTCTCCTTGATGACCTGTACAAACAATTAAATAAGAAGACCTTCCATACTTTTCTATTTGCTTAAGTTTTCTTTGTATTTTAGATCTGTAACCTATTATTTCTGCTTTTCTTGAAAATTTAATAAGATGTATTTTTTCTGCAGCATCAATGTATTTATTTAGAGATCTTCCTAAAAATACAACTTTTCTCCTTAACTTTAATCCAAATTCTAAAATTGATTTTAATCTTGCTATATGGGAAGAAAATGTTGTTATTATAACAGCATGTCCTTTGTTGTTTGTTCCTAGTAAGACATCTTTTAATAATTCACGAGCAACTTTTTCTGATGGTGTTTTTCCAGGAGTATCTGCATATAAGGAATCTATGATTAATAATAAAACCTTACCTTTTAATTGTCTAAGTTTTTCATAATTTGGGGGTTTTCCTAAAACAGGAGAATTATCAAATTTAAAGTCGTTTGCATATAAAATAATTCCTTTTGGTGTTTTTATGGAAATCATTGCTGTTTGAGGTATAGAATGAGTCATGTGAATAAATTCTGATGTTATATCTTTTGTTAATTTTATTTTTTGATTGGGAGAAATTGCTCTTAATGGATTTTTAATTTTAATCTCTTTATCTTTTAATATTTTTTTAATTACTTCTATAGTATAAGGTGTAGCATAAATTGGACAATCATATTTAGAAGCCAAATATGGAAGAGCTGCGCAATGATCTAAATGTGCATGACCAACCAAAATTGCTTTTACTTTATCTTTCAATGGTTCTAAAATAGAATCATCTGGTATTGCTCCTATTTTCTGCATTTCTTTTTTGGTTAAATCTTCAAACTCTTTTTCGTATTTTATTACAGAAGGCAAATGAATACCCATATCTATTATAATAATATCTGAATTGTATTGGATTGCGGTCATATTCCTTCCAATTTCAGAATATCCACCAATTGCATATAGTTTAATTTTATTCATTTAGTATCCCAATATTTTCTGATTTATAAGGATAAGATCCTGTGCTTGGCTAAATTTTTAAACGCCCTATCTTTGATTTTCTCCAATAATTCTTTTCTTAACTTCATTTATAAATTCTTCCAATGTTTCTGTATGACCGTTTTGATATGTGTTATATGATAAGGCAAATTCATATAGTTCTGTTGAAAGTTCTGTTTGTGGGAATTGCTCTAATGTTTTTTTAATTAAATTTGGTAATTTGTTTTTTATTCTTGTGTGTACTGATTTTATGTTTTGTGATCCGCATCCCACTAATAATATTCCTGCACAATTTTGAGAATAAAAAATTGTATCTGTGGATCTAAATTGTTTAGCTAAAATTTTAATTAATTGTTCTGCTTTTTCAAATTCTGGTGAAAAATAAATATATAAAACAGAAATACATGGGTTGTGTGCTCTATCTTTATAAATATCCTTAGCTTTTTCTGGATTTGTTAAATTTTTTGCAACTTCTTGAGTTGTATCAACTATTTCTTCTAAGGGTTTTATTGTTGCTGAGGTCATTTTTAATATTTAGGTGGGCAACCTGGATCGAACCCAACCTTAAATAAAAGCTACCTTGAAACCTTCTCAGCTTCGTTACCCTAAAAGCACCAATTTAAATGCTTATGGCTGCTATGTTCCCATCCTGACCAGGTTCACATAAAAACCAGTCAATTAGGACAAAGCCTCAGCGTTGGAATCAAGACTTTTATTCAAAGTAAAAGCCCTCACCAGGCATTCGATCCTGTCATAAAGCCGGTTTACAGCTACAGAAGACGGCTAACCTTCCGATCTAGCCCAATTATTATAATAAGAATGTTATTTTTAAATTTTACGTTATTTAAAGTAAAAAAGATTAAACTTATTTGATTATAAAATAATCTTAAGTTTATTTTCTTGAACTAAAGTAAAGATTTGAGAACCTATACCTGCCCCTATATAAAAAGCAATATTAGAAGTTAACTTTTCCATTAAGCTTAATAAAGAATTATCTTGAGTAAATACAACAAGTTTAGCTTTTTTAATTCCTGCTTTTTGTTTTGTAATATTAATAGCAAGTTCTTTTGTTCCAATGTAATCTACTAAGCCAAGCTTTTTAGCATCAACTCCTAGATAAAAAGCTCCATTTCCAAAAAAAGATAAATCTTTATTTCTATTTTTAGAGATTTCTTTTACAAAATAATTATGTATTTTATCTATATTATATTGAAGAATTTTTCTTTCATCTTTAGTTGGTTCTTTATAAGGTGAACCTATATCTTTATAGGGTGCTGAAACAAATCTTTGATAAGCAATGCCATATTCTTCCATTAATCCTGAAAATTCTAGATAAGAACCTGTAACACCTATTGAACCTGTAATTGTCATGGGATGGGCTACTATTACATCTGCTGCTGATGCTACCCAATATGCTCCTGATGCTGCTGTGTCTTCTAATAATGCAACAACAGGTTTTTTAATTTTTTTAACTTTTTCTGCTAATTCCTGAGAAGCTACAACAGTTCCTCCAGGTGAATTAATATTTATTATAATACCTTTTATTGAAGGATCTTTATCTGCTCTTTCTAGATTATTTATTATTTTTGAAGCTGAAATTCCTTTTTTAGGTATCAAACCAGAGATAATTCCTGTGTCTGTTATTGGACCATTAATGGGAATTAAGGCTATTTTATTTGTTGAAATTCCATCTAGCTTTGATGAAACATATATAATTAAAGAAAATAATACTACTAATATAATTAAGATGATAAAAAAGTTTTTCCAAAATGGTTGCTTTTTTGTTTTCCTCTTTTTTGGCATTATGTAATTTAAATAAAATTGATTTATAAAGATTTTGTGTTTCTGTAGAGTTATGAATTATTTAAAATTCATTGGTTAATATAAATCTTTTGAAAGTCTGCGATTAAGAACCTAAAATTACAACTAACTGTGAGTGAAACGAGTAATTTAGACGGAACCTGCAAGGCGTGGTTGGAATAAAATCTTTGATTTTACAGAGAAGTCGAGGTGGGGTAAGGTTCTTTGACATCCTTATAAAATTCTACTCTAAATACTCTATAATCTGTAATACCCACTTGAAAAGGATCTCTCATAACACAAGCAATCTCCTCTACAAAATAAGCTTTAGCATCTGGAGGGATTTGTTGCTCCCTGTATCTCAAAGGATTATAATTGCCTCTACTTGAAAGAATATTCAATATAGGCTCTTCAACTTTGATCTCACCAACTTTTTGTCCTTCAATTAATTTTCCATCAAGAGTTAATTTTCCATCTTGATTTTTTCCTAATCTTTTCAAATCTTTTAAATTCATAATTCTAGCTATAAAAGGAGAAGTATATAAGTTTTATTGTGATATAGAAAACAACATCTCACCTCATCCTGATTATGCTTAATATTGTGATTATCTGAAGTTCTTGTGAAGGCTGATTTGGGTGGAACGAGATTGCAACGGAGAAGTTTTTGAGTCAGCCGTACATCTAGAACGAAGTTCAATAAAGAAGAATAAAGGGTATTTTATATTATATAGGAAGGTTTTCTCTTCCTCCACTCGTAAAACATCTTATTCCTTACGGCTGGACGCTCAGTAACAAAATCATCTACAAATATTACTCTTCCATTTCTATCTAGAAGTTTTCTCACTGCTTCTCCAACTTTTGAATTAGAAGATACGCCATAAACTGAATATTTGGGTTGCCACACCAAGTTTCCTTCTTTCAGGACAAAGTCATTTCCCACCAATATTGAAAGTTTCCTTAAGGTCTCCTCTGTCTCCTTTTCCTCCAATTTTTTCAAATATTCACCCAAAGGGGTGTTGTCGATAGTTCTTCTTTCCTCACGTTCAGCATCAAGAGCTCTTTTAATCGTTTCTGTTATTACTATTGAAAGTAGAGATTTATATGGCCAGTTATATTTTGGATCTATCATTTTTTATTACCTTTTATCATAAAATATATATAAAGGGTAAAAATTGTTTATCTTAAATCATCCAATTTTCTAATGGGTGTCAAATCCACTGGAACATGTTTTATAGCTTGTCTATGTTGCATTTCAGCACTATCCCATTCATCACCAGGTATAATTCTTCTCTCACGTTCAGCATCATGAGCTCTTTTAGTCATTTCTTTTTCAAATTTTCTTCTACAATATTCGGCATCATGAGCTCTTTTAGTCATTTCTTTTTCAAATTTTCTTCTCTCACGTTCAGCATCATGAGCTCTTTTAGTCATTTCTGTTTCAAGTAGAGTGTTATATTTTGATTCAGGATTTGATTCTGGCAAGTTATATTTTGGATCTATCATTTTTTATTACCTTTTATCATAAAATATATATAAATTAACATATATAAAAGATAAAAATTGTTTATCTATAAAGACTGTTAGCATCACAAAGTTCTGTTTCCAAAGGTTGTGCAGGAGACATTTCATAAATATCAGGGTATGGCACCGAGTAAGGTCTTCCAATTCTAAGATGTCTGTTTCTTGCTGGTTTAGGTGTTCCTACAAATAGTGCTCGACGGGCTAATACGCGGACTAATATATCTAAAGCAGCTTGTTTATGAGCATTAAATCTAGCTCTAGCTTCAGCATTTGTAAGCTTATCACGTACTCTTTTAACTAGAACTCCAAAATCTAATTTAGTTTGTTCCCAATCTTGTTTCCAACCTTTTATAGTAAAGTATTTTTTTATTGGTTGCATTTTATTTTTACCTCTATAAACATTATAATACTATGTAAAAAAGTCCATCTTTATAAATCTTTCGTTTTATATTCTTTTATTAGTAGTAACAATTCTTACCTATTGCTATATAGGCAGACTTAAAAATTGTAATTACCAACTCCTTAAATTTTTCTTTTAGAAATTCTATCATTGCAAAATGACTTCTTTCTTTTACGCTAATAGTAAAATTATCTATAGCTTTTCTGGCGTTTTTTTCTAGCCTTAGAAACATTGGGTTTATAAGGTTCTTTTCTTCTGATGTCCTGTATCAAAAGATGCCTATCATACTCTAAAAAAGTTTTTTTGAGGAAAGGTTGAAATTGTACTAATGCTCTTGCTATTGCTAATCTTGCTGCTTCTGATTGCGAATTCCAACCACCGCCTTTAACATTAACAGAAATATCTACTTTATTAGAAACATCTTTTGCTAAAATTAAGGGTTCCTGTATTTTCATTCTTGCTATTTCAGGTGTATAAATTTCTAATAGTTTTTTGTTAATTTTTATTTTTCCTTTACCTTCTTTTAATGTTGCTCTTGCTATTGCTGTTTTTCTTTTTCCTGAAGTATGGATTATTTTCATTTTTTATATTTTAATTCTTTACATAAATCTTTTACAGTTAAATATTTTAAAATTTTTAGTTTTGATAATGTTTTAGGCAGCTTAATAGATTTTTTATCTTTGAATTTTTCTGGTATTGATTTATAACATTTAATATTTTTATATGCATCCCTTCCTTTTTTTGTTTTATAGGGCAACATTCCACGAATTGTTCTTCTTACAAGCTTATCTGGTATCTTGGGAAAAAATGGACCATGGTAGGGATGTCCTCTTTGAGTTTTTTCTTTGTATTTTTTTAATATATCTTTTTTTGATCCTGTAATTATTGCGAGTTCACAATTTATTATGTCTACTTTTTCACCAATTAATGCTTGCTTAGCTGCATAAGCTGCTAATCTTCCTAAGATAGTATCTTTTGCATCTATTAACATATTATTCTTATTCCTTTTCCTTCTGGATTTTTTTTGATTAATTCTTGAATTGGATATAATTCTTTTATCTTATTTTTTACAGATTGTGAATATTTAAAAGCAAATATTTTTAAATTATGCTTTAATTCTCCTGTACCCAGTAATTTTCCTGGAATTATTATTTGCTCATTTGGCTTTGTAATTTTATTTAGTTTATATAAATTAATTTTTCTTTGTCTTCTTGTTGATCTTAATAATTCTTTAGCTATTTTTTTCCAGAACTTTGATTTTTTACCTAGTTCATTGCAATCTTGAATTAGTTTTTTTATTATTGGATCTGTTTTTCTTTGTATTTTTTTAATATCTTTTCTTTTCATTTTTATTTAATTTTGTTAATTAATTTTTCGAATTCTTTTAGTTTTTTTTCAAAAATTTTCATTGCTTCTGTTATAATTGTTTTTGTAGTTAATTGTCCGAAAGATTCTAAATAAAATATAAAATCTGTATCTGAAGATTTAACTTCTACGCCTTTTTCTTCACAAGCCCTACATAAATTACATTTTAATTCGTCTGTTTTTAATTTGTTATCTTTTAGATAAATAGCTCCTGTTGGACAGATTTCTGCTATATCTTTTTTAGCATTTATTATTTTGATTTTAGGATAGGAATGGTAATAGATTAAACCTGGTGAAAATTTCATATGATCTTTGCCTTTTCCAAGAATTGCTACTGCATCTAATTCTATTTCCTGGTCTTTTAATAATTTTACAATTGGAATTTTTGGGAATGCTGGTTTAATTTTTGGATCTTTAGATTTAAGTTCTGAAGCATAAACAGTACAAGGACCTTTTGCTTTTAATTTAAAATATAATTGACAATGGGCACAACCTTTTCCTTTACATTTACAGTCTTCTGGTAATGTATAAGATTTTAGATCTGTTTTTAAAGGTATTAAACCTAGCCTATGAGCAAGCATTTCGTCATACATAGCAGAAGTATTTTTTTTAATTGAAACATCTTCTATTGCTAATGTTGGAACCTCATTTATAATAAGTCTTCTTAATGTATTTGCAAAAACAGAATTTATATTCTTAACTATAAATTTCATTTCATTATCCTCTTTTTTTAAAAATTTGATTTCCATTTTTGTGATGTATACCTCCTAAGACATAAAATTATTCTTAAACTCTTCTACCTCTTCTTTGTGATTTCTTACGGCAGCGATCTGTTGGCAGACAAGTAACATCTTCAATATTTCCTATCTTAATGCCTACTCTTGCCAGTGCTCTTATTGCTGCTTGTGCTCCAGGTCCTGGATTATTTGGGCCTTGATGTCCACCAGGGGCTCTTATTCTAATATGTAAAGCATTTATTCCTTTTTCTTTTGCTGCTTCTGCTGCTTGTTTTGCTGCAATCATAGCTGCTGTTGGTGAGCTTTCCAACCTATGAGCTTTTACTACCATACCACCTGATGCTTTTGAGATAGTTTCGGTTCCTGTGAGATCTGTTATGTGAATGATAGTATTATTGTAGCTAGCATAAATATGTGCAATACCCCATCTTAATTTATCTTTTTTAAGGTGTTTTTTATTGCTCATTTTTTATTTTTTTTAGATTTCTTTTCAGCTAATTCATGTGCTGTAGGAACTTTTTTGGTTTCTTTAATTTTTTCTTTTTTAATATTCTTTTCTTTGATCTGTTCTTGTTTCTTTTCTTTTTTAGTTTCTTTTGTTTTTTTCTCTTTTTTTCCTTTAATTTTCTTTTCTTTTTTAGTTTCTTTTTGTAATTTTAATTGGGTTTTAATCTCTAAAACTTTTTTAGGTCTTTCTGGGTGTTCTGAATTAGATAAGGATGACTTGGAGGAAAAAGAAATTTTATCTGTCTTTAGAACAAGGTAAGAAGGAACAGCAACTTTTTTATTGTTAACGAAAATATGACCATGTGTGATAAACTGTCTTGCTTGATTAACTGTTCTTGCAAATCCTTGCTTAAAAACCTGTGTTTGCAATCTTAAATTTAAAATATCTCTTGTTTGCAAAGCTAAAACATCTTCCAATTTAAAACCTGTTGGGAGCAAATCATATTTTAATAATCTTTTTCTGAATAATTCTTCCTCTTTTTTAGCCTGCAAACTATCAGACCTAATTAATCTCTTGGCTTGTGTTTTTAGTTTTTTTAAATAAGAATTTGCTTTCCAAATCTCCTTTTTATTTTTTAAACCAAATTCTTTTTTTAATTCTTTTTCCTGCTCTATTGTTGCTTTATTCCAAGGATGTGAAGGTTTAAAATATTTTTTCCTTTGAAATTTTGGATGTCCCATTATGCTTTCTTACTCCTTTTTGTTTTTTTCTTTGTAACTCCAACTGCTCTTCCTTTTCTAAAGTGCCCTTTTGTTCTTTGTCCTCTTACTGGTAAACCTAAAGCATGCCTGATACCCCTATAGGATTTTATTCTTTTTAATCTTTTAATATCTAATTCTCCCTGGAGTTTCAGATCTGCTGTTATTAAATGCTTATCTTCACCAGTTACTATGTCTTTTTGCCTGTTATATAAGAATGAAGGAATATTATATTTTTGCGGATTTTTTATGATATCTTGTATTTTTTTAATTTCTGTATCTGATAATTCGCCTATCTTTTTTGTTTTTTCGAGATTCATGATAGAACAAACAGCATTTGAGAAAGAATAAGAAACACCAGTAATCTTTGTTAATGCATAATAAATTTGTTTATTCCCAGGAATATCTTTGTTTATAACTCTAACTATTTGTTTCATTTTGTAAATAATTTATATTTGTCTTCTCCTTTGATTTCCATAAGTATCCTTTTTATTATTGCTTTTTTTGGGTCAGGCATTAAATGAACTCTTTTTTGTATATCCTCAAATGATTTAAAAGGGTTTTCTTTTCTTTTTTCTATTATTTCCCACATATGCTTTTTTCCTATGCCTGGAAGCAATTCAATCTGATGCCTTCTAGTACTTATAGGACCTGCTGTATTAAAGAAATTAATAAATTTTTCTTTGTTTTTTTCTACTAAATCATTAATTACGAAGTTTAACTGCATTTGTGCTGTTTGTGTTAATTTTTCCATAGGCATCTTTCCTATAATATGATGGATTTCTTCTCTTTTACCATCTCCCATGTAAACTTCCTGATTTGGTTCTAGAAATATACCTTTTTTAGGAACTAGTTCTAATAAAATAAAGTGATCTTTTCCTAGAGCTTGCACTATTGGAGTCTTCTGGTGCATTGGACGATTGTCGAATGGATACCCATTTGGTAAAAAGTCCAATACTATTGCTCTTTCCTCTTTTACAAGTTCCTTTTTCATTGTTTATTTTAGGCATTCTATTATTTTTTGTAAGTCTTCTTGTTTTAGTGTTAAGTTTTCGGTTGATAGTATTATTCTTAAGCTATCTATATCCTTTGGTTGGATATCAATTATTTTTGCTATGGTTTTTTCCTTTAATCTTGTGATATTTAATTTTATTAATTTTTCTTTTAAATCCTTTACTTCCTTTAATGTTAATTTTGCAAATTTGTTTAAATATTCTTTAGTTTTTTGAGTTCTAGTTGGTAATTCTTTATCTCTCTTTTCTATTTTTTCTAATAGTTTTTTAGTTTCTATTAAAGTTAAAGGTTTTTCTTTAATTATTTCTATTCTTCCCATTTTATTTTATTTTAAGAATAAGTATTTATAAATTTATTGTTTTAGTAAATGAACTGGATGTATTATTAAGATTTTATCTTTTTTTCCATCTTTAATTTTAACTTCATAGCAAGCTTTTAGTTTTTTTTGGATTATGCCTGATTTTCCATGGAATCTTGCATGATACATTCCTTTTTGATATGCTGGTTCTGCTTTTAATACAACTCTCTCTCCTGGTTTTAATTCTTGGAAGAATCTTCTTATTGAAATCTTGCCTTTTTCAGACTTTTTCTTTTTGAATTTGTGTCTGGATTTTCTTCTTGAGCTACCAGTTCTTTTTGCCATAGTTTTGTGAGGGAAGTAAGATTTATAAATTTAACCATCTGCAGATTTTGATATTAATACAGTTTAGTATAAGTCTAAATGATTTTCTTTAAAAAAATTTAGTAAAAGTTTATTTAAGATTCTCTTTAGCTACCCCAGATATATATTTTTGGTGTTAATTCTGCATCTGTTGTAAGATTTATTCCTAAATCTCTTAAACCAACTTCATCTCCTTTTGTAGGAAGATGAGTGGTATGCATCTCACAACTCTTAAGCAAAGGAATTTTATTTATACATTCTAAAGCAGAAGGATTTGTAGAAGAAGCTACAGCCAAAGCAACCAAAATTTCAGTAACATCTAAGCTAGGATTTGAGTTAGGAAATATTTTTTGTTTCAAAGCTCTTATATTATTAATCATAGATTCAGGTAAAAGATGTATTTCAGATGGTATGTTAGCTAGATATTTTAAAGTTTTTATAATGCAAGCGGACTCAGAATGTAGGAGTTTAGAGTTTTTTCCAGTTATTATCTTATTATTTATTTCAATAGCAGAGCCACAATAAAATCCTTTGTTTCCTTTATCTTCTTGTTTTTCTGCTTCTATAGCTGCTTGTCTTGCATATTTCACAACTTTCCTATAATTCTCATCTATTCCTAGTTTTTGCATTAATTTCTCAATCCTAGCTATAACCTCTTTCCTAATCATACCAAGAAGATTTTCTTTTTTGTATCTAAAATATCTTCTTATGATTTCTTGTTTTGCTGCTTCTTTTACTAGTTCATTATCTATAATTCCTTCTTTAATTTTATTTACCCCCATTTCGGTAGGAGAACTATAAACATCCTGACCTATTCTCTCAAGAATCTTTTTTAGAACAGGAAAACTTTCTATATCTCTATTATAATTTATAGCTGTAATCCCATGTTCCTGCAAATGAAAAGGGTCTACCATATTAAAATCTCCTATATCAGCTGTTGCTGCTTCATAAGCTATGTTAACTGGATGCTCTATGGGCAGATTCCAAACCGGAAAAGTTTCAAATTTAGCAAAACCTGATTCATTTTTTTTAATATATTCAAAATATAACTGGGATAAACAGAAAGACATTTTTCCGCTTCCAGGACCAGCTCCAGTAACAATCACTATCGGCTTACTGGTTTCTATATATGGATTTTGCCCATAACCTGTTTTAGAAATAATTTTATCTACATCTGCAGGATATCCTTCAATCTCTTTCTGCAGATAAACCTTAATTCCTATATTCTCTAAGTATCTCTTTAGTTTAAGGGCTTTTTTCTCGCCTGAAAATCTATTTATCACAAGAGCAGAAACATTTAAATCAAAATCTCTTAAATCATTTATTAGTTTTAGGGTCATTGCTTCGTATATTAAGCCAAAATCTCCTGCTATTTTGTTGTTTTCTATATCCTTAGCAGAAACACATACAACAACCTCAGAATCATTTTTAATATTTTGTAATATTTTTATTTTGGTGTTTGGATCATAGCCAGGCAAGACTCTAGAAGCATGAAAATCATAACATAACTTTCCTCCTATCTCAAGATAAAGTTTCTTAAATTTCTTGGCTCTATTCAAGATTTCTTCTGATTGAATTCTTAAATATTTATTAATATCAAACCCTTTTTTTAGCATGAATATAACTTATTAAGTAGATTTATAAAAATTTATATACTAAAAGTATTATTAAATGAATCTTTTTCAAAATCTTAATTGTTTCCTTTACTTATTTTTCTGGCTTTTTATATTTAAAATATTAATAAATTAAAAAACCCTGGGAGGAGAACCCTTCGAAACAAAGAGTAGGGAAGAGTTGCATCCTCCTGGGGAAAAACAGAGGTGATTGTAAATTTATTGTTTGATTAGTTTAAATTCTTGTGAGTTACAAAAACATTCAAATTCACTAGGTAATTCACCATCTAAAGTGAATATTACTCCGCATTTTTTGCATATTATTTCCATTTTAAGATTTTAATATAAGATGCCTATTAATACAAATTTTATTTGTGAAAATCTTACTTTTTCTTGGTCAATGTTAGGATTATTATCTCCTTTTGTTATAAAGTAAATTCCTTTATTGTCCTGTTTTATGTCTATAACACGATGAACTATTAATTCATGTGTTAATTTTGAGTTATAAGTGATTATATCACCAATTTTAATGTCTCTTAGAGTTTCTGGTATTATTTCTATTCCATTATGACCTTTATCTAATAAAGGCAACATGGATTTTGTTGGTGCGTATTCTGCTAGGTATAAGTTTTTATTATATGTTAATATTAACTTATTGTCTTGTATTTGTATATGATCCAAATGAATTCTATTGGTTGGTGTTTGTAAATTTTTAATTGGTTGGTTTGAAAAAGGACTTTCTATTGAAGCATTAGTGTATGCTATAAAGCTTATGATTAATATTACTAGTATTCCTGTTAACACCAATAGTTTTTTCATTTTTCATTACTTTATAATAGTGAGAAGTTATATATAAATCTTTCTATTGTTATTATTTTAAAGTAAAGACATTATAGAAGGAGCTTGTTTTGATATTTTAATAAATTTTTATAATTTTCGTCCACAAACGTTTGAATTTCCTGTATTTCTTTTTTAGTTAGGTGTTTAAATCTTCCTTGAAGTTTTAGATATTCTGATACTGGTTTTTTATTTGTGTTTTTATTTAATTTTAATTTATTGTTTTCTATTTCATATAAAGGATAAAAATTGGTTTCAAATGCTAATTTTGCTATTTTAATGGTTTTATTAGCAGGGTAATCCCATCCAGGAACACAAGGACAGATTATTTGTATATAAGAAGGTCCTTTAAATTCCAATCCTTTTTTTATTTTTTTAATTAAATCTTGAGGATATGCTGGATTTGCTGTTGCTACATACACATTTTTATGGGCTGCTATTATGAAAGGCATTGGTTTTTTATGTTTTGGTTTACCTTTTGGAGATGTAGTTGTCCTTGCATAAAAAGGAGTAGAACTAGATCTTTGTACGCCAGTATTCATATAAGCTTCGTTGTCTAAACAAATATAACAGAAATTATGTCCTCTTTCTATAGCTCCTGATAAAGCCTGGCATCCAATATCAAAAGTTGCGCCATCTCCTGCTATTGCTATAACATTTGTTTTTTTATTTAAAATTTTTAATGCTGATTCTATACCAGATGCAACTGCTGCTGCATTTTCAAAAGCTACATGTATGTATGGAACTTCCCAGGAAGTATAAGGATATGGTGTTGAAAAAACTTCAGCACATCCTGTGGCACCAACTATAATTGTATTTTTTCCTGCTGCTTTTAGGATATATCTTAACACTATTGATTCTGCACATCCAACACAAGCTCTATATGGTACAATATTTTTTCCTTTTCCTGGAATTTCTGTCATCATTGCAACCAACCACCTTTCTCAGCTATTTTTAATAAGCCTTCTATTGTAATATCTCTTCCACCTAGCCCAGCAATAACAGATTTAACATAAGGTGAAATAGTTTTAATCTCAATTGCTAAAGCTCCTTCATTACCGAAAGAAATATTTTTATCAATTACAATCAATTCTTTGTTTTTAACTAATCTTTTTAATTCTTCTTTTGGGAATGGCCTAAAACATTTTATTTTTATTAATCCGTATTGTTTATTTCTATCTATTAGTTCTTTTATTGTTCCACATACAGAACCCATTGCAACAAATAATTTTTTAGCATTTATATTATAGGTTTCAATTAATCCATTACCATAACTTCTATTGAATAATTTTTTAAATTCATTATTAGTTTGTTTTATAATTTTAATAGAATTTAAGATTGCTTCATGTTGTTCTTTTTTAAATTCCATATAGTAATTTGGATCTGCTATTGGTCCTACTGTTAAAGGATTATTTGGATCTAATTTAAACTTGGGTTTGTAATTTGGCAAGAATTTATCTACTTGCTGTTGAGTTAGAGTACTTATTGGTTCATAAACATGACTTAAAATATAACCATCTAAGCAAACCATAACTGGCAATAAAGATTTTTCTGCAATTTTATATGCTTGTATTATTGTATCAAATGCTTCTTGTGAACTTTCTACATATAATTGTATCCATCCAGAATCTCTTTCTGCTATGCTATCTGAATGATCATTCCATATTGATATAGGAGCGGATAATGCTCTATTAACATTTGCCATAACTATTGGTAATCTTAAACCGGATGCTATGAATAAAACTTCATGCATTAAAGCTAAACCCTGCGAGCATGTTGCTGTGAATGTTCTAACACCTGCTGCTTGTGCCCCTATACATGCTGACATTGCTGAATGTTCTGATTCAACATTGATATATTCACTATCCATTTCTTTATTTGAAACAAAGTCAGCAAGCCTCTCCACAATGTGCGTATCCACTGATTAAGTTGAAACTTAAATCAACTGTGGGGTAATGGGATAGGCTGCTATAACTCTTGGTTTACACAGTTTTACAGCTTCTGCAACCGCTTTTGAGCACTCTTGTATTTTTTTCATTTTTATTTCCAAATTTTTTCTAATATTTTTTTATTTTGTTTAATTATTTCCGGATTATTTTTGAATTTATCTTTGATAGCTTTAAATAATGATTTTTTTGAAACTATATTAGTAAATTTAGCAAATGTACATATCATTGCTATATTTATAAACTTTAAATCATTAGCATTAAAACAATATGCATTTTTTATTTTTTTTGATGTATTAACAATTAATTTTCCATGTTTTATATTTTTTAATAAACGTTGGTCTAAAAGGATATTATAATCTGGTTTATATATTTGTGATCTTAATTTGATTGGTTTATTATTAATTCTTATAAATGAATAGACTGGTGTTCCTCTTCTTTCTACACCAAACATAGGGAATGCTTGCGAGTATTTTTTGTCATGGAATGCAGCTATTGCTAGTACCTGAGCAGCTGTTACAACTCCTTGTCCTCCATAACCCCATATTTTGATTTCTATCATAGTTTAAAAAAAAGATTAATTGATATATAAATATTACTTACAGGCTTTACATATATTAAGAACCTGTAATGATCTTGATTTTTCTCTATAGACTGCTATTCCTTTAGAGCCTAATTTATATGCTAATAAATAAATTTTTTTGATATCTGAAACTGTAGCGGTTTTTTTCAAATTAACTGTTTTTGATATTGCGTTATCTGTATATTTTTGAAATGCTGCTTGCATTTGTATATGTTTTTCAGGTTTTATTTCATGCGCTGTTTTAAATTTTCCTTTTCTTTTTTCATACAATTTGGTGTGTTCCATAACATTATGATAAAATGTCTTTGAAAAAACAGGTTCAATTCCTGATGAACAATTTGCTATTAAGCTTAAAGTCCCTGTTGGTGCTATTGTTGTAAGTGTTGCATTTCTTAAGTATTTATATTTTCTAAAATAAATTGATTTTTTGAAATTTGGGAATGAACCTTTTCTTTTTCCTAATTCTATAGAAACATTTCTTGCTTCTGTTGCTATAAATTTCATTAATTTTTCTGCTAATTTAATTGCTTTATTTGAATCATAAGGTATTTTTAGCTTGATTAATAAATCTGCCCAGCCCATTAAACCTAATCCAATTTTTCTATTAAGTTTTGTAATTTTTTCTATTTTTGGTGTTGGATATTTGTTTTTATCTATAACATTATCTAGAAAATTAACTGCAATATTAATTACCTGTTTTAATCTGTTATAATCTATTTTCTTATTTTTTATAAATTTTGTTAAGTTTATTGAACCAAGAACACAGGATTCATATGGAAGAAGAGGTTGTTCGCTGCAAGGATTTACTGCTTCTATTTTTTCTTTTGGTATTGGATTAAACTTGTTAATAGTATCAATAAAAATAACACCTGGTTCTCCATTTAACCAAGACATATGGCATAATAAATCAAAAACTTTTTTCGCATTTAATTTTCCTTCATGCCTTTTAGTGTGAGGATTATATAAAAAATATTTTTTATTTTTAATTACTGCTTGCATAAATTTATTTGTTAATGCAACAGAAATATTAAAATTTGTTAATTCATTTGGGTTTCTTTTAGATGTTATAAATTTAATGATGTCTGGATGATCTACTCTTAGAATACCCATATTTGCGCCTCTTCTTGTTCCGCCTTCTTTAATTGCTGCTGTTGCTGCATCGAATACTTTCATAAATGATACTGGTCCTGATGCGATACCACCTGTTTCACCTACTCTTGAACCTTCTGGTCTTAATCTTGAGAATGAGAATCCGGTACCACCACCTGTTTTTTGTATTAATGCTAGATCCTTAACAGATTGAAAAATACCTTCAATGGAATCTGGAACAGGAAGAACAAAACAAGCTGCGAGTTGTTGTAATTTACGTCCTGCATTTCTTAAAGTAGGGGTGTTTGGTAGAAATTCTAGATTTGTCATTACTTCATAAAATTCTTTTTCAAGCTTTTTGGAGCCTTTAGAAATATTTTTAGCTACTCTTCTAAACATTGCTTCTGGTTTTTCGTACTTTCCTTTAATTTTCTTTAGATATCTTTTTTCTAAAACAATTCTAGCATTTTTTGATAATTTCATTTTACCTCTTTTTTAAGTTTAAATGAATTTAATAAAGAAATATAGATATTTAAAGTTTTTTTATTTAATAGAATGATAGAAAGATTTAAATATTATTGTAACAATAATGTTACATATGTCACAAAATTATTACAAAATA
>CAZRVI010000013.1:0-18479 GCA_964603525.1 Candidatus Woesearchaeota archaeon | reverse complement strand
GATGATCCAATTGATGTTTTAGCTGATTTTCTTATAGAAGCAAAAAAGGAATATCAGGATTTAAGTAAAGAAGAAGAATCAAGAAAAGAGAAAACATGTAAATACGCTTTATTGAAAGTTTTAAGGGATGGTGCAGAAAAGTATAGGGTTTTATATTGAGGAAAAGACAAAGGTTATTCTAATGTTTCTTAAGTTTTTTTAGATGTTTATTTAAAGGATATATAGAAAAATCTAATTCTTTTTGACCGTATTTTTCGAAGTAGGTTATTTTATTGTAAGATATTCTTGGTGTTTTTTTTGAAATATCTTTTTGTGGATATCCTATAGTTATAATTGCTTCAGGTATTATATTGGGAGGTAGTTCAAGAATTCTTTGTATTATTTTTGGTGCAAAAGCTCCAACCCAGCAGGATGCAAGACCTAAATCAGTTGCTTTAAGCATGATGTAAGTAGCTGCTATTGCACAATTTTGAATTTCATATAAAGAACCGCGTTTAGGATAAGCTTTTTTTATTTTTTCTGTATCTGAACAGACAACTATTAATACTGGTGCAGATTTTATCCAATTTTGATTTAAACAAGCATTTGCTAATTTGCTTTTAATATTTTTATTTGTTACAACAATGAATTTCCAGTTTTGTATGTTTCCTGATGATGGTGCTTTGGTTGCTGTTTCTAGCAAGGTTCCTATTAGTTTTAGAGGTACCTTTTTAGAAGAATATTTTCTAATGCTTATTCTTTTTTCTATGCATTGATCTAATTGCATATATCTTTTTATGTTTTATTCTTTTATTAAATTTGTGTTTATATTTTTTTAATTTAATTTTTGAAAATAGTTAGCTAGTTGGTTATTTAGTGTTTAATGTAATTTTGGGATGCATTTTTGGCTTAGAAATATATTTAAATTAGAAAATTATTTTGGTGTATATGAAGTATAGGAAATTAGTTGATTTATATGAAGAACTTTCTAAAACTACTAAAACTTTAGAAAAAACACATATTCTTGCTAAATTTTTAAAAAAAGTTCCATGGGATGATTTGGGTAATATTATGTATTTGTTACAAGGAAAAGTATTTCCAAAATATGATGAAAGAAAGATTGGTTTTTCAAGACAATTAAGTTTGAAAGCAATAGAACGAGCATCTGGTGCAAGTGCCAAGGAAGTTATTAGTTTATGGAGGAAGGAAGGTGATTTAGGGAAAGTTGCAGAGAAATTAATTAAGGATAAAAAGCAAAGAACTTTAGCAAGCAAAATATTAGGTGTACGCAAGGTAATAGAGAATATTAGAAAATTGGCTGGTTTAACTGGTGTTGGTACTGTTAATAAAAAAATTTCTTTAGTAGCAGAATTATTAAGTCATGCTTCTCCTTTAGAAGCTAAATATATAATAAGAACTGTAGTTGAAGAGTTAAGAGTTGGTATAGCTGGTGGTATTATAAGAGATGCAATTGCAGAGGCGTTTAATGTTAAAAAGGAAGATGTGCAGAAAGCATATAATTCTTTAGTGGATTATGCTGAAGTTGCAAATCTGGCTAAGAAAAAGAGGTTGAAAACTGGTAAAGGTAAAATTGGAAGACCTGTAAAAGTTATGTTAGCTGTTTTGGTTGGTAGTGTGGAAGAAGCATTTAAAGCATTAGGTAAATCTTGCCAATTTGAAGTTAAGTTGGATGGTTTTCGTTTACAGATTCATAAAATTGGGAAGACTATTAGTTTGTTTACAAGAAGGATGGAAAATGTTACAAAGCAATTTCCTGATATAGTAGAAAAAGTTAAAAAGCATATAAAAGGTGATGATTTTATTATAGATACAGAGGCTGTTGTGTGTAAAGCAGGAAGATATTTTCCATTTCAGGTTATTTCTCAAAGAATTAAGAGAAAATATCATATTCCTGAAATAGCTAAGAAATATCCTATTGAGTTGAATGTGTTTGATGTGTTATATTATAAAGGGAAGAATTTAATGAATGAAACTCTGAAAAAAAGAAGAGCATTATTAGAAAAGATTGTTAAACAGAGGAAAGGTGAAGTTGTTTTAACTAGAAAATTAGTTACAAGTGATAAGAAAAAAGCTGAAAGATTTTTTAGAGAATGTATTAAGAAAGGTTTAGAGGGTGTTATGATTAAAAATTTAAATTCAAGTTATAAACCTGGAAGATATGTTGGGGGTTGGTGCAAATTAAAAGAAGTTCTTGAACCATTGGATTTAGTTATAATTGGTGCGGAGTGGGGAACTGGTAAAAGAGCAGGAGTTTTAAGTAGTTTTGTTTTAGCTTGTAAATCTGGAAATAAGTTTTTAGAGTGTGGTAAGATGGGAACAGGAATTAAAGAAAAAGAAAGTGAAGAAGGAATTACATTTAAAGAGTTGACTAGAATATTAAGTCCTTTAATAATTGAAGAAAAAGGAAGAAAAGTTAAGATAAAACCAAAGATAGTTGTTGAGGTTGATTATGAGGAAATACAGAAAAGCCCTAATTATGATTCAGGATTTGCTTTAAGATTCCCAAGACTTAAAAGATTAAGGATAAATGAAAAAACTGCTTCTCAAGCAAATACACTTAGAGATTTAGAGAGAATATATAAGGTGCAGAGAGGAAAGAAATAAAAAAATAGAAAGTTTTAAATATATATTAATTATATATTAACTATAGGTGATATATAATGAAAACAACAACCATACAACTTAACAAATCTATTGTAAATCTATTAAAAGAAATAAAAGAATATCCAAGACAAACATATAACGAACTAATCGCACGTCTAATTCAGATATTTAAAAATATTAAAAAGAGAAATCAATATGATGAGTTTCTTCATAAAATCCAACAAATTAAAATGAAAGAATTATGGGATAATAAAGAAGATGAATGTTGGGAAAATGCCTAAAGTAGGGGATGTAGTTTTAACTAAAATACAATTTACAGATACTTTTGAAATTAAAAAAAGACCTGCTTTAGTATTATTTGAAGAACTTGGTAATATAATTGTTGCAGGAATTACTAGCAACATAGAAATGAAAGGAATACCACTAACAAAAAAAGAAGGGGCAATTAAAAATAGTGTTATTAAATTAAATTATATATTTACTATTTCAAAAATGATGATTGATAAAATATTGTTTTCATTATCAAAACAAAAGAAAAAGAAAGTATTTGATGAATTAGTTAAAAAATTAGGTAATCTCCTAAGCACATAAAAGAGATATTTTACTATATGCAGTTTTACCTTTATCTATAATAACAATAGTTCTATATTTAATAATACATTTCTTAATTAAGTTTGTAAAAAAATCCAAAAAGAAATAGAAAGGTTTAAATATTATAATATTTCTATTAATAAATTATAATGCATTTATGGATAAAGGAAATAGTATCAAAATACAATAGAAGAAAAATAGAAATTTTATTTGGGGATCATAGCTTAAAAGATAAAAACCTAACTGTAGAAGATTTAGATTATGCAGAAACAACAGTAAGAATAGGTAAAATAGATCAAGAAAAAAGCACCAAAGAAAAAGAAAGAATATGTTATAAAAATTATTTTAAGAATAAAAAGAAAACATATTTTGTGATAGTGGAATTTTATCCTGATTTAATAAAAATTATAACTGTTAATAAGAAAAAAGGAAAATATTAGGAGGAAAAATGAGAGAAAAATTATGTAAATGTGGTGGGAAAATTAAAAAAGATAAATGTTTAATAGAGGGATTTCTAATAGGATGTATGAAATGCAATAAATGTGGAGATATTTTATTTACATCAGAACAGGCAAAGGAGTTAATAAGATTAAGAACTGCAAATGAACATATTGAATCAAAAAGAAAGATAATCAAAGTTGGTAGTTCAATAGCTGCTTTATTGCCCAAAAAAGTTGAGGATTATGGTGTACATGAAGGACTATTACCTGATATAAAAGTATTAGGTCCAAATTCATTGGAAATAGAATTTAAAAAAAATTTATTTAAATAAAATTTAACAAAATAGAAAGTGATAGATACAATATTTTTATTAAGACGATAGGAACAATTTTGTTATCTATTGCATTGATTATTAGTGCTTTTAGGAAAAGAGCAGATATTTCTATAGCAATTATTATAATTGGAATTGCATTTTTTGTTCTTATGAATGATTTATAAATAATTTCTGTTTCAAATTTGTAACATAATAGAAAAGAATTAAGTTATTTACTTTAGGATAATAATATTTATAAAGAACTAAATTGTTATCTAATAGTAATATTTTTTATTCGTATAAAAAAGGGGTGATTCCAGGAGGATTTTACGATGATAGTCAAAGAAGATTTTTTAGCAAAACTCAGACAATTTTTTGGTTTAAATTTATATGAAGTTAAAATTTGGACAGCTTTACTTTCTCGTGGTGTAAGTACTGCAGGAGAATTATCTGCAATTGGTGATGTTCCTAGATCAAGGGCGTATGATATTTTGGAGAGTTTAGAGAAGAAAGGTTTTGTTGTTATGAAGTTAGGAAAACCTATTAAGTATTTGGCTGTTGAACCAAAAGAGGTTGTTGAAAGAGTTAAAAAATATATGAAGAGAATTGCTGATAATAGAATTAAAAGATTAGATAAATTAAAAGGCACAGATATCTTAAAAGAATTAGAGTTATTGCATAAACAAGGTATTGAGTTTATTGAACCTACAGATTTATCTGGTGCAATAAAGGGGAGACATAATTTATATACTCACCTAGAGTTAATGGTTAAAAATGCAAATAAAAGTGTTTCTATAGCAACAACATCCAAAGGTGTGATAAGGAAGATCGAAGCTTTGAGAAATGAATTAGAAAGATTAAATAAAAAAGGAGTTAAGATTAAGATAGCAGCACCATTTACAAAGGAGAATATTAGTAATATTAAGGATATTAAAAGATTTGCGGATGTTAGAGATATTGGAAAAATAAATGCTAGATTTTGCATTGTAGATGGGAAGGAATTAATGTTTATGGTTTTGGATGATAATTCAGTACATCCTACTTATGATGTTGGTATATGGGTGAATACTCCATATTTTGCTAGTGCTTTGGATAGTATGTTTGGTGTTGTTTGGAAAAATTTGAATAAGAAATAAGTTAAAAAAATAATTTGATGGATAAATTTAGTTAAGTTTATATACAGATTTTCTTTTTAATTTTTTATGGACTTTAAGGATAAGATAGTTAAGGAATTAGGGAGACATATTAAGAGTGTTAAGGATGTTAAATTAGAAGTTCCTAGATTAAAAAAATTCGGTGATTATGCTTTCGCTTGTTTTGAGTTAGCAAAGAAAAAGAAAAAGAATCCAGATATAATAGCAAAAGAGTTGGGTGAAAAATTAAGTAAAAAGTTTAAGGTTAATATTGTTGGAGCTTATATTAATTTTATAATAGATAAAAAGAAATTAGCTAAAGATGTTATAAGTGAGATTTTAAATAAAAAGCAGAAATATGGGTGCATTAATTTAGGAAAAGGCAAGAAAATCTTAGTAGAGCATACTAGTATTAATCCAAATGCAAGCCCTCATGTTGGGAGAGCAAGAAATGCTTTAATTGGAGATTCTTTAGTTAGGATTTTAAGGTTTTGTGATTATAAGCCAGAAACACATTTTTTTGTTAATGATGTTGGAAAACAAATTGCTATGTTAGTTTATGGTGCAAAAGGAAAAATAAGTTTTAAAGATTTATTAAAAACTTATATTAGGATTAATAAGAAAATTGAGGAAGATACTACACTGAATTTGAAAATCTTTGAATTGTTGAATAAATTGGAGAAAGGGGATAAAGTTATTAAAAATAAATTTAGGAATGTTGTAGAAACTTGTGTGAAAGGTCAGAAGAAGATTTTTAATGAGTTAGGAATAAAATATGATTACTTTGATTATGAAAGCAAGTACTTATGGAATAAGAAAACCGAGGAGATTTTAAGAAAATTGGAAAAGACGGGGAATTTGTTTGTTGATAAAGATAAAAGGAAGATAGTTGATATGGATGGATATAATTTATCAATGAGAACTCCTTTTTTTGTTTTAACTAGAGGAGATGGAACTTCTTTATATGGTTTGAGAGATTTAGCATATACAATTGAGAAAATGGAAAGATGCAAGGAAAATATAATTGTTTTAGGTGAAGAACAGAAATTATATTTTAGACAATTAGAAATTGCTTTAGGAATGTTAAAGAGAAAAGCTCCTAGAGTAGTACATTATTCTTTTGTTTTGTTGAAAGGTGGAAAAAGAATGGCTACAAGGAAAGGAGAATTAGTTTTATTAGAAGATTTTATGAAAGAAGCGATTAAGAAGGCTAAAGAAGAGTTAAGAAAAAGAAAATCTAATTTAAAGAATGCAAAAAAAATTGCATATGGTGCTATTAAGTATGGAATTTTAAAAATTGCTAATGAAAAAAATGTTATATTTGATTGGGATGAAGCATTAAATTTTGAAGGTGATTCTGGACCTTATATTCAGTATGCATATGCGAGAGCTTGTAATATTCTAAATAAAGTTAGATTAGGAAAACCAAATTTTAATATTTTAAGTAATGATTATGAGTTTAACTTAGTTAAGAAATTAGGTGAATTTAAGGATGTTATAGAGAAAAGTTGTAAAGAATTAAGACCTAATTTGATAGCAAATTATGTTTATGATTTAGCAAAAGTTTTTAATGAATTTTATGAATATTGTAATGTTATAAGAGCAAGTAAAGAAATTAAAAATGCAAGAGGTGCTTTAGTAAAAGCTACTAAATATGTTCTTAAAAGTGGTTTGAATTTGTTGGGTATAGATGTTTTAGAGAAGATGTAAATTTTTTGAAGTAAAAATGAGTAAACCTGATTATAAAAAACGTAGAGAGGAAGGTGGTATTGTAGTAAGTTACAATGCAATAAGAAATTATTTTAAGTCAGTAAGTTTAAGTCATGGTCAAGTTATTAGAAGAGTAGAAGATGGAGAAAAATGTATTATTTTACATAAAGAATTTTTAGAGGAATTAGTTGAAAAATTAGGTAAAGATTCTAAAGAGGGCAGGTTAATTGAAAAATTACTTGGAGGACTTGAACATAATGTTATATAACAAACAGATTTTCATAGCTAAGGTTTACTTTATCAAAAAAGAGTAAAATTTTTAAATATTATCTAGTATAATATTTAGTATGGAAATGGTTAGAGCTCATAGTTAAATCGAATCATATACTTTTTCTTAGTTATTATTCTTTTAAAATGAAAAAAGTTAAAGATTTTTTATGGAGACCTGGAATGTCTGTGAAAAAATTAGTTGATGATATGAAGAGTTTGGGTTTTCAGGCTACTGAGTTGGGTGTTGCTGCAGATGTTATTTTTAAAATGAAAAGGTCAGGAGCTAAGATATTTTTGACATTCACATCCAATATGGTAACTTCCGGGTTGAGGGGATTTTTTGCTCAATTAGTTAAGTTGAAGATGGCTGATGTTCTTGTTACAACATCTGGGTCTATTGAAGAAGATATCATGAAGGCTTTGGGTGCTGAATTTGAGATTACAAGCTTTAATGTTGATGATGTATGTATGTATGAAAAAGGTGAGAATAGGATTGGGAATTTATTGATTAGGAATGAAAGTTATATGATATTTGAAGATAAAATGAGAAGTTTTCTTAGAGCAATTTATAAGAAGAAAAAAAGAATGGATGTATCTGAGTTCTTAAAAGAATTGGGGCTTATGTTGAGTGATGAGAATTCAATTTTGTATCAAGCAGCTAGGAATAATGTTCCTATATTTTGTCCTGGAATTGCTGATTCTGCAATTGGTTTTCATTTGTTTATGTTTCAGCAAGATCATCCGGATTTTATAATTGACACTATCAAAGATATGAAGAATGCTATTTTTTGTTCAAGCTATGATGAGAAAAAAGGATTAATTGCTTTAGGAGGAAGCATTTCTAAACATTATGCAATTTTTGCAGGGTTGTTAAGTGGTGGCTTTGATTATGCAGTTTATATGACTTCAAGTCATCAAAGTTCTGGAAGTTTTGCAGGTGCTACTACTAATGAAGCCAAATCCTGGGGTAAAATTAAAGATGATGCTGTTGCTGCAACTGTAATTGGAGATGTTACTATTACATTTCCTTTAGTTATGATAAATGTTTTGGAGAGATTAAATGAGAGCTAGATTTATTCTAGATAAGGAAGTTGTAAAAGAGCAATATAATAAATTAAAAAAATTAGGATTGAAAGTTAGTTATAGCTTTAAGACTAATAGAGAGGTGGGTGAGGTTTTAAAAGAAGAGACTGATTCTGATTTTTCAATACATAATATTGATGAAGTGGATATGATTAATAATAAGAAAAGAATATGGTTCTTTTTACAAGCTAATTCTAAAAATGAATTAAAGAATTTGTTTGAAAAAGGTATTGTAAATTTTGTAATTGATAATGAAAAAGATCTAGAAAATTTTTTAGAAGTTTTGGATAGAAAAATTAATTTGTTATTAAGAATGAAATTTCAAGAACATAGAATTTATACAGGAAAGTATTTTGTTTATGGTATGAGTTCTAAAAAGGTTAATAAAATTATTTCTGAACTTAAAGACAATAAATTAATTAATAAGTTGGGTATTCATATTCATAGAAAAAGCCAAAATACAAGTGAATGGGAAATTAAAGAGGAGTTGATAGATAGTTTAACAAAAGAAAGCTTGGAGAGAATTGATATTATTAATTTGGGTGGTGGCTTACCTATTAAGTATAAAAATGTTAATATTGATGTGCATCCTTATATTTTTAAAAAAATAAAAGAAGCAATTGATTGGTTTGGAAAAGAAGTTTATATTGAACCAGGAAGATTTATTTGTGGTCCTGCTGTAAAATTAGAAACCAAAATAATTCAAGTTTATGATAATAATATTGTTGTTAATTGTTCTATTTATAACTGTGCTTTAGATACTGTATTAACTAATACTAAATTGTTGGTTGAAGGGGAAGGAGAAGGGGAATGGTATTTGGTTAAAGGTAATTCTCCTACAAGGGATGATATTTTTAGGTATAGAGTTAGATTGAAAAATCCTAAAGTTGGAGATAAATTAGTTTTTTTGAATGCTGGGGCTTATAATTATAGTACTGACTTTTGTGGTTTTAAGAAGTTAGAAACAGTTTATTCTTCTAAGGGACCATCTAAAAAATCAGTTAGTTTTTGACATTTTTTTGTTTCTTCATAAGGAACCATTTTAATTTTTATTAAAGTAAATTTGTATATAAATAGAATTAAACTTTGAAATATATATTATAGTGAGATACTACTTTAAGTAGTAATAAGGGTTTTTACTTTGCTGTTGATATTAAAAATTAACGTAATATTTAAATATTGTAATATTTTTGGGTTTTATATAAAGAGGTGAGTTAATTGAAAAAATTATTGTTGATTTTGGTTTTATTTATTGTTGTTCCTTTTAGTTTTGGTTTAAATTGTGATAATAGTAAAGGCGGTGTTATTATTGAAGATAGGTGTTATGATTGTGGGGTTAAGGATGGTGTGTGTCCTGAGGATTTTGGTGTTGATTGTAAAATAGAGGACCCTGATTGTGTTTTAGTTAGTGATTTTAATTATGATATTAAATGTGATGGTGTTGTTATTGAAGGTAAATGTTATAAGTGTGGTAAGTTTGATAATGTTTGTCCTAATAGCTATGGTTATAAGTGTAGTAAAATAGATGTGGATTGCAATTTTATAGCTAAGTTAGTTATGTATGTTGTTGAGTTGATTAAAGGAAATATCTAATTTAAAAGATTTAAGTTATTGTGATATTAAAGGGCTTATAAATACTTAAAAAAAGAAAATCTTTAAATATTGTTTTATAGTACAATTATTATTATGAAAAAGAGGTATTTTTTATTGTTAATAATTATTTTATTATCTATTAACTTAACTTTAGTTTATGCTCAATGCCCTGAAGCACAAGATGATGTTTGTGAAGATCCAAGCAGCGGTTATTCCCCTGACTGTCCTACTACTAGTGGTTGTAATGAAGATTGTGGTGGTGTTATAGTAGAAGGTAAATGTTATGATTGTGGTGGTAAAGTTAATGGGGAAGATGATGATATATGCCCTGAGGATTTTTTTAATGATGGAGCTTGTATTACTCCTGATCCTGATTGTGAAGCTGTTCCTACAACAACATGTTCTTGTAGTGATTACGATAATGAAGCAGATTGTAATATGGCGGTTTGTGATAATGTAAATTGTTATTGGGATAAAGGTTTATTTTCTGATTCCTGTGAAAAATGTTTCTCAGATATAATTTGTGGTGATTATGGTACTGAAACAACTTGTAATGCTGATCCTTGTAATTTAGGAAATTGTATTTGGGATTTAGATGATGAGAAATGTATTGAATCTACTGCTCCCCCTACTATAGATTGCAGTGGAATTTCTAGTTGTGCTGGTTATACTGATGAATATAATTGTAATTATGATACTTGTGATGTAAAATTACAGGATATGTTATGTGCATGGTATTCAGGTGATGATATTAATCCAGAAGGTTGTTATGATTGTTATCTTTGTATTATAGATGATGAAGAATTATGTGTATCAAATCAACAAGAATGTGAAGATCTTCAAGATAAAGAAGAAGAATATCCAGAATGTGATTTTGAGACTGATTGTGATTGTACAACTAATTCACATATAGAAGGGTGTGAAGATTTTTGTTCAGAATTTTGTGATTCTGGTGCATTTCAACCACCAGACCATGGTGTTCCAGCTGAGGCTTATGAAGAACCACCATTCCCTTGGTATGATTACTGGGAATTGATATTAACAGTTTTAATATTAATTGGTTATTATGCATTGGTTCATGGAAAGATTGTTAAGAAATGATAAAAAAAGATAAGAATTTAGATTTCTTTGATATATTTTTAAGGATAATTTTTATTTTTCTTTTAATAGTTTTTGGTTCTAAACTAATATGGATTACAATAGGAACTCTTACATTGTTTTTACTTAAATTAACTATGTTCTATTATCCTTTAGTAATCAAAGAATATTTAATTGAGATAGGAAAGCATAAACTTTTATTTTCTTTTCCATGTAATGCTAATTATGCTTATTTGTTGTTAGTTTTATTAATCTTATTAACTAAAAATATTAGTTTTAAAAAAGGAGTTAAATTATTTACAGCTGGTTTTTTATTAATTTTAATTGCTAATTTGTTAAGGATGCATTTATTGATAATAGCCTTGGTTGAATATAGTTCTTATTTGTATAATACATTACATATGTTTTTTTGGAAAGTATTAAGTACTATTTATGTTTCTTTAGTTTGGATTTTTTTGGTTTATAAATTTAAGATTAAGGAAATTCCTGTTTATTCTTATTTAAAAGATTTTTATGAGAAGATTTATAAGAAATAAATTTTATTTTAAATTGTATGAAAGCAATATTATTATTTTCAGGTGGATTGGATAGCAGATTGGTTTTGGAATTATTAAAAAGGTTAAAGATTAATGTAATTCCTGTTTTTTTTAATTTGCCTTTTGGTAATGCTTGTAGTATAAATTGTGCTTTTAGTTTTGCGCAACTTAAAGGTTTTAAATTAGTTGTAATTGATTGTACTAAAGGAAGAAATTTTAAAGAATTTTTAAGTATTATTAAGAAACCTAAATTTGGTTATGGTTCTTGCATGAATCCTTGTATTGATTGCAGGATTTTTATGTTAAAGAAGGCTAAAGAAATAATGAAAAAAGAAAAAGCGGATTTTATAGCAACTGGTGAAGTTTTAGGTGAAAGACCAATGAGCCAAAGAAAAAATATTTTGTTTTTGGTTGAGAAAGAGGCAGGTTTAAAAGGAAGATTATTAAGACCTTTAAGTGCTAAATTGTTGCCTGAAACTATTATGGAGAAGAAAGGTTTGGTTGATAGAAATAAGTTATATGATATTAAAGGGAGATCTAGAAAAAAGCAAATAGAGTTAGCTAAAAAATTTAAGATAAAGTATCCAAGTCCTGCTGGTGGTTGTTTGTTAACCGATGAGAATTTTTGTAGGAAGTTAAAGGATTTATTTGAACATAAAAGATTTATTAAACCAGAAGATATAGAATTATTGAAAATTGGAAGGCATTTTAGGATTGGAAAGGATAAAATAGTTGTTGGTAGGAATGAAGAAGAAAATAAGAAATTAGAAAAGTTTAAGGGTATAAGATTAGAGCCTGTTGATTTTCCTGGTCCTACTGTTTTATTGCAAGAGAAAAATGTAAAGAAAGCTGCTAGGATTTTAGTGAGTTATAGTAAATTTAAAGAAGGTTATGTTATGTATGATAAGAAAAAGATAAAAGTTAAGAAGATTAAAGTAGATAAGTATAAGATATAAATTCTAGAATAAAAAGAAAGTTTTAAATATAAGATATATCTTACTTATCTTGTAAATAAGTTTAGGAGGATTAAAAATGAAAGATATAATTGAAATGGGGACTATAAGTTCAAGAGGGCAAATAGCAATACCTACTACAATAAGAAAAAAATTGAATCTTAAAGAAGGTCAAAAAGTGTTATTCCTTTTAGAAGATGATACTTTATTAATGAAAAAAGTTACTAGGATGACTTTTGCAGAGCTAACTAAACCTTTAAGAAAAGCAGCTAGGAAAGCAGGACTAAAAGAAATAGATGTGCCTAATATAATACATAGATTTAGAAAGAAAAAAAGATGAAGATTACTGTAGATACAAATATATTAATATCCGGAACTTTTTGGAAAGGCGCATCCCATGAAATAATAAATAAGGCAGAAAATAAAGAGATAAAATTAGTTTTATCAAAAGATATCCTTAAAGAATACTGTGAAGTTTTAAATTACGAAGAAATTCAAAATAAAATAAAAGATAAGAATTTGGAGATGAAAAGATCTGTTGAGAAGATAGTCTCTATCTCAATAATTGTTTTTCCCAAAGAAAAATTAAATATCGTTAAGGAAGATCCAGATGATAATAAAATATTAGAGTGTGCTTTAGAAGGTAATGTAAATTATATTATAACCCAAGATAATCATTTATTAAAGTTAAAGGAGTTCAGAGGAATTAAGATACTCACTCCAAAAGAATTTTTAAAGATATTTAATAGATCAGTATAACAATGTGTTGTTGTTTGTGAATTTAAAAGAACTAGAGCTGAGAAAAAGAAAGGTTTAAATATAAGATAATCTTATTTTCTTATTATAAGACAGGAGGAATAAAAATGGATATTGAAATAACAAAAATGAGTTCAAGAGGACAAATTGTTGTTCCTCAGGATTTAAGAAAGGAAATGAAAGCAAAGGAGGGAACTTTATTCGCAGTTTTTGGTAGTAATGATACTATAATTTTGAAGAGAATTAAAGTACCTTCAAAAGAAAAATTAATAGAGGAATTAGACAGAATAGCAAAAGCAGGTAGAAAGAGAGCAGAGAAGTTAGGATTAAAGGAAGAAGATATACCTAAAATTGTTCATAAAATTCGTAAAATTAAAAGATGAAGGTTGTTTTTGATACTAATGTATTAATTTCTGCAACTATGTGGGATAATAGTATTGCGCATAGGTTATTTATTAAGTTAATAAAAGAAAATGCCGAGATTGTTACTAGTGTTGATATTTTAGAAGAATATAAAAAAGTTTTAATAAGAGATTTTAAGTATAATGAAGGGGATATTAAATACATTATAACAACATTATTAAGTTTGTTAAAAATTATAAAACCAACTATAAAAGTTGATGTAATTAAAGAAGATCCAGATGACAACAAAATATTAGAATGTGCTATTTCATCTAATTCAGAAATTATATTGAGCTATGATAATCATTTATTAAAACTTAAGAAATTTAAAGATATTAAGATAATTAGACCAGAAGAGTTTTTAGAAAATGTGTAAATATTGTAAAACTAAAACTGTGTATGTTAATAAAATAAATAATGTTAAGTATTGTAAGGGTTGTTTTATTAAGTATTTTGAAAGAAAGTTTAGAAAAACAATAAGAGTTTATAAATTGATCAGAAAAAAAGATAAAATTCTTGTTGCATGTTCTGGTGGGAAGGATAGTACAATTGTTCTGTATTTGTTAAATAAGATTTTTAGGGGTAGGAATAAAATTGAAGCTTTAATTGTTGATCCTGGTATTGGAGAGTATACAAGAAAAAATTTAAAGAATTTAAGAGAATTCTGCAAAAAATATGAAATTAAATTAAATGAGAAAAGTTTTAGGGATGAGTTTGGGTATAGTTTACATCAAATTAGAAATTTGTTAAAGAAAAAAGGTTATGAGTATACAATTTGCACTATATGTGGGGTTCTAAGAAGGTATGTAATAAATAAATTTGCAAGAGAGAATAAATTTAGTGTTGTTGCTACAGGTCATAATTTAGATGATGAAGCAGAAAGTTTTTTGATGAATGTATTTAAAAATAAGATGGATGTTACAGCCAGATTAGGAGTGAAAACAGGTATTTTTAGAATTAAATCTTTTGTTCCTAGAATTAAACCTTTGTATTTTCATACTGAAAAGGAAACAACTTTATTTAGCAAACTACATAACTTTAAAGTTGTTTATAAAAAGTGCCCTTATAGAACCAATATATTAAGAGCACAAGTTGAAAAGATTTTAGATGGGTTCGAAAAAAAGCATCCTGATGTGAAATATGCTGTTGTGAATTCTTTTCTAGAAATTTTGCCTTGTTTAAAGAGATTCTATAAAAAAGATTTAATTAATATGTGTGAAAAATGTGGAGAACCTACTTCAGGAAGGATTTGTAAGACATGCGAGATATTGAGTAAGTTATAATAAGTTTAGATTATTGTTTTTTATTTATTGCTTTGTTTAAGTCTTCTATTAGTTTTTTTATATTAATTCCATGAGCTTTTGCTCCTTGTTCAATGGTTTCTTGGGAAGCAAGAACACAACCTATACAGTGCATTCCATGCTTATAAAATATACTTGCTGTTTTTGGATATTTAGTTAAAACTTCTTGGAAAGTCATATCCTTTGTTATTTTTTCTGACATTTTTTCTCATAATTTTTTATTGCTTTTTTTAATGCTTGTTCTGCTAATAATGAGCAATGGTATTTGATTTTTGGTACTTTTCCTAGTGATTTAATTAATTTTTTATTAGTTAGTTTTTTTGCTTGTTTTAAAGTTTTTCCTTTTATCTGTTTGCATAATTCTTCCGAGAATGCTATTGCTGCTACACATCCTAGTGTGTGATATTTAGCATCCTTTATGAAATCTTCACCTTTTTTATTTTGGGATACTTTTATGTACAGCCAAAGTACATCTCCACAATTTGGGTTTCCTACTCTTCCTATTCCTGAATAATTTTTAATAATTCCTGCATGTTTTGGTTTTTTAAATAAGTTTAATATTTTTTTGGAATAAAAAGGATGTAATTTCATTTTTATTTAAAGGGGCTTATCTTCCTTAATTTTTTTACAAATTTGTAGAGCATATTAATTGTATAATAAATTTCTTCTTTAGTTGTGAATTTACTTAATGTTAATCTTAGTGATCCATGAGATAATTCAGGTGGTAATCCAATTGCTGTTAAGACATGTGATGGTTCAAGGCTTTGAGAGGTACATGCTGATCCTGTAGATGTGCAAATTCCTTTTGTATCTAAATAAGCTCCTAATGCTTCTCCTTCTATATATTTAAATGATAAATTAATATTGTTACATAATCTATTCTCCTTTGGTCCATTTAATTTTGTGTTTGATATCTTTAATGCTTCTTTGATTAAAATATCTCTTAACTTTTCCATATATTTAATATCTGATTTTCTGATTATTTTAGAAGCTGTTGCGAAACCAACTATTCCAGGAATGTTTTCTGTTCCCGATCTTAAATCGAATTCATGGTGTCCCCCATGCACTAATTTTTCTAGTTTTGTTCCTTTTTTAATAAATAAAGCTCCTATACCTTTTGGTCCATGGATTTTATGAGAGGACATAGAAACAAATGTTAAATTATCTTTTTTAATATTAATTGGAACTTTTGTGAAAGACTGAACAGCATCTATGTGAAACGGTATATTATGTTTTTTACATATTTTTCCTATACTGTTAATATCTTGAATTGTTCCTATTTCATTATTTCCATGGATTATTGATACAAGTATCGTTTGTGGTGTGATTGTTTTTTCTAAGTCTTCTAGAGAAATAAAACCTTCTTTGTCTACATTTAGGTAAGTAATTTTAAAACCCTTTTTTTCTAGATATTTACAAGTGTTAAGGACTGAAGGGTGTTCTATTTTTGTTGTTATAATATGTCCTGTTTTTTTAAAGAATGCTATTCCTTTTATTGCTAGATTATTTGATTCTGAACCTCCTGATGTGAAAATTATTTCATCAGGATGGGCATTTAATTTTTTAGCTATAATTTTTCTTGATTCTTCTAAAGCTATTTTTGCTTCCTGTCCTTTTTGGTGCAAAGAAGAAGCATTTCCATATTTTTCTGTGAAATAAGGTTGCATAGCTTTGGCTACTTTAGGATCAACCATTGTTGTAGCTCCATTATCTAAATAAACTTTCATTTGCATTTCACAGGACAAATTTTGCATATGTGTTTTTCATGTTCTTTAATTGCTTTGAGTATAGGTAAAATGGTTTTTGACAAGGAATAAATTCTTTGTTTCCCTTTTTTAGTTACTTTGACAATATTACATGATGATAATGATCTAAGAGCATGAGAAATTTTACTTTGCTCTTGTTTTAGGTCATTTGTTAGTTGTAATACTGATTTTGATTTTTTTGATAATGAGGTAATTATATCTATTCTGAGTTTATTCGCTAGTTTTTTAAAAAAAATATGATATGGCGAGTTTTTCATATGAAAGAATATTCATATGTGATTTATAAAGATTTCTATAGTAAAATTTAAGTATTTTAAGATTTCTTGAGTAAAAATAATGATAAAACATAAAGTTATAAATAGAAAGGAATTAATTGGAGTTAGACCTAAGAAAAGATCAGGTAAAAGAAGGGAAAGATGTACCGAGCATTTTGATGACATTGTTGGTAGGTTATTTTTGTATGAGAAATATTTGGATTTGCTAAAGGAACAAAATTATATTGGATGTGCAGAATGTAGGAAAGTTTATGTAAGATCCTATGTAAATCTTTTGGGTTTTTGGGATTCTTTTCATTCTATAAATTCTTTAGGTGGTATTTATATTTTTGGAGTTTCTAATTTTGAAGTTAATAGAAATGATAGATCTATAGATCCGAGAGGAACTTACAGATTTTTATTATATTTTTTAAGAGAAGAAGATTTGGGAAGAGAGGATAGTATAAGGGGTTTATTGACTTCTTTAGAAAAAGATTTAAAAGAAGGTAATTTAGATAAGTTAATTGAAGGTTTAAGAGCAAAATCTTTTGAACTGAAAGAACCTGTTTTACCAGGGGATTTAATAGAAAAGATTGGAAAGCAGGGTGAATTATTGTATTAAAAATGGGAAAGAAAAAATATGTTGTAAGTTTAGAAGAAACTGCAGGAAATTTGTATATTTGTAGAAGTTATTTTGATGAAGTTAAAAAGATTTTAGGAAAAGATCCAGAATGGGTAAGAGCAGCAATGGGGATAGAAGCGTATATGGGATGGAAAACTAAAAATTTGTATAGAATATTTAAGAAAAGGAAGAGAGATGAATATTGGGAATGGACTTTTGGTGTATCAGATTTTGAACATCCAAGAAGGGTTAGTGATCTTTCTATTTTAAGTTTTATAACATATCATTTAAGGTATTATGATATTGGTTTAGGAGAAAAGAAAGTATTTACTCAAGAAAATTATGAGACTGATAAAAAACCAGCAGAAGCTTTTTCTTGGAAAGAATTATTAGAAAGATATAATGTAATATGGGTATAAAAAATTATTATAATAGTATAGCTGGTGGATATAATGAATTGTATAAAGAGGAGCAAATTGAAAAATTAGAAAAAATTTATGTTTATATTAAAGATTTAATTAAATATAGAAGTTTGTTGTTGGATGTTGGAGCTGGTACAGGGATTTCTACAGAATTTTTTAAAGAAAAGTTTGGTTGTCTATGTGTTGCTTTAGATCCTAGTTGGGAGATGTTAAAGCAGTATGAGGGAAATAAAGTTATAGGTAATGCTGAAAATTTGCCTTTTAAGAATAATATGTTTGATGTTGTTGTAAGTGTAACTGCATTACATCACTGTGATACTGATAAAGCTATAAAGGAAATGTTGAGAGTTGTTAAGAAAGATGGTATTATTATTGTTACATTACTAAAAAAATCTAATAAGAAATTAAAGGGTTATAAGGAAATTGATATAGGGAAGGATTGGTTGTATTTAATTAAACATAAAATTTAATTGTTTTAGCTAATTTTATTAGTTTATACCCTTACTTTTTGTTTTAAATAGAAGAATTTATAGATATGTAGGGGTAAAAAAGATTTTTTACAATAGTTTTTAAAAAGATATACGAAAGAATATAAAGGATATTTATAGTAAATATATTTAAAATTATTTTT
>CAZRVI010000012.1:0-18643 GCA_964603525.1 Candidatus Woesearchaeota archaeon | reverse complement strand
TTTAAATTCCACCTTTTGCAGTTGTAATTATTAAAGCAGCACTTGCCATTAATATTGCAGAATGTATTAATCCTTGTTTTATTGTTCCTTCTGAAAACTTACCAATCATAATACCAGCAAAAAATCCTTGTATCATTATTAAACTGAAAAATACTTTATCTAAACTTATTTGTTCCCCTTTTCCTATTAAACCACCTAACATACCTATACTTCCTTTTAAAGTTCCACTCATTCCTCCTAATTTAGGAAATAACCATAATTGTAAAACCAACATAATAGCAATAAAAACAAAAAACACTATATACCCTTGTAAAATCTGAGAATAAACACTTGCTTTCCTCTCCTCTTTCATTTTTTTAACATTAGCAACACTTTCAGTAACAGAATCTAAAATATCTTCAATATCACCACCAGACTCATCAGCTTCTATAATAATCGAAACAGCTCTTTTTATAACATCATTCTCTGTATCCTTTGCAAAAGTTATCAAAGCTCTATGAACAGGAATTCCCCACTCCATCTGGTTAGCTAATTTTTTAACATAAGGAGTTAAAGCACCAAAATCTTTTTTAGAAACATGTCTTATAGCATTTGGTACAGATATACCACCTTTAACACTTTCCACCAAACTTCTTGTAAACTCTAAAAATTGCAATTCAATCTCTTTTTGTCTTTTTAATTCTTTAGCATAATCAGCCCATATTTGTAAACTTCCTAAAACCAAAGCAACAACAACACTTGTCCAAAACCATCTTTCAAATAATTTTAAAAAATGAGTAACATAAAAAGAAATTCCAATTATAATTAAAGCTATTAAAATCCCAACATAATATCTTGATTTAAATTTAAATTTTTTCATGTTTATTCAGGTTGTATTAATCCCAAAAATACTAAAAATAATATATTCATTAAAGGAATTGCACCATAAACTCCAATATTAGATAACATTTTAACACTAAATGGACCAATTCTTCCTCCCAAAATATTAATTATTGCTAAAGTAACCATAAATAATAAAGGAGCAGCAATCAAAACCCCTGTATAAATATCAGAGTATGCACTTAAACTTTGAACATATTTTTTTCTTTCCATCTTATAAGTATTAACAGCATCATCAGCCTTTCCTTTTAAATAAGCCTTTAAATCTCCACCAGATTCTATAGTAGCAGTAATTCCAGTTAATAATTCTTTAAATTCAGGACTTGGAGTTGTTAAAGCTACTTGTTTTAAAGCAGTACTTAAATCATATCCATACAAATTAACATAATTAATTATCTTCTTAATCTCATCTTCTAAACCTTTATATTCCCCAGAACTTAAAACCAAATTAAACATAGAAATTGGTTGTGCACCTGAACCAGCAACAGCAGCCATATGAATAATTACAAAAGGCAAATCCGCTTTAATTTTCTTTCTTTTTGCTCCAGCAACACTGCTAGGATAAAAATAAACAATAGCAAATGTCACAATAAAAGCAACAAATGAAATAGCAACACTTCTTATTGCACTAATAATCAAATTAACACCCATAACATAATGCATACTCACACTAAATACCAAACTTAAAAAAGCAACCAAAAAACTTGTAAAAAACATTATACTAACATAAGTCTTTGATAAATATTTCATTCCAGAAATTTTTAATGAGGTATATAATTTTTTAAAGAAATTAGGATATCTTTTAATAAAATATAAACTCAAAAATTCACAAAAGCTGTTTGCTAGCTTACTATAAGAAGTTGACTTATAAATTGTAAATTTTTCTTCTTTTACAGTTACCTCTTTTGGTTCAGGTTTTTTAATAAACTTTTTTAATAAATATTCTTCAATATTAATATCTCTTAAATATCCCTCTCTTTCTTTTTTACTTAAAAACTGTTTAAATTTCCTTTTTTTTTCTTTAACAGGAATTATAATTTCTTTCTTTCCTTCACCAACTTTTAATAGATTTTCTATTTCCTCATTTAAGTTTTCTATTCTATCCAAACCGCTTTTTAAATTAGAAAAATAAGCATCATAAAATTCTTTTTCATCTTTCCCTTCCAATAATCTCTTTTTTTCTTCATCACTAGCTTTTTTTAATTTTTTTTCAATTTCATTTTTTTCATTTTCCTTTCTAATTAATTCTTCTATAAGGTTATTCATCTGTCCTGCAATATCTCTAAGCTTTGATTTTTCTTCTTTCATGTTCAATTAATTTGTCAAGTTTTTTACTTAATTTCAAAATAAAATCCTTTGTTTTTTCTAATTCTTTATTTATTTTTTTTAATTGTTTTTTATTTTCTAATTCTTTACTATGTAAAATTATACTGTCATATTTTTCTATTCCTTCTAAAATTGATTGTATATTATGTTTAAGGTCTTCCAAACTCATTTTTTACCCCTATTTTTTAGAATTTCTTTTCTTAATACATTATTAATAAACTCTTGTATACTCATAAAATTATCTTTAGACTTCTTTTTTAGTTTTTCAAACAATTCATTATTTATTGTTAACAAAATTCTCTTATTAACCATATATCATCTGATATTTATAAGATATCAATTGATATATAAAGATTATGTTTTTTAAACCAAAGAAGTATATTTTAATTTATTCAATACCAAACTTCTTTAAAACTTCATCTTTATTTCTATAATATTCATAAATCACTTCTTGAACATCCTCAAAACTAACAATTCTTCTCTTATATAGCTCAACTAATAACTTTGTTCTATTCTTAAATTCTTTTAATAACTCTTCACTTACTAAACCATGTTTCTTGATTAATTTATTAAAAATATAACTATCTAACTTAAAGAAAAATTTATCTGTTCTAGGATCCCATACGAATGGAATATTTATCTTAGCCTTTCCTTTTTTTTCCTCTAAAACTTTAACAATCTCAGTAACTTTTGCAACCCTTCTAACAGGTTTTCTTTTATATTTAGCTTGTGTCATAATTACAACTGCATCCATCAATTCCACTAATGTAGGGCTTAAATTAATTGGTGGTGTTTCTAATCTTTTAATCATAGTTTCAACATCATCAGCATGCATGGTTCCTAAAGCAGAATGTCCTGATGCCATTCCTTGAAATAATACAAATGCTTCTTTACCTCTAATCTCACCAACAATAACATAATCAGGTCTTTGCCTAAAACTTGCTTTTAATAAATCAAACAACGTAATCTCTCCCTTTCCTCCAGCCATTCCAGTTCTTGCTACACTTGGTAACCAGTTTTCATGCATTAATCGAATTTCTTTTGTGTCTTCAATAGAAATAACTCTTGCTTGTGGAGGAATAAAACAAGCAACAACATTCAAAAAACTTGTTTTTCCACTTGCAGTACCTCCAATAATCATAATATTACATCCTTGTTCTACTAATAACCACAAATAAGCTAATATCTCAGGACTTACTGTTTTCAATTCCATTAATTTGATAGGACTCCATGGAATCTTAACAAATTTTCTAATAGTAAATGAAGGTCCTTTTGAAGCAATTTCTTGTGTATATACACAATTTAATCTGCTACCATCCGGCAATGCTGCATCTAAAACAGGACTTGCATAAGAAATATATTTTCCACATTTTTGCGCTAATTTCTCAACAAAACCTCTTAATTTATCTATGTTTTTATAAACAATATTTGTTTTTAAATTTCTATACTTTCTATGTACAACATAAACAGGTGTATCAACACCATTGCACTCTATATCCTCTATAAAATAATCTTTCATTAATGGTTCAATTTCATTTAAACCAACAAAATCCCTATAAACATAATACATTAATTTTAAAAATGATTCTTCAGAAACTTTAACTCCCAATTCATTTAATAAAACTTTAATATTCTTTTCAAGAAAAGCTATAACAGCTTCAGGAGTTTTTATTCCCAAAAAGCTTATATTAATTAACTCTTCAATACCTTCTTCTATGGTTTTTAAAATTCCTTTTTCTTTATCATCTAACTCTGGTTCTTCAATCTCATATATTAATTCCTGCTCTTTTTCATCCCAATGTATATGTGCATAAGCATAAGGCTCAATTAATCCATATCTAACATCTAAACTCTTTTTATCAGTTAATTCAGGAAGCTTTGGAATTTCAGGTTTAACCTTAATTTTGAATTTAGTCTCTACACCTTTAATTTCTCCTTTTTCTTCAATCTTTGCTTTAACATCCTCTATTTTTTCTTCTGGTACAGGTATTTCTTTCTCCGCCCCTTTTTCTTCTTTAACAGGTTCTTTTTTTTCTTCTTCTTTAACAATTCCTTCCTTTTCTTCTATTTCTTTTTTCTTTTCTTCTATTTCTTTTTCTAATTTTAACTTTGTATCTTCTTCAGAAATTTCTTTTTTAACCCCTTTTTTTCCTTCTACCATTATCCTTAAAAAGTTATTTGATACTTAAATATTTTTCTTTTTAGTTTTTATATTACACCTATTTCTATTGTATTACCAGCTTGTTTTTCTATAGAAAGAGCATATTTTCCTACTAAAGCAGAACCAGAACTATATCCAGTACCCTTTTTAATTTCTAAATTAATAGTATTTTTGTAGTTTAATTCTAATTTTATTAAATACTCCCCTTCAACTGGAGTATAAAAAGCATACATTTTTAAATTTCCTTCTGATTGTGTACATTTATCTTTATTAGGATCACTTTCTTCACAAGCTTCCATTATTTTTGCTTTTGTTTTCATTTCCCACCATATTTTTTCTTCATCTTTAGAATCATCAATAAACAATTTACCACCTTTAATTATCACAGGCTCTAAAAATCTTCTTGAACCAACACCTTCACTCCTTACTTGCTGAATATTTTTATCAATAGTATGCATTAACTCTTTTGTTTGTAATATTGTATTTCTATCTTTCATCTTATTTATTAAAGGCAACCCAGCAGTCATAACTAAACTAATTGCAACTATTCCCAAAGCTATATACAAAACTGCAGAAATCCAAACAAAACCTCTTTTTCTCATTCTTTTTAAAAATAGAAAATAAAAATTAATCTACTTCTCCACCACAATTAACTACCTTCTCTATTGGAGTTTCTGCACAAACTACATCCCCTTCTAAAGTTGGAATTACTTGAACTTTATAACTTCCTCCTGGGAATCCAGGGCTATATTCATTAATACCATAAGGATCTATTCCTCTTAGGCTTTCTTTTTCTTCAATAAAATTTCCGTTAATATCAAAAAACCTAAAAACAACTTTTTCAACTTTAATATCATTATTATTAGATAATGTTATTTTATTACCTTTACAACTATATCCCTCAATTCTTAAATCCAATCTAGCACACATCATTGTTTTTTCTGCTGTTGTTCCTGTTTCTTCTGTTGTTTTTCTAATAAAACCACCTCCCCAAGTCATTACCACAGCTGCTAAAGCAACAGCAAAACCAATTAACAAAACAGTTGCAATTAATGGACTTATACCTTTTTTATTTTTCATTTTCTCACCTCATTCTCTTAATTTTTTGGCTTTATCTGAACATGGAACTAAAGGAGCACCAGCACCTTCCGGCTTAACACAAGGAATAATTTCATCACCTTTTCGTAAAGTATAACTATCTATTTCAGTTATTGAATTTCCAACTTCTAATAAAGAAGGCTTTTTTATTACCCCACTACCTGTTCTTATTATAAAACCATCAATAGTTCTACTACCAATATTTGTAACTTTATATACTTCACTAACCTCTTCAATTTCAATCTCAATTAAATTACATTCTAATTGTGCTTGAGATAAAGCACCTTCTTTCTCAGCTCTTTCTTTAACAAAACCTTTTCCCCATAGCATTACAACAGCAGCAACAGCTACAACAAAACCAATTAACAAAACAGTAGCTATTAAAGGACTTATACCTTTTTTACCTCTTTTTTCCATATTAATTCAATCCTTTTCCTTTTATTTAAATTTTTTTATTCACTACATTTAAATTCTTGTTGTTGTGTAGTGCATAAAACTTTTTTATTATCTATAAATATAACTGGAATATATTTTCCAGGCTTTAACTTTTCAGGACATACACTATTTGGCTCTAAATCTTCACAATGCTTCGTTTTTAAATTACCAGCTTCAACAAGATAAGCAATTGTTAATGTTCCTCTATTCTTTATTTTTATATTATTACTTTCATCACAATAACCACTAATAGCAACATCACTACATTGTATATCACCCATAACCATCTCCTCTATGCCAGTTGTACTTTTTTGAGCTTGTTGCAAGCTCCATTTAGTTACAAAAACACCAAGGGTTACAGCAAACCCAATTAACAAAACCCAAGCAATTAAACTACTAACAGCTTTTTTATTCTTATTCATTTTTACATTCACCTTTATTTTTACATTCTTTATTTATTTCATCCCAACAACAGTTTTCATCATGTTCACAAGCTTCTTTAAATTTATTATAATAATTGCTACCACATACAGCCTCTCCTATTCCTGCACACACCCCTCCGTATTGATTAATATTATCTACTTCACCACAAAAATCACTTATAGATTTAGCTCCTTCTTCTTCCTCACTTCCTTCAACAAACTCTTTCTTTGTATAAACTTTCCTTTGCTCTCCTTTTTCTTCTCTACCAACAATAATGATTTCAGGTCTTTCTTTATTTATACTAATTTCATAAAGCACACTACCTATTGATATATCTATAGTATCTACAAACTTAAATTCTTTAACACATCCACTATAAGACCCTTTAGTAGCTGTTCCAACATTAATAGGAATTGAACCACCAACCCCTCCTGGAGTTGATATAAACGCTCCAATCTCATCTAAACAACCATTAATTAATTCTAATTCACTACCTGCCTTAACAATTATATAATTTTTTAAATGATTGCCAACATAAATGTTTTCACCAAAAGCAAAAACATAAATCAAACTAAAATCAGGATTTTGGTTTTTTGCATAACTTGTAAAATCTATTGTAAATATGTCAAATTTTTGTTTAACAGTCTCAGGATTTTGTGTATTACTACTTAATAAACTATTCATAAACTTACTAGCTTCAATATCATAATTCCTAGACAAAGTTTCAAAATCATCAATTATTTCATGCTCATAAATAATATTAGTTTTAGTAATTAACATATACAAAACTAAAGCTAAAATTAAAGCAACTAATAAATAAACCTGACCTCTTTTATTCATATTCTATATTAAATTTAAATTCTTTAAATAACTTTTTATTTTTTTATAAACAACATTAATTGGTTTATTTCCATCTATCTCTATTAAAACCCCTTTTTTTCTATAATGCTCTATAACAGGAAAAGTTTCTTTTTTATAAACCCTCAATCTTTGTTTAATTCCTTCTTTGGTTTCATCTTTTCTTATAATTAGTTTACCACCACAAACATCACATTTTCCTTTTTCCTTTGGAGGATTTGTAATCAAATTATAAACTCTATTGCATTTAGTACAAGTTCTTCTATTAATAAGTCTTTTAATTATTTCTTTATCATAACAATTTAAATAAAATACAATATCAATATTTTCCTTAAACAAATTTAACTGCTCTAAACTTCTTGGAAACCCATCTATAATAAAGTTCTTTTTATTCTTAATTTTACTTGTTATTATCCTAACTACAATTTCAGCAGGAGCTAAATTTCCTTTATCTATATAACTCGCAATTTCTTTTCCTAATCTTGTTCCTTTTTTAATCTCCTCTCTTAATAAATCCCCCATCACAAACTTTGGAATCTTTAATTCCTGAGAAAGCATTTGTGCATAAGTTCCTTTTCCTGATCCTGGCTTTCCTAAGAAGATAATTTTCATCCAAAATATTTCTCCTTTTTATTATCTTTTCTCTCTTCTTTTTCCCATTTATTAATTACTTTCTTAATTAAAAAGATTAATTCCTCTTTAATCTTTAACCATTTTTCAAAACTAAACTTTATAAATTCAGCTTCTAAATTTTCCTTTTTTTCTAATTCTCTTAAAACAGAAACAGAAGTTATTTGAATTAACTCTCTTAATAATTTTATTATTTTTTCCTTATCTTCTTCTAAAAATTTACTTTCCTGTATATTAATCAAAGAAGAAGGATTAGGATTTAAAATTCCTTGTAAATAACCAGCATACCATCCTATCTTATCACATATTCTTCTTCTTATAAATCCTAAAACATTGTTAATTTCTTGTATTTTTCCCATGTAAAATAACTCAAATTCATTATCTAAATCCTTATACCTAGGCAAATTATACTTTTTCCTTAAAATTTCATATTTCTTTTTTAAATCTTCAATTTTCATTTTTTAATAAGCCTAGGGTGGGATTTGCACCCACGATCTCCACCTCTTTGTTTTAAAATACCAAGGTGGCGCATTAACTACCTATGCTACCTAGGCTCTACTAATTAGAATTAAGTTTGTTTTTTAAATATTTCCATCCATTAATCAAAAAATAATGCTATGCAAGACATTAGAACCCATCAACTTTTCTTATACCTTCTAAATCTCTAATCAGTTTTTCCATTCTTTTTACAAATTTATAAGAATCTTCCTTAATTTCTTCTGCTATCCTTCTTGTTGTTTCCTTTGTAACACTATATTGTGCGATTTCTCTTCGATCTTTTGCAAGGTTTAGGTTATCTATATATTCTTTTTCTAACTGAGCTTTCTCGATCATCTTAAGATAGTTTTCTTCTAATAATTGCTTTTTCACAAAAAATGTCTCTAAAGCCAAGACAGTTGCAATATGGCTTTTACTTTTATAACCTATTCTAGCTAGTGCTGCTAAAGCTGCCATATACATTGCATAATAAGCAGCAATAACAACCCATTCACTTGAATCATAACCTTCTGGGATGTTCAAAGAATTTTTCACTTCTTTGTTATTATGAATATCAAATAGAATACTTAACGTTATGAGATTATCTTTTGCTTTTTCAATAAACTTTGATGCTAACCTCCAAATAGATGGTGTTTTTGAAAGCAATCCTTCTTTGATAAACCAATCAGTATTTCTCTTCATTTATTACACCTATAAACTAACTCATAGAATAATTCCTGCCCTCTTAGAATGATTCCAAATTCTACTAACTCATTCCAAAACTCAGGATTTTCAGTTTTGATGTTCTTAAAATCTTCTTTAGTTATGACAACAGGAGTAATTCTTAAATTATATTTGTGCCGTAGCGACAAAGCAATCTTTTCAGTTTTTGAATCACTGTTCACACATAAAACATCAATATCACTTTTTTCTTTTGCTTCTCCCTTTGAATAACTGCCAAATAATATAGCTAAATCAGGTTTTGTTTTATTTAAAAATTCATCAAGTGCGTTCCAAACAAAAGGATATTTTTTGGTAAAATTGGTTTTTTTGTTTATCGAGTAATATGCAAACGAAAGATAAACTATGTCATCAAATTTCCTAATTGAGAAAACAAGTGCTTTACCCACCTTCCTTTTTAATAAAATACCTTTCTTTTCTAATACTTTAAGTATAGAATAAGTCCGTTCATGGGAGTAACCTGAACGGTCTTCTATTTCTTTTGTAGTTCTTTCTGTTCCTTCTGGAAAAAAAGCAGACAATATTTTAAGTTCAGTTTTATTGATCATTTTGATGCATTTTGATTACTGTTGTTTTATCAACTATATTGTTGGTTAATCAACTATTTAAAATTATCTGTTAGTTGCTAAGATTAGATTAATAATTATAAATAATGTGAGGGACAGGAATTTCTTTAAAGAGATTTTAGCTCTTTATATTCGAACCTGCGTAGGGACTAACCCACTGGATTTCTTACGAGTGATCTTAAGTTTAGCCATAAATCTTTTAATAAAGACCATGCCAGCCCGTTTGACCACTCCGGCACCCTCACACATTTTAAATTTAGAATTAAGCATTTAAAAACTTTTCTTAAAAGCCCTGGGAGGAATTTGCATCCTCGACCTTCTGCTTTCTCAACCTTCTCTCAACCAATACGAGGTTCACCAGATAAACTTCAGATGCTCTAACTAGCTGAGCTACCAGGGCATTATATTATCAATCATTTAGTTTTCTTCTCTTCTAAATATTTGTTCTGGCATTTGCTGCAAACAGGTTTCCCTTTAACATAAGTTCCTTTAATCTTGCCTAAAAAAGTCTCTTCAATATTTTCATTACAAATACTACACTTCATGCTTTAAACTAAGAAATAATTAATTTATAAAATTATCTTATCCTAATTGTCTCTAAATTTCTTGGAGCAATAGTTTCTATTTTATGAATTTTATGCAAAGTACTTGCCAATTCCAGACATTTACTTGCTTCACCATGATTCACAATTATCCTTTTTGGTTTAGGATCTAAATTATGAACAAATCTTAATATTTCATTTCTACCAGCATGACTTGTTAACCCATCTATAGATTCAACCCTCATTTTAACCTTAACAGTTTCAATACCTTTATCTCCTTCCATTAATATTTCTTTTTCCCCATTTTTAATTCTTCTTCCTAAACTTCCTTCACCTTGATAACAAGTAAATATCAAAAGATTCTTAGGATCATCAGCCAAATGTCTAAAATATTCAACACTAGCACCTCCCACCATCATACCACTTGTTGCTAAAATAATGCAAGGTTCTTTTTTATTAATTATACCTTGTTGTTCTTTTTTACTTCCAACTCTCTTGAAAATATCAGCCAAAAATGGATTTTGATCTCTATGAAAAATATTTTTTCTTACCCTTCTATTTAAAAAATCAGGATAAGCAGTATGAATTGCTGTAACATCCCATAACATTCCTTGTAAATAAACATTGATTTTGGGTAATTTGCCTGTTCTAATAGCCTCTTCAATAATTAACATATCCTCTTGTGATCTTCCAACTCCTAATGTTGGCATTAATATTTTCCCTTTTTTCTCAATAGTTTCTTTTATTAAATTAATCAATTTCTCTTCACATTCTTTTCTGCTTGGCAGTATATCAGCCTTACTTCCATAGGTACTCTCTATAATTCCTGTTTCCAATCTAGGAAATACATTTGTAGCAGGCTCTAATAATTGTGTTCTTAAATATTTGAAATCTCCAGTATAAAGCAAATTATGTAATCCATTTCCAATATGCAAGTGAATCATTGCACTTCCTAAAGTATGTCCAGCATTATACAAAGTAATTCTTACATCAGGAGTTATATCAGTAACTTCATCATAACTTAATGTAATACAATGCTTTACCATTTCTTTAACATCACTTGAAGAATATAATGGTTTTTTTGCTTGTTTAAAAGCAACATCAATCAAATCCAAACATAACAAAGCAGCAATATCCCTTGTTGGAGAAGTCATATAACAAGGTCCTTTATAACCCATTTTATATAAATAAGGAACTAAACCGCAATGATCAAGATGAGAATGTGTAACAATTACTGCATCCAATTCTTCAATAGAAAATTCAGGACTATCTAAATAAGGATATGCATTCTTTTCATCAGCAGCAATATTAATTCCACAATCCAGTAATATTTTGCTTTCAGGTGTTTGTAACAAAAAACAGCTTCTACCAACTTGTCTTCCGCCACCCAACACACTTAACCTAATCCATTCCTGTTTTTTTTCTCTTGTCCAGCCACCATAAACTCTTTTACCAACTTTATTCAAAAATTTCTTTCTATAATCATTGTTTTCATACAAAACCTGCCTTATATTTTCAATAATCTTAGATCTGATTGCAGGGGTTCTTGCTATAATAGGAATCCAAAATGTTTTTTTCTTAATTTCCTTTAACATTTCTGCTTGTTTTCCAATAGCTAAACCAGGTTTTTCAGCTTCAACAACAACAACGCTTCTTTGTGGATCAAACAAAATTTGGGAAACACCAGCTTCTTCAGGAATTGTTTTTTTAATTATTTTTTTAGCATCTTCCATATCCATACATATACTGGGATCAGGTCTTAGTTCAATTCTTTTTTTAATATTTTCTACAGCCTTCTTAATTAATCCTTTATTATCCAAGAAGAAATTCTTATCTTTTGTATATAAAATAATATTTGCACCCTCAAAACAGCTCTGACTAATTAATTTGCTAGGTATGATCTTTATAATTTCATCAAAAATATTTCCCATTTTTTATTTCTTAAAAGAAAAATTTATTCTGTAATATCAATTTTTACTTTCTTAGTTAAAACTTTTTTAACTCCTTCTTTTGTTATTGTAACAACATCAACACCTTCTCCAGTTGCAGTATCTCTTTGCATTGCAGCATTTATAGCTCTTATTCCCAACTTAATTCCTTCAGCTACACTCATATCTTTCTTATATAAAGTGTCTAAAACTCCAAAAGCATAAACCATTCCAGAACCATCTGTCATATAATCTTCATGTTCTAATACAGAACCATCAGGTCCAATATCATATAAATAAAATCCTTTACTATCTTTTCCACCTAATAGAAATCCTGTTATTCCTAAAATAGGACTGAATTTTCTAATATTTTGATACACAATAGCACCAAGCAAATTAGCAACTTCTTTAACACTAGGCTCTTTTTCTATTCTTATTCTTCTTAAATTTAATTCAGCTTTAATTAGTTTAGTGATTAATTGGGCATCAGAAACAGTTCCTGCTATAGTAATTGCTAAATTAGGTGTTATCTTATATATTTTATCTACTTTTTTATGGCCTATAATTTGTAAACCCAAAACAGCTCTTTTATCAGCTGCTAATACAATACCATCCTTGCATTTAATACCAACTGTTGTAGTGCCCTTCTTAGTTATACTATTAATATTATCTTTATTTTCCATTTTTCTTTACTCCTTTTAATTCTAAAGAATTCACTTTAAAATATACTAAAAACATCTTCTTTATAAATATTTCGTTTTATAAGTTACATTACAATAAAATTTATATACTCTTAAAAAATAGTTAAAAAAGAATACTCTAAATAAGTGATATCATGGGGGGAGATTTAATACTATCAATTTCAAATTATATAATAGTCATTCTATTTATTATTGCTATAATCACATGGTATAAAATCAAAAAATTTGGTGTCCATGATTTATTTAAACATAAACTAAAAGTAACTTTAGTATTATTACTTATAATTCCTTTCATAACTATTATTATATTTAAATATATTCTAGCAGAAGAGATTAATATGCTAATACATCTTTCTTTAATAACTTTACTTCTGTTCTTCTTATTTATTTCCACATACATTAAATTTTTCAAACAGCAACCAAAAACAGTAAAAGATCTTACATTCTATCCTGAATCCGATCAATTAAAACTTATTAAAACTCATTTTAAAAAATTAAAACAGGAAGAGGATCAGATAGAAAAAGAAAAAAAATCAATTCAAAGAAAAAAGAACGCCTTAAAAAGAAAAGAAGAAGACATAAACCAAAAATCAGAAACACTGCTTCTTGATTTAGAAAATCTAAAATTAGAACAAAAAGAACTTAAGAAAGCTAAAAAACAATTAGAAAAGCAAAAAGCAGATCTAGAAGAACAAAATGAAAATCTACTATATGAAAAAGAAGACATAGAAGTTCAAAAAGAAAAATTACAGCAATTAAAAGAAAAGTTAAACAAAAAAAGAAAAGAACTTGAAAAAAGAGAAGAAGATTTAGAGGATGGAGAAGATAAATTAGAAAAAGAAAAAAAACAAGCAGATAAATTATTAAAGCAAAAAGAACAAATCCAGGAGCAATTAAAAGAAATAAAAATACAACAAAAAGAAATTTCCAAAAAACTAAATGACATTGAAGACAGGGAAAATATTATAGAAGACCAACAAGCAAATTTAGACAAACTAAAACAAAAATTACAATCAGAAAGAAAAAAACTAAACAAGAAAAAAGAAGCACTGGTTTTATTGGAAGATGAGTTATTTGATAAAGAAGATGAATTCAAAAGAAATAAAAAAGAATTTGAAAAAGAAAAAAAATTACTGCAGAAAAATATTGATAAGATAACAAAAGAAAAAGAAAAAATGGTTTCAAAGGAAAGACAAATACAAGATTTAAAGAAAAAGTTAACAAAAACAGAAAAACAGCTTAAGGATTCAAGAAGGAAAATTGAAATATTGCAAAAAATAATAAGGGAGAATGAAAAATGATAGAATATATAAATTTCACATTAACAGCAGTATCAATCTTGTTTTTAATCCTAGCATTTATTTATTTATTAAGGCAAAGAATACTGGAAGATAAAAGATTATTACAAGGAACTAACACTTTATTATTTGGATTAATTTTTCTTGGCTTATTTCTAATAATTGAACATATTAAATGGTCTAATATTTGCTTTAATTTAAATTGGACTTTTATTACTACTCTATCAAATATATCAAATTTAGTCTTTGCACCTCTAATGGCTGTTTGTTTTTTAGTAAGTATTTGTTTCTTTAAAGAAATTTAAAATATTAAATAGCAAGTTTCTTTTTTCTATTTTTACCTGCTTTATTATAACCTTTCATAAACCCTTCTTCTTCAGGATTTATAACATCACTTTCCTCTAATTCTTCAATGCCTTCTTCACTATAAATATCATCATCACTAATTTCTCCATCATAAAATTCTTCTTCATAGTTTTCGTCATTCATAAATTTTCTCAGAAATTATCCATTTATAAAATTTTCCAAAAACTATTTATAGCTTTTTAGTATATATGTTTGTGTATGAAAAAAGAGGTAATAAAATTAGGTTTTTTAATCTATTTGTTTATATTTTCAATAGAGTTAATTAAAAAAACATCTTTATTTCTTGCACCAAATATAAAATCTTTTCTTATACAAACTTTAACTCCAATTAAAGCAATATCTACAGGATGGTTTACAACTTCTATTGTACAATCTTCTGGTGCTATTGGATCTATAGCAGCAACATTTACAGGAAATAATTTGATTACCTTGCAAACAGCAATATATATTATGATTGGTGCATCATTAGGGACAACAATTACAGCACTAATAATTTCATTAATAACAGCAGCTAAAAAAAGAAGGGATTTTAGGCATGGATTTGAAATTGGTTTATCTTATTCTATATATTCTGCTTTATTAGTTATCATAGTATTCCTATTAGAATATTTTTTAAAATTCTTTTCAAGGCTATCTATGCTTGTTGCATCAATTCTTGGAGAAAAAATTTCTTTACTAAAAATACCTAATTTTGTAGGAATTATAACATCTCCAATTATAGATTTTTTATTTAAAAGAAATCATAAATTTATTTTATTAATATTAGGTTTTGTAATTTTGATTTATACATTAAAATATCTTAGTAATATTATTATAATTGTATTAGGAGGAGAACAAAAGGCAAGAAGATTCATAAACAAATACTTCAAATCAAAATATAAAGCTTATTTAATAGGTGTTTTAATAACAGCAATAGTTTTTTCTTCTAGTATAACTATAGGGTTATTAGTCCCGTTAGCAGTATCTAGGTTAATTAATCTAAAAAAAGCCATACCTTTTATCTTGGGAGCAGATTTAGGTACTTTTACTGATGTATTTTTAGCATCAATAATTATTGGTAAAACATCTTCCTTAGCATGTGCAGTAGCCTATTCTTTATTTGCTGTTATAGGTGCCCTAATATTTTTACCTAATACAAATTTCTTATTCAAACTTACAAAATATATATCTAAAAGATTAATCCATATATCAAGAAAAAAAGCACTTTACATCTTAATAGCTTTTATTTTAATACCTCTGCTAATAATTTTAATATAAAGATAAATTTTATAAATATGCAAAAGAACTTTAAATAAAGAAAATGCCTAAAAAAAAGAGATCCTATAAAAAGAAATCTAGAAAATTACATGACAAAAAACTTAAAGATATAAATCATCTTTTAAGATCCTATCATAGACTAACTTTTAGTCAAAAAGCAGCAGACATAGTAACAAGATTTGCAGGTTCCTGGTTTTTTATATTTTTACTAGGATTATTTCTTCTTATCTGGATGACTATTAATACAACTTGGTTGATTTTCGGAAAAACCTGGGATCCTTACCCTTTTATTTTACTTAATTTATGCTTATCATGTTTAGCAGCAGTACAAGCACCAATTATATTAATGAGCCAAAATAGAGCAGCAGATAGAGATAGAATTAAAGCAGAACGTGATTATATAGTTAACAGAAAAGCTGAAAAGGAAATAGAAGAAATACAACAAGAACTGAGATCAATTAAAAATTTACTTAAAAATAATAAAAGGAGGAAAAAATGAAAAAAATCTTAATTTGTTTATTAATTTTATTTGTGATGGGCTGTATGCCTGCAAAACAATTTGAAGAACTAGAACCCATAGAAGAAATAGAAGAATATGTAGAAGAAGGTGTTGATTTTGCAAAAGAAATTATAACAGAAGAATACAAACTTATTCCTGGTGAATCTTTAGTAGTAGATGATAAAAAAATAGAGTTATTAGAAGTAACATCTGATTCTGAAGTTAAATTGAAAGTAAACTATAAAGAATATACAATTTATGAAACTCATAAACAGGAAATAGTTAACAACATAGAAATTCTATTAACTAAAATTAAATTTGATCCTACAGGAAAAGACACCCATATAATACTAAAAGCCAACAAATATGAACCAGGACCAAATGAACACTTAATGTACATCAATGACAAAATAACAATACAGGATCATACAATAATTCTGCTTAATGTTGATACCGACAAATTACAAAGCATAAATTTAAGAGTAGATAATACAGATGAAAGAATAAACAAAGGAGAAACAAAAATAATTAATAACTTAGAAATAACCAACTTAGAAACAAATCCAAGAGCAATAACAGCAGAAAAGTATGCAATTATAAAAGTTGCTCCTTTAATTTAATTTTTTATTTTTTATTTAATTCCATCCAAGAAGCCAAAAATATCTTCTATTACTTCATGTTCATGATTTTCTAAACTATGAGTATCATCATACTCTCTTAATTCTTTACTATCAGACCTTAAATTTGAATATAATTTCTTTATGGAACTAGGATTTACCCAGCCATCATTTAGACCGCATATGACTAAACAGGGAACATTTACTTTTTTAGCAATTTCTATTCCATTCATATGTTGTAACCAGTAATAAGAACTAATAGGAAATTTTTTAGTTAATTCCTCATCTAGTTTATCCGTTCTAGAGAATGGTAAATACACATCAATACCAGTTTTTTTATAAGTTGCATAATATTCTTCTAATGCTTTTCTTTGTTTTTCACTTAAATTTATATTATCAAAAGAAGTATAAGGTGAAATTAATACTAGTCTGTTTATTCCTCCATTTTCTGCAGTGTAATATAAAGCACCTGTTGCTCCTGTACTTGATCCACATAAATAAATTGTTTCTGTTCCAAATTCCTTCCTTACAAATTCTACTGCACTTCCTATATCCTCTACTAATTGTGTTTTGCTTATAGATCCTCTTTTACCTTTACTTTTTCCATGTCCTCTAAAACTAAAAGTTAAACCATTAAAACCAGATTCTGGAGCTTTTTCACAATAAATTTTAACTCTTGCTTTATTTTCATCTCCTCTACAATCAGCTAAAAATCCATGTAGAAATATTATGCTGGTTTCTGCAGGATCTCCATTTTCCCGTGCTATTATTCCATCTAAAGAATTATTTGCTCCAAAATTTACATCTCTGATTATCATAAAAATTTTTCACAATTGACTCTTTATAAACTTTTTGAAATTTACACCCCCTTTACGCTGTTTATATAAGAGACTTTAAGGATGTAACATAATTATAAGACATCACAAAATTTTATAACCCTTTAAATCTGAAAATTAGAAATCTATTTATATTCATTAAATTAAAAAATAATTATGAATAGAAAACCAATAGCTTCAGGAACTTTTTATGAATCAACCTTTGATAAATTAGAAAAGCAAATAGCATCTTGTTTTATTCATAAATTAGGACCAGGTGATTTGCCTGTTAAAAGAACAAATAAAAAAATTTTATCTATTATAACACCGCATGCAGGTTATTTTTACTCAGGTCCTTGCATGGCTTGGGCATACAAAGAGATAGCAGAATCTAAATTTCCAAAAACATATATAATAATATCGCCAAATCATACAGGTTTAGGAGCAGAATTCTCAACATATTTATTTGCAGATTGGGAAACTCCTTTGGGAATAATAAAAATAGATAAAGATTTAGGAAATAAATTAATAAAAAAATTTCCAGATTTAACTAATGAAGCTGAAGCACATTTGCAAGAACATAGCATAGAAGTTCAATTACCTTTTTTACAATTTGCTTCAAAAGACAATTTAAATAAACTAAAATTCTTACCAATTTGTATTTCCTCTAATAATTATGAAAAACTAATAAAACTAGGAAAAATACTTTCAGAATTTGAAAATATTGTATTAATATGCTCATCAGATTTTACCCATTATGGTCCTAACTATAATTTTACCCCTTTTTTGCATTCCAAAAAAGAAAATCTTTACAACCTAGATTCAAAAGCAATCTCTTATATTAAAAAACTAAATTCAAAAGAATTTTTTGAGTTCTCTAAAAAAACCACAATATGTGGAAAATCTCCAATTACAACAACAATAGAATTTGCCAAATCAAAGAAATCTAAAAAAGTTTCTTTACTCTCTTATTATACTTCAGGTGATATAATTAACAATTACGAAAATGCTGTAGGTTATGCTTCT